>NC_007626.1:4026003-4339718 GCF_000009985.1 Paramagnetospirillum magneticum AMB-1
CCAACTCATCAGCTCCGGACGACTTAACCACGTAACCATGGGCGCCCGCCTTCAGCATCTCCTCGATATAGATGCGGTCGGCAAAGCCCGACAGGGCGACGATACGCAAGTCGGGATGCCGCCTGATCGCCGTACGAGCCACCTCGATACCGTTGAGGTCCGGCAGGCCGATGTCGAGAACCAGAACGTCCGGACAGGCCAGATCAAGGGAAGCCAAGGTATCGGCACCGGAATTGGCTTCGGCGACAATCTCCATGTCCGACTCGGCTTCCAGCGGCGCCCGAAGCGCCTCTCGGAACATGCGGTGGTCGTCGACCAGCATGACGCGGATGGTCATGGCAGCATCTCCGTGGGCGCGGAATCATTGTAATCGAACGGCATTTCCAGGACGACGGTGGTCCCCTCGCCCGGGCGAGTTTGGATGTCCATGACTCCCTTGAGGAAGGTAATGCGCTCTCGCACGCTGGACAGTCCGAAACCACGCCGGGCTTCAAGGGTTGCTCGCCAGTCGATGAAACCGACGCCCTTGTCCGCGACCGTGATAATCAGGCGGTTATTGCAGACACGAAGTCCAATCCGGGCAGAACCCACACCCGCGTGCTTGGCGATGTTGATGACAAGTTCGCGCACAGCCCGGAACAGAAGGGTTGACTGTCCCTCGGTGAGGGGTTTCGGGACGCCGTCGTCTTCCACTACGACCTGCAACCCGCGGCGCCGCCCCATTTCGTCCGCCAGCCACGATATGGCCGCCACCAATCCCAAGTCCTTGAGCGCCGGGGGACTGAGTTTGGAGGTCAGCGAGCGCACTTCGCCACTGGCCTCGGAGAGAAGGCCGATCAACTCAAGCGCCAAGGTCGCGGTGGGAAGCTCCTGCGGCAGAGCCTTCACCAGCCGGTCCAGTTTGAACCGGGCCAGATGCAGCGTCTGTCCCAGGCCGTCGTGAAGGTCCTTGGCGATGGAATGGCGCTCCCGCTCTTCGGAAAGCGTCGCCTCGATCGCCAGATTGCGGAGATGTTCCATATGCAGGGCGATGCGAGCCGCGGCTTCGTCTTCCTTCCGCGCGGTGATGTCGCGCAGCGCCGTGAGACGAAAAGCCCGCCCATCGTCGCTGAATGGCTGACCATGGGCCTCGACCTCGATCCGGGAACCATCCCTGCGGACCATGCCGTGCTCGATATGGCTTTCATGACCGCGATGGATATTGTCCATGACGCGATCACGATCCTCGTCGGAGATCAACTCCGCCACCGGTCGGCCGATCAACTCTGCTCGTGGGAAGCCGAGCATTTCGACCAGTTGCTCGTTCACATCGACGATGCGCCCCTTGGCGGAGATGGCAATACCTTCGAAAGTCGACGCGGCGAGCAGGCTGTAACGCTTCTCGCTGGCTTGCAGCGCGATTTCGGTCTGCTTGATCCGGGTGATGTCGGTTATGGCGACCCGAACCATCGCACCATGGACGGCATTCGTGACCCGCAGGCAATCCAGACGTGCCTCGATTGTGCCCTCGTCCCGACGCCGAAGCCGGAGGTCGGTTGTTCGATGGGGATCCTCCTGGTCGTTCAGAATGGCCGCCATGAAACGATGCCAGTCGTCGCCGCTTACCTCCGACACCAGGGCGCTGAACCGCAATTTCAGCAAGGCGGAGCGCTCGAAGCCCAGCATTGAAGAGAGAGTCAGATTGGCGGATTCGATGTGGCCGGATGAACCCAGCGTCACGTAACCGACCGGAGCGAATTCGTAGAGATCGATATATCGGTCCCGTGATTCTTCCAGTTCCAATTGAACCCGACGCAGTTCCTCGTTCTGCATCTCCAACTCGATCTGGTGGACGCGGAGTTCGTGGAGAAGATCGCTCTCCCCCTGATTCCGACGAGCCTGCACCTCGGCCTTCGCGCGATGCGCGTCCTGAGATTTATCCACTTTGGAAGAGCCGGGCCTCGTGGTCATGATGTGAACCTCTGCTCCACGCCCGATCCAAACTAGGCTATTGCCATTCTTACACGGTAGCAAAGAATCGCTGGAAGGGAGCCGCGGTTGTCCGACCAAAGGGCGCATGCGCGTCGGCGATCCTAGAATACCATGCCGACGTTGTCGGCTTTGCCTGTACTGGACCCGATAGCCGCCCGTCCGCTTCCGGCCCATGGCGGTCGTTCCCTGAAATGGTAGCGTGCGGTGAGACTACATCCCATCGATGCCCCCGTCCCTTGAGCGCTTCGGGGATGCGACACCCTCCACCTGAGCAGATGGCGGGCGAGGCGGCTCTTCATTCGAAGGCCGCGACTTCACCACCACCTGCCGCAGATGCCCGATCAGTTCGTCAGCAAAGGCCGCCGTGATAGGGGCGTCGCTCGACTTCAATTGGCAGTCTCGCTCCACCAGCATGGTAAACAGGATGCCCAGTTGCTTCGCCGTCGCCGGGGGATCCGGCGTATTTGCCGGACGCCGTGCGAGCGCGTCGGCGACACGCATTTCCACCCCCGCATCGATCTCTATCTGGTCGAGCCGATGAGCCTCCACCTGCGCCTGCCAGGCTCGTCGGGCCTCGGCCACTTTTTGCGCTGTGTGACGCGCGCTCTCAGCGGCGGCTTGCGTTCGGGCATGCTGCTCGCGGACGCGGGCCTCCTCTTCGACCTGCCGCCGTTCCGCCTGGCGCGCTTCCGAGATGGCTTTGTCCGAGAAATTGGCAACATTCCAATGGTCGATCCCCCGCTCGGCCGCAAGCTCGGCCAATTTTCGATCCAGAGCGTCGGGCCGCGTGGTGGCAATGGGCAGGTCTCCGGGCTTTGGTTCGCCCAGGAAGATCTGGCGCGTCCCGAAGCCTGGGACTTTCTCGATAACGAAGACTGTGAGCTATGAGCTACTCCCCGGAAATTGGACACTGACGGAAGCTACGATCTGATGTTTGCTGATCCCCAACTACGAGGAGATCAGAGATGTCGAAGCGCAGGAACCATGACGCGGCCTTCAAGGCGCGTGTCGCCCTTGAGGCGCTGAAGGGCGAGCGGACGGTATCGGAATTGGCGTCGGCCTATGGCGTCCATCCGACCATGATCCATCAATGGAAGAAGTCCCTGCTGGACGGGGCGGCGGAGATCTTCGAACGCGGGGCCAAGAAGAAGGCCGAGGTGGACGAGGATACGGTGCGATCCCTGCACGCCAAGATCGGGGAGCTGGCCGTGGCCAACGATTTTTTGTCTCGAAAGCTCAAGCCGTGGACCGGCAAGTGAGGCGGACCATGATCGAGCCCAAACACCCGGCGCTGTCGATCGGCGCCCAGTGCCACCTGCTGTCCATTGCGCGATCATCGTTCTATTACGAGCCCTTGGGCGAGACGGAGGCAAACCTGGAGCTGATGCGGTTGATCGACCGCCAATTCCTGGAAACGCCGTTCTATGGTGTCCGTCAGATGGCTTGGCATCTCCAGAACGAGGGCCACCCGGTCAACGTCAAGCGCGTCCGGCGGCTGATGCGGCTCATGGGCCTGATGCCGATCTACCAGAAGCCCAACACCAGCAAGCCCGCCAAGGGCCACAAGACCTATCCCTACCTGCTGCGGGGCCTGCGGATCGACCGGCCCAATCAGGTCTGGTGCGCCGACATCACCTATCTGCCCATGCGCCGGGGATTCCTTTATCTGATCGCCATCATGGACTGGGCCACCCGGAAAGTGCTGGCCTGGCGCATCTCCAACACGCTCGAGGCCGACTTCTGCGTCGAGGTGCTCAACGAGGCCATCCTGCGCTTCGGCCCGCCGGAGATCATGAACACCGACCAGGGCAGCCAGTTTACATCCTTCGCCTGGATCGACCGGCTGAAGCGGGCCGGAACCCGCATCTCCATGGACGGCAAGGGCCGTTGCATCGACAACGTCTTTATCGAGCGCCTGTGGCGGTCCCTAAAATACGAATGCGTCTATCTCCATGCCTGGGAAACCGGCTCGCAAGCAAGGGCCGGGATCGGACCCTGGATCACCTTCTACAACCACAAACGGCCCCACGCCGCCCATGGCGGAAGGACCCCCGCCGTGGTCTACTGGAACACCATCAACCAAACCGATCAGCAGGCCCGGAGAGTAGCTTAAACTTCCCCGAATTCTGTCCAACCAATGGGGAGTAGCTCAACCACAACGTCGATGTTGCCGTTCTCGTCCCGCTTGGCTCGCTCTTCGGCCAATTCCAACGCGGAATTCATTTTGGAAAGGCGTGTCCGCATCCGCCCCTTGAGAGCGTCGGAGACCTTGATCGTTGGGGCCTTCATCTTCCCCAGGCCGAATACTGCCTTAAGCAGTGGGCCGAACTTGCTATCTTTTCCGGGAGCAAGATTGACGCCCTGGCTGCTGATGTAATTGTCGTAGTCGGGCGTGCCGTAGTAGGCCAGATAGAAGGCATGGACGCGGGTGAGAGTGAGATAGATAAGTCGCCACACCTCGGCCTCGCCGGAAGCAACCCGGCCATCAGTCAGGTAGGCGTTATGGGCAGCCTGTTCGCAGGCCGAAGCCGCGTCCATGTAGGACTGCTTGCCGGGGAGGGCTGCCTCGATTTCATCGGCCGACATGCCCTCCGCGTCGTCGGCATTCTCGGCGGGAAGATCGGCCCTCTGGTCGAGCCCTGCATCGTCGGAAGAGGCGATGTCGTCGCCGATAACGTTACCGGAAGTAACGATATTTTCGGTCTCGGGCTGCGGCGCGGAATTGTTGGTCTGATCGGCGTTCATGGCGGTCTCCTGGGTGTCAGTAGTGGTGGAAGTGGCGGAAAGTTTGTCGTTGGTGATCATGATGTTCTCCAGAGGGGACGGGTTGGGTCAGGGGAAGGCGATCAGCGGCAGCCACTGCTCGGGCCTGTTGCTGCGCAGCATTTGGACGATCAGCGGGACGAGATTCCGTTCGTTCGCTACGAAGTAGCGGTCAACGACTGAGTAGGTCTGACGCAGGAAGGCTTCGGTGTTGACGAAGGCCATGGCCATCTGCCCGAGCGGGTTTAGGCCGCCATTTGCCTTGTCTCCCTGGAGGATGTAGGCCGAATGAAGCGGCGTCCCCTCCAGCACGGTGCCCTTCAGAAGGTCCTCGGTGGCGCTGATTTGCCACGGGGTGAAGCCGCTAAACGGGACGGCGGTCGTGTAGGGAAAGACCTTGCCCTCAGCGAACAGCAGCGGAAAGCGATGGGCACCGTCCTTCTTCAAGGAGCTATCGGGTAGGCGTTGCGTCGCAACGACATTGCCGGTGCCGAGATATCGGCTGCCGCCCTTTCCCATGTTCTTGGTCGGGTTCGAGGAGTCGCAGGAGATCGTGAATTTGGGGTCACGGAGTTCGTACCGAAGCGCCTTCTGGATCAGCGAGAAGATCGCGACCATCCGGGCGTCGGTGACGCCGAAGACATGCAGCCAATTGTTCCGGCCGGACAGCATGCCGTCGTGGTACATGTGCCAAAGCAAGAGCAGCAAATCTTCAGGCTCCAGCCACCAGAGCCCACCCAGCGCCCAACCCTCGCAGGCTTGTTCGCCCCAGAGCCGTACCTCATTGAGGTACTTGATGTGCCGGTACCAGTAGAGCAGGCTTTCCGGGCCATATCCGCCCGTCAGCCCTTGGATGACGTTCAGTAGGCGGTAGAGCCCCGCGATGCGGTGCCGAAGCTGATCCAAGATGTTGCTTTCGGTGCGCAGATGACAGTTCTGATAACCGGGGATGCCGGGCACGCCCCTGCGGAACGCGGCAGTGGGCACGTCCATGCCCGCGACGATCACGTTGCCCATCTGGGCAAAGGCGTCCTGCCAAGCCCAGAGCTGATGTCGGCGCTGGAAGTATTCCTGGACGCTGAGTTGGCCAGTCGCCACCGAGAAGCCGCCGCTATCAAGAAACGTCGTCCCGAGCAGCAGATTGCGCCGCCATGCAGGGCTTACTTCCGCTTGTGAGGCAACGATATTGAGGTTGGCGTTGCCCGCACTGACCAAGGCGTAGGGGTAATGGAAGTACCCGCTGGTGTGCTGGAAGTTGAGAATGTCAAAGGACTTGAAACCGGCATAGGCAAGGAACTTCTGCGCCCGAGGGTCATTGACCAGATTGGTGTTGAACGGCTGAAGCGCCGGAAAAATGATCGCCCTGTGGCGGGTCAGGGACGTGAGGTCGGGTGGAGCCCAAGGTGGGGCTGCGGAGCAAAATGGTGTGGACACGATAATTCTCCTCATTTCTGCCGTTGGCAGGGTTTGGACTACGGAACGGCTGGTTCGTGAGGGCTAGGCGATCTCGACCACGGGGGCGCGGGCATAGCGATGCCCGACGCCTTGCCCAATAGGTCAAGACAAGAGGTTATGCCGATTGAAGTGGATTTATTCCGCAATGCATCCAGGCATCACATTGGCGATGCCGGGAGCTACTGAGAATACATCTCGCATCTATATCGCATTATATTCCTTCGCTGTTGCCGCACGCATTGCGCGTTCTCGTTGATGCGATCCTATTCGCGTCGATATATACTTACAATTATGATTTTTAATGCGAATTTATCGTCACAATGACTTATTGCAGCGCATCGAATATTTGGTATGTAGCGTTTCACCGCGTTTTGGGGTGGGCTACGCGGGCGGAAGGGGGCTTTGGGGCTCGGCATGCGGAGAGCAAAACGGTCGAAAGATAACGTGTTGAAATTTCACACCTTTCTCTCTGTGTTTTTGGCACTTCTTCACAAGGGTGCAGCGGCGCACTGTTTCACGAGCTTCCGAGTGGTCCAGATGCTCAAAACCGGCATATATGCCTGACGCATAGTTGACATTTCATCTAATATGTGTATTCTGGCGCTCGGGTGGCGGCAAGGAAGCGAAAAAGAGCCGCCGAAGTTACCCCGGCGACTTCATAGATCGGTCTTGGCTATTGGGATCGCGTTCGTTAGGCGGATGGCTGTTACCGCCGGTAACGTTCCGCGCGGGTCAGTACTCGTCGGCCAGCATGATTAGGAGGACGCGCACAGTCACCGCCGGGTCGGCGGGATCGGGCGAGGCGAAGGTCAGTTCCCGGTCGTAGGCGTCAATCTTGAAGATGATGCGATGCTCGCCAACGGTCATCACGGCGCAGTCGTGTTCATGGTGCGGATCGTTGTCCGGCGTGAAGTCCGAGAACGTGGCAACGGCAGCAACGATCTCCGTGATGGTGTCCTGGTCGAGGGTCTGGATGCCCTGGGTAATCATCACCCGACCACCGATATGGTGCTGGCGTAGTCGGTCGTTCTGCTTGGCAATCTTTGATGCTCGGTCCATGCGGCTCCCGCTGTGGCTGAGGGCGCGTGTCCGAAGTGGGCGTTGCGCCCGTTGCGCTGCTATAGCGGTGGGCCGCGCTGGGCGTCTACGGAGACCTATTCTTCATCCTCAGCGAGAACCAAATAGGGAAAGCGGTGCCCCTTCGGCTTAGGCTTTGCCGTCTTTCGTCCCGCCTTCCGCGCCGCGTCAACAAGCTGTTCGACGGTTCCGGTCTTCGGCCTGAATTCGGGCTTTACATGCGTCAGCTCCTTGGCCTTGGCGCTGTTCCTGGCATGCTTGTAGTGGTGCTTAATCATCTGGACCGAGGTGCCCATGTTCTCCGACAGGTCGAAGACATTGACGTCGCCTTCCATGAGGCGGGTATCGGCATAGGTGTGGCGGAGTGAATACGGTGTCCGCTTCTGCTTCGTCCGTCCGATCCGGAGGTCGGCCTCCTTCTCAAGATACAGGTCTTCAAGCATCCTGGAGAACGTGGCGCTGGGCACACCGAGCTTCTCGCCACGCTCGTTGATGAACAGGAAGTCGTTTGGGCCAGTCGCGATTTCCCGCTTTCTCAGCCGCCGGATGGCATCGGCGACCTCGGGCATGGCCACCACGTCCCGCTCCCCGGTCTTGCCTTCATTGAGGTCGAGAATGACCGTCTCTTCGCCATTGGCGGTATCATTGATGTGGATGTCGCGGTTCTGGAGGTTCATGGCCTCGCCTGGGCGCATGCCGCTGTAATAGAGGAAGATGCAGTAATCCCGCAGATGCTCGCGGCGCTCTCGCGTTCTGCCGTTCACCGTCAGCGTGGGCCATTCCCACAGCCAGTCTTCCAGGATTTTCCATTCGTCCGAGGTGAAGCCATCGCGCTTGGTCCGCTTCTTCAGGCTGACGCTGAAGGTCGCCTTGGGGCGATCCTGGTAGCGGATGTACCGCTTATCAACGGCATGATCCAAGATCTGGTTGAGGATCTGCATCTCGTGCATCACCGTCGTCGGCGCGATGGGAGTGCCACGGTAAGAGCTCTGTGCCAGCCGCCAGTTGATATAGCCCTTGGCGATCTCGGTGGTGAGCCGTCCGATGATCCGCACCGCGCATTCCCTGAAATAGCGTCGTAGCGGAATGGCCGAATGGACGGCGCGCTTGATGGCTGACTTGCCGCGCGTGGCGTCGGCTTTGACCTCGGCGATATATTCCGAGATCACCTCGTCCAGGGTCTTGTCGAACAGCGATCCGACATCACCCTTCTTCACGGCGTTCGATACAGCGCCGTACTGCATCAAGGCCCATTGTTTGGCCGTGTCGATGCTTGTCGTCGGGGCGCCGTCCTTCTCGCCCCCTTCGCGGAGAAGCTGGAATTTGTAAGGGCGGACGCCCTTAACCTTGAGGGGAAAGCGGACGTACCAATTGTCCCCGGCATCTTCACGCTGATAGATCACTAAGCCGGGCAACTCAGGGAATGCGTATTTGTTCCGCATTCCTTTGCCCTTGCCTCGGCTCTTCCCTGGCATGAACTATCCTTAGTTGCAAATCACAAAGCTAACGCAACCGCATTTCTGTGTAATGACTGTGTATTAAACACTACTTTAGCGTCCGATTTCGGGCAATGTGTAATGATTGTGTATTCACTAAGTCCTTGATTTTTCCACCCATCCGCCGCTCTCCCCTTGCTGGTAATAGACCAATTGATGACCTTCGGATTTCCATCGCTTCCAGCGCTCCCGAGCCTTCTCGACCGCGTCCGGGTCGTTGCCGTCGAACAGATCGAGGCCGCGCTGATACGCCCCCACCTTTTCCGAAGAAGCGCCGTCGCACATCACTAGGATGGTGGCACCGTTGGGATTCTCGTCCGAATGGGTTAACCAGATGGGTTGCATTTCGGGCTCGCCGTCCCTGGCCGAGCCATGGGGCAGCCAGGACTCCGGCTCATAGGTCCACAGGCGGTCGTTCAGGGCTTCGACCCGCTCGGGCGAGCCGGCCAGCACCACGGCGCGGAATCCGGCGGCCAGCGCCTTGTCCAGCAGCTTGGGCAATGCCTGCTCCAGGGGCAAGCGCATCAGGTGATAGAAGCCGATCTGGGTCATGCTTCTCCTTTACCATGGGAATGGCGTTCCGGCGAGCCGTGGGTATAATCCCACCATCATGACGATCGCCGTGATCATTCCCTGCTACAAGGTGACCCGCCATATCGAGGCGGTGCTGGCCGGCATTCCCCAGTCCGTCCACCACATCCTGGTGGTCGACGATTGCTGCCCCGAGGGTTCGGGCGACGTGGCGGCCAAGGCCGCCGACCCGCGCATCGAGGTCATCCGCCACGCCCACAACAAGGGAGTGGGCGGCGCGGTGGTCACCGGCTATGTCCGCGCCCTCGAACTGGGCTGCGATATCTGCGTCAAGATGGACGGCGACGGCCAGATGGACCCGGCCGAGCTGCCCCGGCTGATCGAGCCCCTGGCATCGGGCCGCGTCGACTACACCAAGGGGAACCGCTTCCGCCACCTGCCCGAGCTGAAGGCCATGCCGCCGGTCCGCCTGATCGGCAATTCGGCGCTGTCCTTCCTGGTCAAGGCGGCGTCGGGCCAGTGGGGGGTGATGGACCCCACCAACGGCTACACCGCCATCCACCGCCGCGCCTTGGAGGAGCTGGACCTGGGCCGCCTGGCCGAGCGCTATTTCTTTGAAAGCGACGTGCTGATCCAGCTGGGCATGGCCGGACTGCCGGTGGAGGACGTGGCCATGCCGGCCCGCTATGGCGACGAGGTGTCGTCCCTGTCGGTCCCCAAGGTGATGCGCGACTTCCCGCCGCTGCTGCTGAAGGGGTTCCTCAGGCGCCTGCTGTTCCGCTACTTCATCAGCGATTTCACCATCGCCTCGGTCTATCTGCTGGTGGGCGTGCCGCTGCTGGGCTTCGGGTTGGTGGAGGGCATCGGGCAATGGATCGCCTCGGTGGCCAGCGGCGTGCCGCGCACCGCCGGCACGGTCATGCTGGCCGCCATGCCCACCATCCTGGGCTTCCAGCTCCTGCTGCAAGCCATCGCCCACGACGTCCAGACGGCACCCAAGGCGCGAAGCGGCAACACACCTTCATGATTGGGCACTCGCCCAAACCCATCCGGGGCCAAGCCTCGCCTGCCCCTCGTCCCTGTTTATGAACGGCATGGAGGTTTGGAGGCGTCGCCTCCAAGCGGGGACCGGGGCGGCAGCCCCGCCGTCAGCCCCCCCCCCCGCCAGGGCGTCGAACAGCCTGACTCCATACCCCGTCGCGGTTTCGGGACACAGCGGATCGTCCTCGTCGGCAAATTCCCGCCCCGCCATGTCGATATGAGCCCAGGGCAGCCCCTCGGGCACGAAATGCTCCAGGAAGCGGGCCGCGTCGTCGTTGTCGGGGACGTCGCCCCAGGCGCAGTGCTTGAGGTCGGCGATGTCGGACTTGATGTCCTCGTCGCAGGCCGCCGTCAGCGGCAGCCGCCACAAGGGCTCGTCCTCGGCCTTGGCGTGCTTCAGCAGGCGCTTGGCCAGCAGATCGTCATTGGCGTAGAGGCCGGCGTATTCGGCGTCCAGCAATTCCTCGGTGGTGCCGGTCAGGGTGGCGATGTCCACCATGGCGGCGGGCTTCAGGCGCTCCGCCGCCCAGGCCAGGGCATCGGCCAGCACCAGACGGCCCTCGGCGTCGGTGTCGATCACCTCCACGGTCTGGCCCGAGAAAGAGCGGACCACGTCGCCGGGCCGCTGGGCCGCGCCCGACGGCATGTTCTCGGCCAGGGCCAGCACGCCGCAGACATGGGCCTTGGCCTGTCGCCCCGCCACGGCGCGCAGGGCGCCGATCACCGCGGCGGCCCCAGCCATGTCGGCCTTCATGGCGTCCATGTCCTCGTCATCGGCCTTGATGGTGATGCCGCCGGTATCGAAGGTGATGCCCTTGCCCACCAGCACCAGCGGCTTGCCCTCGGCGCCTTTCCAGCGCAGCAGCACCAGACGGGGCGGCCGCTTGCTGCCCTGCCCCACCGCCGCCAGCAGGTTGAGGCCCTCGGCCGCCAGCGCGGCCTCGTCCAGCACGGTGACCTCGACACCCAGCGCTTCCAGCAGGCGGGCGCGCCGGACGAACTCGTCCGGCCCCAGCACATTGGCGGGCTCGTCCGTCAGGTCGCGGGCCAGGAACACCCCCTGGGCCACCGCCTCGCGAGCCTGGAACAGACGCGCCGCCTCGTCCGGGTCGGGACAGCAGACGATCACCGATTCCAGCACCGGCTGAATGTCGTCCTCGTCGTCGGGATCATATTTGGTGCGGTATTTGGACAGCGGGCGATAGCCCTTGAGCCGCAGCCCATAGGCCATCTCCGCCGCCTGCCCGGCGGGCAGGTCCAGCAGAACGGTCACCGCCTTGGCCCGGCTTTCGTCCAGCTCATCGAGCAAGGCCCCGCCGATGCGGCGCAAACGCCGGGCATCGAGCTTGCGCCCCTTGCCCAGCCCGAACACCACCAGCGCCGAGAGCGGGCGCGGCGGCGCCAACAGCAGCTCGGTCTCCTCGGCATCGCCGTCGAAGCCCAGACGCTTCAGCGCCTTGGCCAGCAAACCGTCGCCGTCCAGGGCGGTGAAGGATGGGGTGGCAAGCCGCCCCCGCCACAACCCGACGGCAATGGCGCCGTCCAGGGTGGCGGGGGGAGAGCGGAAGGTGATGCGCATGAACGCCCCATCAAACCTGTCATCCCGACAACCGAAGGGCGGAGGGATCTCATCCTGATCCGGCGGATCAGAACCGGCACCATCGGATCAGGCAGAGATCCCTCGCTTACGCTCGGGATGACAATTTCCTGACTACGCTACTTCTTGTCCTCGTAGAAATCGGCCACCAGCCGGTCCAGCAGGCGCACGCCGAAGGCGGTGGCGCCCTTGGGGCAGGTGGCGACGTCCTTCTTGCTCCAGGCCACGCCGGCGATGTCCAGGTGAGCCCAGGCCACGTCGTTGGTGAAGCGCTTGAGGAACTGGGCGGCGGTGATGGAGCCGCCTTCGCGCCCGCCCACATTCTTCATGTCGGCGATGTCCGACTTGATCTGCTTGTCGTAGGACTCGCCCAGCGGCAGACGCCACAGCTTCTCGTCCACCGCCTTGCCGGCCGCCGTCAGGCGATCGGCCAGCTTGTCGTCGGACGACATCAGGCCGGCGTATTCATTGCCCAGCGCGATGATGATGGCGCCGGTCAGGGTGGCGAGGTCCACCATGAATTTCGGCTTGAAGCGGTCCTGGGTGTACCAGAGCGCATCGGCCAGCACCAGGCGCCCCTCGGCGTCGGTGTTGATCACCTCGATGGTCTGGCCCGACATGGAGGTCACCACGTCGCCGGGGCGCTGGGCGGTGCCCGACGGCATGTTCTCCACCAGCCCGACCACGCCGATGGCGTTGACCTTGGCCTTGCGCCCGGCCAGGGCGGCCAGGGCGCCGATCACCGCGCCGGCCCCGGCCATGTCCCACTTCATGTCCTCCATGCCGGCGCCCGGCTTGATGGAGATGCCGCCGGAATCGAAGGTGACGCCCTTGCCGACGAAGGCCACCGGCGCCTCGTCCTTCTTGGCGGCGTTGGACCAGCGCATGATCACCAGCTTGGATTCGCGCTCCGAGCCCTGGCCGACGCCCAGCAGCGAGCCCATGCCCAGCTTCTTCATCTGCTTTTCGCCCAGCACCTCGACCTCGACGCCCAGGTCCTTGAGGGACTCCGCCTTCTCGGCCAGCGACTCGGGGTGAATGATGTTGGCGGGCTCGGAGACCACGTCGCGGGTGAGGAACACCGCATCGGCCACCTTGTCCAGCGCCCCGAAGGCGGCCTTGGCGTCGGCGGCGGCATCGGTCAGCAGGGACAGCTTCTTCAAGGAGGGCTTGTCCTCCTTCTTCTGCTTGGTCATGTACTTGTCGAAGCGGTACGAGCGCAGCCGGGCGCCCAGCGCCGCCTGGGCGGCGAACTCGGCCGGCGACAGGGGCGAGCCGGGGATGACGTCCAGGGCCACCGCCACATCGGCGTCGCCCGACGTCTGCAGCTGGCCCACCACGGTGCCGCCGAAGGCCTGCGCCGCCAGGGCGTCCAGGTCCTTGGCCTTGCCCAGGCCGACCAGCAGCACGCGGGACAGCTCCAGCCCGGCGGGGGCGAGGATCAGCAGCGTCTGGCCCTTCTTGCCCTCGAAGCGGCCCGAGGCAGCGATGGCGCGGGCGAGGCCGCCCTTGGCCTGGGCGTCCAGGGCCTGGGCGGTGCCGGTCAGCACCTTGCCTTCGAGAATGCCGACGGCGACGGCGCCGGAAGCAGGCAGGGAGGGCTTGGAAAAGGCGATCTTCATGGACATCCTCACGGCTCGGAACATTGGGATGGAATTCACTGATCCCAATGTAGCGCGCTGGGCCGGGAAGGAAAGAGGGTTACCCCCTCATCTCGTTCTTTTCCGCCTCTTCCTCGGCTTCTTCCTCGATATGCTCGATCTCATCCAGCTTGGGATGGTCGCCCGAGAGCATCCAGATCAGGCCGCCGGGCAGCGCGGTGACGATGCTGGTCAAGCCGAACATCAGCCCCAGCACCGCCGCCGAGCCCGGAGCAACCCCCACCCAGCCGAAGGCCACGATCATGATGTTCTCGCGCAGGCCGAAGCCGGCAATGGAGATGGGAAGGGTCAGCGCCAGGATGACCGGCGGGAACAGGATCAGGCAATCCAGCAGGGAGACGTCGATCTTCAGGCCGATGGCCAGGACATAGACCACCAGGGCCAGATTAGCGTGGCCGAAGATCGCCACCGCCAGCGTGCCCAGACTGAACGGCACCCGGCGGACCAGCAGGCGGGTGTCGCCGGCCAGATGCACCAGGCCCCGCACCACCCGCCAGCGATGCAGCGAGGCGGGAAGCCGGTCAAGCTGGCTGATGAAGGCAAGGCCGGCGATGCCCGCCACCGACAGCAGCGGGAACACCCAGGTTCCCGGAACATCGGGCACGCGCGCCAGCAAAAGCGGCTCCATGGCCGCGACCAGCAGAACCAGACCCAGAATGGTCATTATCCGCTCCAGCATCACGGAATTGACGCTGGTCTTGAGCGACAGGCCGGAATGATTGGCCTTCCACATGCGCACCGCGTCACCCAGGACCGGGGTGACGATGGAAAAGCAGACGCCGATATAGAAGACCGGCAAGGCCTGGATTGCCGAGAACGTCGACCGGAGGGCGCGCAGCACCAGCCACCAGCGCCCGGCCCCGATGAGGACCTGTCCGATCCCCAGGGCCAGGGCCGCGGCCAGCATCATGGAATCGATGGTCTTGGCCCGGCTCCAGGCCTCGGCCAGATCGATATTCCTGAACGCGAACCAAATCAGTCCGACCGAGAGACCGCCCTTGAGCACCCACGGCAACCAGCGCTTCACCATCTGTCTCGAAATCCATCAGGACGAGAGGCGGGAAGCTTTACCATATTCGGCGCGAAAGGGAAGACGGGAAGCGGGGCCGCCCCCGTCGCAGCCCGTGCCTGGACGCAACCGAAGGTGACAGAGCCGAATGCGTGTGGCTAAATCCATGGCACCGAGGGCCGGGGGGCGACATGGACCTGATTGCAACGCTTACGCTGAAATTCGGGCCGAAACTGGCCAAGGCCATCGCCAAGCTGTGGCTGCCCAAGGACTCCGCCGCGCTGGCCGCCGCCGACGACATCGCCGCCCACCTGTCGAACAGGGGCGAGGATTTCACCACCGCCCAAGCCACCCGCCGCCTGTTCGACCATATCGTGTCCGACATCGTCTTGCGCCTCGGCAAGCTGATCGACGCGGAATTCCGCGACGTCTCCGACAATGACCGCGAGGCCGCCATCCTGGCCGTGGGCGAAGCCTTCGAGTCCCTGTCCCTGTCCGCCGACATGATGAGGAGCGAGCTGAACGGCCTCACCCTGGAACAGAGGCTGGCCCGGCCGGAAGAGGCCTCCCTCCAGTCCCAGGACGGCCGCACCCAGGATCTGGCCGAACTGCTGCTGCGGGAAAGCTGTGCCTATGCGGTGACCGTCGCCGCCAAGCTGCCCGATTTCAGCGTCCCCGCCACCCGGGAGTTGCTGAAGCGCACACTCGAGCTCAGCACCGAATTGGTGCAGGCGCTCGACAAGGTGGAAGCCATGCGCGACGTGGCGCCCGGCAACGACCTCGCCCGCAATTTCGAGGCCCAGTACCGCCGGGCGGTGGCCCAGCGGCTGGACCGCATGCAGTTGTTCGGCGTGCGCCTGATCGGCGCCGGAGCGCGCGAGCCTGAAATCTCGGTGGCCTATGTGACCCTCACCTCGTCGCGGCAGGACGGAACGCCCACCAGCGACGTGGACAGCGCCCTGGAGAAGCAGACCCGGGTCATCGTTCGCGGCGAAGCCGGATCGGGCAAGACCACCTTGCTGCAATGGCTGGCCATCCGCGCCGCCAACCGCGATTTCGAAGGCGTCCTGGCCCCCTGGAACGCCCGCATGCCGTTCTACGTCTATCTGCGCGACCACGCCGAAGGCCAATTTCCCGCCCCCGAGCAACTGGTGGCCGGCATCGACCGCAAGCTGGTCGGGCTGATGCCCTCCGGCTGGGCGCGTCAGGCCCTGGCGGATGGCGCCCTGCTGCTGATCGACGGCATCGACGAGGTCCCCGTCGCCCGCCGCGCCAAGCTGCTGGAGTGGCTGAAGGACCTCACCGAGACATTCCCCGACGCCGTGCTGGTCCTCAGTTCCCGCCCCGCCGCGCTGGATGCCAAGCTGTCCCACGAGACCACGCGCAAGCGGCTGACAAAGCTGGGATTCGAGCAGATCATCCTGGAACCCATGAGCCTGGCCGACAGCGAGGCGCTGATCATCCAATGGCACCGCGCCGTCGGCCGTGATCTGACCGACACCGACGACCGCGCCAAGCTGGAGCGCTTCGAACAGGACCTGATCCGCACCCTGCGCGACCGTCCGGCCATCCGCCATCTGGCGTCGAATCCGCTGCTGTGTTCCATGATCTGCGTGCTGAACTGGGACCGCCAGCAATTGCTGCCCGACAACCGCATGGAGCTTTACGGCCTGGCCCTGACCATGCTGATCGAGGGCGCGACGCCGACCGCCGCATTCAGGCCGCCTGCCTGTCCCAGATGGATCTGACCACCAAGCGGGCCCTGCTGGATTCCATCGCCTATTGGATGATGCGCAACAATGCCACCGAGGCGGAAAGGGGCGATGTGGAGGCCGAGATCGCCAGACGGCTGGAAAGGATGCCCCAGCTTGCCTCCGTCGCCGATAAGGTGCTGCAGGAATTGCTGGAACGCAGCGGCGTGCTGCGCCAGCCGCAGCACGGCATCATCGATTTCATCCATCGCACCTTCCTGGAATACATGGCGGCCCGCGCCGCCATCGACGCCGATGATCTGGGCCTGCTGGTGGACAAGGCCCGCGAGGATTCCTGGCGCGAAACCATCGTCTTCGCCGCCGGGCATGCCCGCGGCCGGACCCGCGACCGGCTGATCCGGGATTTGCTTAAGCGATCGTTCAGCCTGTTCAACCGGCGCAGGATCGCCGAGGACGTCACCGCCGCCTGCTGCCTGGAAACCACCGCCGCCGACCTGGACGCCGATTTGCTGAAAAAGCTCAAGGAGCGGGCCAAGGGCCTGTTCCCGCCCAAGGACGTGGAGCATGCCCGCCTGCTGGCCCCCGCCGCCGCCCTCGACCCAACGCTGCTGGAAGGCCACACCGCCGAAGACGCAATCGCCGCCTGCATCCGCTGCGCCGCCGCCGTCGGCGGCAAGGACATGCTGCGGGTGATCGAAACCTACGCCAACCAGCCCGGCCGCAAGGTCCTCACCGAATTACTGGCCGCCTGGACCGCCTTCGACGAGGACGAATACGGTCAAAGGGTGATCCGCCGCTGCAGCCACAGCGAACTGGCGGATCTTCGCCTTGCCAGCCTGGACGACGACAGCCTGCGCTGCCTGCACCTGCTGGTCCTCAAGGAGGTCCATGGCCGTTCTCTGGAAGACTTGGGCAGGGCGCTGAAGCGGTTCGTCAATAACCGACACTTAGATATTTCCTACGCATGGGATGACACGCCAGCGAGATCCGCCGCATTTTCCACTCTCATCAGCCGTATGATGACGTCGAAAAAAAGAAGCCGGCGCCGCAGTCAAACCACAACCGTCCTTGACGCCGCCCGCATCGCCGCAATCCCCTCGCTCCGCAGCCTGGATATCGGCGATTACGAGCCGGGCGTGTTGACAGCGATTTCTGGCCTGCCGAACCTGCAGGAACTGGACTGTTCCCCGCTCGAGTCAGACGATTTGGCCGTGCTGGCGAACAGCCGGACACTCTCGGACCTGACGCTCTGGGGATGGTCGAGACGAAGTCGTGGGATGACGGGGGCCACCGTCGATCTCAGACCACTGGCACAATGCCCTGCCCTTCGGGCTCTGAATCTGAGGCACTTTGGGGACAACGTCCCCGTCCTCCTCCCGGTCGGCGCCCCGCTCCAACGACTGGATTTGACCTTTTGTCCTCCAGGCGTCTTTGACCAGCTCCAACACCTTTCCTCCTTACTCGACCTCCGCATTTTTTCAAATCACTTCCCCCGGTCTGGACTGGACCTGACGTCCCATGCGCAACTACGCAACCTTGATCTCATTGCCGACACGGCGTCACTCCTGTGCCTTCCGTCCAGTTTGGTCGTCCTGCGGCTTTCGCACCTGAAGGGACTGCTATTGACCGGCTCAGGTAATTTTCAGGATCTGGAAGATCTGACGCTCAGTAGTGTAACGCCGTTCGACGGGCTGCAAGCCCTGCTCGACGCCCCAAGACTGAAGAGCTTGCATATCGACACCTCAACCGAGAAAAATCTTGGGCCAATACTGGCCAAAATCAGACACAGGCCCGGCGTCACCGTCCACACGTTCAAATAACGCCTCGCCCCCACATCACCGCCGGAACCTCACCGGCTGCCTTTTGCGTCCCCAGGTTCCCGGCGCCGCCTCGAAGCGGCCGGGCAGCGGGGTGCCGCAGTGCCGGCAATGGCCCTCCGGCGTCAGGGTCCAGGTGGACAGCTCGTACCAGTCCCGGCCGATCAGCAGGGCACCGCAGCCGGAGCAATAGGTGCCGCCGCCCGCCGGGTCGTGGACGTTGCCGGTATAGACGTAGCGAAGGCCGTTCCCCAGGGCGATATCGCGGGCCCGCGTCAGGGTGGCGGGGGGCGTGTTGTCCTTGTCCCGCATCTTCCAGTCGGGATGGAAGGCGGAGAAGTGCAGCGGCACGTCGGGGCCCAGCGCCTCGACCATCCAGCGGGTCTGGGCGTCGATTTCCTCGGGGGAATCGTTCTCGCCGGGGATCAGCAAGGTGGTGACCTCGACCCACACGCCGGTCTCGTGCCGGAGATAGACCAGGGTCTCCTTTACCGCTTCCAGATGGGCGCCGCACAGGCGGTGATAGAAGTCCTCGGTGAAGGCCTTGAGGTCCACGTTGGCGGCATCCATGTGGGCGTAGAACTCGGCCCGGGCCTCGGGCTTGATGTAGCCCGCCGTCACCGCCACGGTCTTCAGGCCCAGGGCGTGGCAGGCCTTGGCCACGTCCACGGCGTATTCCAGGAAGATGACGGGATCGTTGTAGGTGAAGGCCACCGAGCGGCAGCCCAACTGCACCGCCGCCCGGGCGATGGTCTCGGGATCGGCCATGTCGTTGAGCTTGTCGATCTCCCTCGCCTTGGAGATGTCCCAGTTCTGGCTATCCTTACATATTGCATCTATTTGATTTTGCGTGATATTTTCGCTCAATAACTGTGTGTAAACTGTGTGTGAATTTCGAGATTCGTAAACAAGCGTTTTCAATAAGTTATCATGCTCTTTTGAGATATTCCAATTTTGACAAAATTTGCAGGTTAGGTTGCAGCCGATGCTTCCTAAAGACAGGATCGGTGTTCCCGGTAGAAAATGATTTAAAGGCTTCTTCTCAATGGGATCGATGCAAAACCCACTGCTGCGCCCGTATGTCGTCAGAACAATTTCATCGTGTATTGCAGCTCGGTTGAAGCAGAGACCAAGCTGCCCATTATGGAGCTTGCACTCTCGGGGACACACATCACACTGGATGCGACCGTCACCTAGCTTCGTCCAGTACTTGGTTCTGCGAAACATTTGGAGACAAGCTCCCGCTCGGAAAGAGAGGCTTTGCCACCGCAAAAGCCTACCACAATCTGATGCCGCCCTGACCTTGAATCCGCACTTGAATGCGCGCACTCAAATTCTTCAATTTTGATATCCTGTTCAAAATTTTGGGAATCACGATGCCAAGCAAGCCTCCCATTACGCCTCTTCGATGGTACGGCAGCAAACGCCGTTCGTTAGATGTGATAGATCGCTGGCTGCCACCGCATGTGATGGAATACCGCGAGCCATTTGTTGGCGGTGGCGCATCCTTCCTACTGGCTCGTTTCAAATACCCAGACGTGCCGTTCTGGATCAACGACAAGGATCGGCGGGTAACAAGCTTCTGGACGACCGTGCGCGATATGCCGGATGCCCTGGAAGGCAATATCACAAACCTTGTAGCTCAGGCACGCATGGCAGAGACGTCTGCCGAGACTCTCTACGCCGAGCAGTTCGCTGCACAGCAAAGCGACAATGTGTTGGAAGCTGGAACGGCCTTTCTCGCCATTAATATGTGGTCGTTTAACGCACTCATGGGGCCGAAGGACTTTCGGTGGGATTATGTCCAGAAGCAGCGCAAAGACTTGTCCCCGCGAATTCGACAGGCCCATGCCCTGCTCCAAGGCGTGACCATTACCAACGGTGACTATGCCCCTTTGCTGTCCGAGCCAGCTAAAGGCCCCAGCGATGCGGGTGTCGTGGCTTTCATGGACCCGCCCTATGACGGGACAGAATCCATCTACAAGGAAGGTGCGGGCTTCAATTTCGACGCCTTTTATGATGCGGTGCTCGCCAGCAAGCACAATTGGATCATTACCCACTATTTGCGCCGCTTTTGGCCGCGTGCCTTCAAGCTGTTCTACTACGGTGAAAGCCGGACCTGGAAGGTAGACACCTTCCTGGACGGGGTGGGGCCAAACAAACGCGATGAACGCCTCATTGCAAATTTTGATCCTTCATCAGACCTTTGGAGATTGTTTGGCGCTCGGATAAACTCGGATGGAACCATTGCCATGCCGAATCGGGCTGGGGGAGACTGACACATGGGATTGAGCGCGAATCAGACCAAGCTGAAGGCGGCTGCCAACGGATCATATGTCCAGAGCGTTGAGCTGGAGGCCAACGCTGAGAAGTGCTTGAACCAAGCGTTAACGCAGGCATTTGCCTTCGGCTACACGTTCGTCCTCGATCAAAGCGAATTGTTCAAGCTGATCCAGGATATGGGAGCAAAGCCCTCCCGCAGTGACACAAGCTGGTGGACTGACGTGGTGAAGGCTTGCTTTGGCACAACGAGCGCGACCCGTAAGAACGCCTATGACTTCCCCAGCGTGGCGGCAATCTCCAAGTACCAGACCATTCTTGCCTATGCCCACTATAAGCAGTGGAACGAGGCAGCATTGGACGAGGAATTATCATCACGCTCCGCGACGGACATTTATCGGGAAGCAGGCCAATGTCAAGAGTTTGTCCAAGCGCAGGGACGCAGCAAGTCCCGATCCATGGATAAAGGGCTGCTCAAGCGACTGGATGATGCCTGCACGCACACCTTTGATGGAAATACCATCACCTTATCCGAGGCAGACCTTGAAGACCTGTTGGTGGCCAATGACGATGGCTTGGGAGCTGTGCTGATTAGGCGGGAAAACGGCAGGATCAAACTGTGGCGAGCCCCCCTTGATGCCACATATATCCGTAAAGCCATCAACGAATACGCTACGATTGAGAAAGCTCGAAAGCCGCTGACTGAGGCGTTGCGGATGCGCTCCCTGCTTCCAAAAGGGGTTCAACGCCATATGCGATTTGAGCACGAAGGCGATGCCACAATGGTAACGCTGTTCGGGGCACTGGAAGGAACCAGCGCAATTCGCTTCACCACCTCAAAGCTGGATGTACCCCACGCAGCAACGTTTGATGAGAAGGGAATTGATCGCCTGCTTGGACTGTCCATTGGAGTTGGCGATGAGCGGTTTACCTGGGAGGTTCAGGAAGGCGTGGTTAAAATCTATGCCAAGGACCAAGAGGTCATGCCGGACCCGGAAGCCGTTTACAAAGTGCTTCAGGAGGAAGGCGTGGACTGGAGCTCTCCTGACGGAACCGAGCGCGTTGACTGCTGGATCGTAGAAACTGTTCCCTATCCGCCGACCGCTCCAAAGTTCAATTGCGAGGGTAAGGTGGAGATTGACGAGAACGTGACGCAAAAGCTCATGGCGGAAGGGGAGTGGAAGGGCAAGTCCACCACAATCAGCTCCTCCAATGGTTCGCTACACGCAAAATCCTCCAAAAGCCAATTGAACGTGCCTATCGATGGCTTGCCCAATCACGAGCCGGTAAAGCTTCTTCGGGGACAAGTAGGCCGGGCAATCAAACAGCTGGAAGGCGTTTCGACGCTCGGAATATCCGAAGGTGGCGTAATCATCAGCGGAACCCACAAGGATTTTTCGGTCACAATCACGATTCCGGCCTTGAGCTAAGCCGTGGCCTATTTCGAGGATATCCCCCACCGTCCTCAACGCTCTATATTTACGCCCAGCGTTTCTACCACCTACTTCGATAAGGTCAGCAAGAAGCGGACGGAAATACGCCAGGAGAACATTCCACCGCGCTTGAAGACGATGGAACAGCTATGGTGGTGGAACAAGGGCGGTGAAGCTCGCCCCTTCTTTCACTACCCCTATTTCATGTATAGCGCAGGCCATGCCGAATTGGACTTGGCGAAAGCCGCGACCAAGGAAGCTGCCCTGTTCAAGAGGGACCGTGCATCCAGCGTTCTCATTACCGATAGCGGTGGCTATCAGGTGGCTACCATCCCAGATTTCTTTGATTGGGACTCCCCTGAGAAAATCGACAAGAAGCGTGAACGGCTTTTCAATTGGATCGATGCCGTTGCCGATTATTCGTTGTCGCTTGATGCTCCAACATTCGGCGCATCCCCCGACCATAAAGCCCTGAAAAGCTTTGACGACTGCTTAGCATTCACCCTCGAAAATCTGGAATTTTACGAAGCACGCTCCAACAAGAACGAAAGCGTCCGCTTCCTCCACGCCATTCACGGCTCCACGATTGACGAACAAACGAAATGGTATGAAGCCGTAAAAGGCCATCGCCATTATGGCTGGGCGTTTGGAGCCTCCACGGAGGAAACCCCGTTCCGGAACCTTAAGAACCTCCTTCGAATGCTGATGTATCTCAAGCAGGAAGGGGCTTTGGAGCATTCACCTCATGTCCATGTCCTGGGCATGGGGGTTAGCGCAGCCGCTGTTATGTACTCCTATATCCAAATTATGATGCGCCGAAGCGGCATCCCCAAGTTTCAAATTACCTTCGACGTATCCACCGCCTTTCGGAAGGCTGGAGAATCCGGCTTTTTATACACGGATTTTGAGCGATCCATTTTGGGCCGAAATCTGGAGGCAACGAGAAAAGCCACTGTCCCCAAAACTGGCTGGGAAGACTGGGACCTTCCAATGGGGCATGAAGATTTGCCGAAGCAACTGGACTTCGAGAGCCCCGTGTTTGGCTATGCCGAAGACAAAGATCGAATCATGCCTAAACACCTCCAGCCTTGGAGCGATGGCATATCTCTATCCCTGATGATGGCCCAAAACCTGTGGCTTCAAACAGAGATGTACAAAGACGCCCATGATCGCTTCTTCACCGCGTTGGAGCGCCTGCCCATTGAAAGGGGACTTTCGGATCAAACGCTGGAAAAGCTTCTCCTCAGCGTTGCATCCCATTTTAGCAAGCATAAGGAATTGAAAAGCATCCAAGAGAATGTCTGGCAGATGATGTACCTAATCCATGCTGAAGGCATCATGCCTCCAGGCTGGCGACGTGGCGACCGTGGCATGTCCCTGGAGTATTTCATGGCCATCAAGTCCATGATTGATGATGTGTTTGACGCCAAAAACCCTTATGCCGTCCTCGACAAGTATGAGGCGGAGCTGAGCTCTTATCTGGGTGGCATGGTCGTATCTTGATCTGCCAAATTTACCTTTGCACGAGAAGATAATTTCGGGTGTGGTGATTTTCCAACCGATCCATGCCACCATGAACCCATATCCGAGCAAGCGGGGGATGCATGGCAAAATCACCGACCCTTATCCATCGAGAGATCGGTATTGATTGCGGTCACCGCGTTCCCGATCACGGCTCAAAATGCCGTTCTCCACACGGTCACAGGTATCGCGTAATCGCCACATGTGCGGGCCACCTTGTTCAGGACTTTGGCCATCCTGAGCACGGCATGGTCATCGATTTCGGCAACGTCAAAGCCTACATGATGGATATCTTCGACTCCATCTTTGACCACGCATTCATTGTGAGCGCCGCCGACGCCGTAATGATGGAGATGTTCTACCCAGGTGAAGACCCAAGAGCCATTTTGGCTCTGTATCAGAAATCCATTGCCGAACAGTTGGAGTTCTACTGTTCAACCGCAGACAAGAAGCCTATTCGGCTTCCTCGCACCTGCTACAGCGAACAAGACCCAGACGGCATGAAGGTCGTGCCCGTTCCGTATTCCCCGACGGCTGAGAACCTTGCGGCTCATATGTTCGAGCTGCTGGGTCAGCCTTTGAAGGCGCACTTCGAGAAGACACCTATTCGCCTCGTCAACATCCGGCTGTTCGAAACGCCCAATGGTTGGGTCGATCACACGGCTGACGGTTTCAATCCGGGGATTATGGGATGAGCTACAAGGTCAAAGAAATCTTCTACAGCTTGCAGGGCGAAGGGGCGCACAGCGGACGGCCTGCAATCTTTTGTCGATTTTCAAACTGCAATCTGTGGAGCGGCAAGGAAGAAGATCGGGCCGATGCTGTTTGTAAATTCTGTGACACCGATTTCGTTGGCGGTCAGGAATACACGATTGAGGGCCTGGTCCAAGCCATATCCGCAAAGTGGCCTGGTGGAGGCAAGCCGTATGTCATTTGCACTGGTGGCGAGCCGCTTCTTCAAGTTGATATCCCGCTCGTTGATGCACTGCATGTCGCTGGCTTTGAAGTCGCTGTGGAAACCAATGGCACAGTCGGCAAGCATGATGTCGCGGCCAAGTTGGACTGGGTGTGCGTGAGCCCCAAGGCTGATGCGCGTGTGAAGTTGGATCGAGGGCATGAGTTGAAGCTGGTCTACCCCCAGACCGAAAACCATCCGTCCGACTTTGAACGAATGGCGTTCAAGCACTTCTTCCTTCAGCCTTGTGACGGCGTTGAAGGCAGCACGGCAATGGCAATCGACTACTGCTTGGCTCACCCGCATTGGAGCCTGAGCCTACAGACCCACAAGATTGGAGGCTTCGAATAACATGGCCGAGAATGATGCCGTTGACCTACCTCCTGAAGCTCCCGCAAAAAAGCCTCGAAGGAAGCCTGCCCCTCCGAAGGAAGCTGGTGGCATCCCAATCGTCTATAGAGGACCGGAAGGCTTTGTCGGCCTGAACAAGAATGACCGCACAGGCTCGTGGGAGGCGATGTGCAAGCCCGAAGGCACGACCCGGCATGTGACGATTACGCTCGCGGCCAAGTCAGAGGAAGATGCCAAGAGCGAAGCTATCTTCGCCCTTAAGCACGATTCCCAGCATCGCATTCATAGGCGCCCAACGCGAGAGGATGCCATGGAGGCGGTAAAGACGCTTATTGCCTACTCGGGGGACAATCCATATCGGGAAGGACTCCGAGGGACACCTGATCGCGTAATTCGAGCTTACGATGAGTTCTTCGCAGGTTACCACTCCACCGCTGCCGAGGTCTTGAAGACCACCTTCGCGGAAACGGGTTCCTACGATGAGATGGTGACGCTTACGGACATCGAGTTCGACAGCCATTGTGAACACCACATGGTGCCGTTCACCGGGGTGGTGCACATAGCCTACATTCCCGACAAGACAGTGGTCGGGATCAGCAAGTTGGCCCGGCTTGTGGAGATTTACGCACGGCGGCTGCAAATTCAGGAAAAGATGACGACGCAAATCGCCGATAAGCTTCACATGGCTTTGAAGCCCAAGGGCGTTGCCGTGGTTATCGCAGGCCAGCACATGTGCATGACCACGCGAGGCGTCAAAAAGAAGCGGGTCAAGATGATAACCAGCACCATGACGGGCGTGTTCCGAGAGGACCCAAAGGTTCGCTCGGAATTTATGAATTTGATTGGGAATCCGAAAGGTGGGATGGAAAAATGAGCGAATAGTGGCTCTGCGCTCAGCTCAGCTGGCTAAGAGGTTGCCAATTCGGACTGTGCGTGTAGCCGGTTATATGATTTAGAGCTCTAAATGCGAGGGGCTTGGCGAAAGCCGAGAGGAAAAATGAAACTCGAAAAAATTATCATTAAGGGTTTTAAAAAAATTCACCGACTTGAGTTGAGCCTTGAAGATATTAATCTTCTGATTGGGGGAAACAATTCTGGAAAAAGCAGTACGCTCCAGGCGGTACATGCAGCTGTAACTGCAGCTCAATCTCAGCTTGAGTTCGGAAATACGCAAACAGTCTCCGAGCAAAAATTGCGCTACTCACCTACAGGGGATTACTCCCAACTTGGGCACAAGAGTCCATTTGGCAATAGGGCCGATCAAAATCGCGCTGAAATTCAATTTATTGGTAAAAGTTCTTCTGGTGACGCTGCTGAGTATACAATCGAACTTTACAAAGGACGGAACGAGGGCAATGTAGGTATCAGCCGGTCTGGTACCTACCCTAATTACGGAGCTAACATTTGCCGAGTTGCCCCACCTTTTACTGTTTATGTCCCTGGATTGGCAGGCGTTCCGCATCAAGAAGAATTTAAAACTGAGGCCGTCGTGTTGAGAAAAATGGCCGGCGGCGAAGCCAATTTTGTATTACGCAATATCTTGTTGATGCTGTCGAAACAAGGAAAGCTACCGGAACTTACTGGCTTGTTGGAGAAGCTCTTTGGACCCATTGATATTGACGTTACCTTTAGGCCTGAGCGTGACCATCACATAAGCGTTAAAGTTTCTGTTGGATCTGGTGAATACCCCGTTCCGTTAGACCTTGTAGGGACAGGCCTACTTCAGGCCATTCAAATATTTGCATACGTAACGCTCTTCTCTCCTGCTCTGCTTCTACTTGACGAGCCAGACTCACACCTGCATCCTTCGAACCAATCTATGCTAATGCAGGCATTTAGAATAATTGCTAGCAATTTTGATACAAAGATTCTTATTGCCACACATAGCCGACATCTTATTTTATCAGCTCCAGAAGATGCCAAATGTTTTTGGCTGGATGGCGGGATGCTGCGAAACGAGCGCGAATATGAGGCGATTGACTTGTTAACGGAACTTGGCGCTTTGGATGATGCCGATAAGGTTTTGAACTCCCAAAAAGAATTCCTTTTTATTGTTGAGGATGAAAACCCTGACATTTTAAAGTTTTTGCTGCAGAACATAGGCATTGGAAGAGAGCGATACGACATAGTTCCGTACTATGGCACCTCTCATGCTGAAGCGATTGCAAAGACCCTAAAAAAGCTGAAGCGCCTTATACGTGGCAACAGAAACCTTATACTGCATCGTGATCGCGACTTTATGACCGATGCTGAGGTTGAAACGTGGAAACGCAAGGTTGGCGTTCCCGGCGTCACCATCTTCGTTACGCAGGGCTCTGATCTTGAGCACTACTTAATTAACGCCAATCACTTGAGTTCAATTTCAGGCTTGAATGTCGATATCGTAAGCAATCTTATTGATACACTATTGTCTGAAGGAGACGGAAAAATCAGAAAATCTTTTAAAAACAAAAGGAAATCAGTGAACCATGATTTGCATGAAGACGGCGGCGGCCCGTTGACCGATGATCTTTGCCCTCCAGATCAAAACGTTTGCCTTGATCACGTCATCGGCAAATTTTTTGAAATCGCCGTCAAAAATGAATCGGAACGAATCACAGGCAAAAAAATAATTCCCCGCAGTCAATCGGGTGTTGTTTTGGCCCCAGACCTAAAAATTCTTCTGGAAGCGTTGCGGGGCTAAGCCAACTCAGCCGCCTTCACCATCATCTCTTCATTGACTGTGACGTAACGCTGGGTGGTTTGGATGCTTTGGTGTCCGGCAAGCTGTTGCAGCACAAACACGGAAACACCCTTGTTCGCCAGCGTCGTTAAATACGAACGACGACCACTGTGAGAACGCGCATCCGACAAACCCGCTTCGTCGTAAATGCGGCGGAACAGCATGACCATTGTGGTCGGCGAGAAGTGTCCGCCCTTTTGGCTGCGGATCAGCGGCTTGCGTTCGTCCGTCCATTCCCGCTGTTCAAGATAGCGAGCGATCTCGCGCTGGAGCTTGGTGTTGATGAACACCGTGCGTCCGCGCTTCCCCTTGGTTTGGGTGGCTGCGAGATGGACGCGATCACGGACAGCGCCGCCTTCATTAACTACGTCCATAATTTTCAAGGCGGCGATTTCACCAGCCCGCATGCCCGCCCAATGGGACAGCAAAACAGCAAGGCGATTACGGGTGGAAAGGATGCCGTGCTGGGCGACCACAGCCAGGACGCGCTTCATCTCGGCTTCGGACAGGACTTTGGCTTGCGACATGACGAACACCCATAATGTTATGTTTTCATCCTATGGGTAGTGTCACATCACCTTTTGCCAAGGTCTCCCCGATATCGGGCTTTGGAAACCGCAGAAATCGGCGCTTGGTTATGGTTTTGCTATTCCATAACGTCCGATACGGGATTGGCGTGGCTGAGTATTCACGCTCAAGCCGTTTGATAAGTATTTTAATATCGGCTTTTGGTGTCTTAATGGCGCATTTTGTGACACCCCTTTATAGAAGGCGGGATATGATCTAAGGTATATATCTGGTATTGGATTTGATTTTGGGAGGAGGGGGTGGGGCTCCCCGAAATCCGCTTGGCGGTTAATTCTGTGTCTGCATTCCGCCGGCTCGTGATGGGCTCGGCGGTGCTGTGGACGTTTGCCGTTGCCCTCTCCTTTTGGATAGGGCAGCAGGCCGAGCACCGGCAGGCCATTGACATGGCGATCAATGAAGCGCGGGTCAGCGCCAAGATCAGCATTGGTTTCAGGCAATGGGCCGCTTCCCATGGCGGCGTCTATGTGCCCCCAACCGACCGGACGCCGCCGAATAGTTTTCTTCAGGTTCCCCATCGTGACGTCGAAACCAAGGATGGGCAGCGCCTTACCTTGGTCAATCCGGCATACATGATGCGGCAGTTGATGGAGCAGGGATATGTGGCAAATGGGCGAATCACAAGCC
This sequence comes from Paramagnetospirillum magneticum AMB-1, assembly GCF_000009985.1. Classification (GTDB taxonomy): domain Bacteria; phylum Pseudomonadota; class Alphaproteobacteria; order Rhodospirillales; family Magnetospirillaceae; genus Phaeospirillum; species Phaeospirillum magneticum. The sequence continues at coordinate 4,054,608 of NC_007626.1, forward strand.
TTAAGCCCTTGAACCCTGCAAACGCTCCGGATGCCTGGGAAAAAGCTGCTTTGATGAGACTGGCCGCTGGCGAGGTCGAGGTTACCGAGTTGGTCGCACCCGACAAGGTGCGCGTGATGCTTCCGATCATGACAGAAGAGGGGTGCCTCAGTTGTCATGGTCATCAAGGATATGCAGTTGGCGACCTCAGGGGCGGGGTGGACGTTGTCGCTCACCTTGGTCCTCATCGGATGATGGCGGAAGAAAGTATCCGGAGGCTTGCCGTCGAACATCTGCTTTTCTGGAGTTTTGTGATGATCGGCATCACTGCGGTATGGCGAGCCGGCCATCATCACGTCCGGGAAAAAGCCAGGATTGAGGGAGGGCTGCGCCTGACCCAATTCGCGATCGATCGGGCAGCTGACGCCGTCTTCTGGTTGGACCGGGATGGAGAGTTCTTCTACGTCAATGACGCCGCATGCCAGTTGCTTGGGTATACCCGTGTCGAACTACAGGAAATGCGTGTCTCTGACCTGAACCCCAATCATGTGGGCGATGCATGGGATGCCCACTGGCGTGAACTCAAGGAAAAGAAGGCTCTGCGTTTCCAGACCCAACTTCTACAAAAGAACGGGGTTCTGATCCCCGTAGAGATCACCGCCAACTATCATCTCTGCGATGGCAAGGAGATCGATGTCGGTTTCGTCCGCGACATACGCGACCATAAGGCCTACGAGGAGGCCATTGTCGGCCTCAAGAATGTCTATGCGGCCTTGAGCCAGACCAACCACACCATTCTGCACACACGGGATCGACAGGCCATCTTTGATGCCGTCACACGCATCGCCGTCGAGTTCGGTCATTTCCAATTGGCATGGATCGGTCTTATCGATGCAAAGGGTAAATCGGTTCATCCCATCGCGTTTGCCGGTGAATCCGGAAATTATCTGGAAAACCTTCAGATATCATTGGAGCCAGGAGCGCCCACATCGGAGGGGCCGACAGCCCGCAGTATTCTCTCTGGCGAGCCTATGGTGGTCGATGACTTCCTGGAATTTCCGGGCACCCGCCCATGGCACGACAAAGCCCGAGAGGCCGGATTTCGCTCGTCGGCGTCCTTTCCAATCTTCAATCAGGGAAAGGCTATCGGCGGCCTGAACCTATACGCGGGACAACTCGCCGCTTTTTCCCCGGATTTGATAGACCTGCTCACACAGATGGCAGATGAGATATCGTTTGGGCTTGATCGCCTGGACCTTGAGGCGAGCCATCACCGGCAGGAACAGGACCTGCGCGATCTGATTGATCGGCTGACCGAATCCAATGCCGAACTTGAACGCTTTGCCTTTGTGGCGTCCCATGACCTGCGGGAGCCTCTCAGGACCATTGTGTCATTCACCCAGCTTATCCAGAAGAATATGGCGGAAAGACTGCCGACCGAAGAACGGGAGAATTTCGTATTCGTCATCGATGCAGCCAAGCGCATGAACTTGCTGATCCACGACTTGCTAGCTGTATCGAGGGTGTCGAGCAAGGATGTTGGCTACGAACGGCTTTCGCTGGGCGATGCCTGCTTCTCGGCAATGAAGAACCTTCATGAAAGTATCAGCGAGAGCGGGGCGGAAATCGAGTGTTCAGAGCTTCCAGAGGTCATGGGTGATTTTGTGCAGATGATGCAGATTTTCCAGAACCTGCTGGGAAATGCGATCAAGTTCCAGGTACCTCACCGCAAGCCGCACATCGTGATTTCATCGGCGAAAGCCGGTGGCTTCTGGACGATCCGTGTCCAGGACAATGGCATCGGCATTGCCGATACCAGCCAGGATATATTTGAACTTTTCCGTCGCTTGCATCCCAGCCACGCCTATCCGGGGAGCGGTATTGGTCTCGCCGTTTGCAAGCGTATCATCACGCGCCATGGTGGCCGGATATGGGTCGAGCCCCATGATGGAGATGGCACAACATTTTGCTTCACTCTGCCTGAAATCGAGGGCTGACACCTACATCACATGATGTAGTCTATCTATAACGAAGGGTGGGGCGTGCTATTGGCTGAAATTTGGTGGTGGGTTATGCTGCCGCCTTGCGTACCTAATCTGGGAAAGGGATCGTATCGTGTCGCTTGGAAACTTGAAGATTGCCGCCCGCCTGATGGTGGGATTTGGCCTCCTGGTGGTTCTCATCGCCAGCCTGAGCGGCTATGCCGTCCATTCCGGCAGGGCCAACCTCGAATCGGTCGGGAATGTCTTTAGTTTTCTCGACAACGGAGCGCTGATGGAGCGAATCGACAAGCGGATGTTCAGCGGTCGGATGCAGCTCTGGATCGCCCTAGCGACCGGTGAGCCGACCTATTGGGAAAAGTCCGATGCGGATTTTGCCCGGTCCCGCGAGAATCTAAAGAAACTGATCGAGAATACCTCCCACCCTGAACGACGGGCCAAGGCCGAGGCTGTCAGCCGCGATTTTGAGGAATACCTGGTCAAAGTCGCCAAGCTTCGCACCATCGGCGGCAAGAACCCAGCCCTTGAGACGCCCGAAGCGAAGGCTCTGGCTGCCGATGTCATGTCCGCCAGGGTCAAGCTCGATGAAAAGGCCGAATCTCTGACAACGGAGTATCGCCAGGCGGGGACCGAGCAGGGAGAGGTTGCTGTCAAGTCCATCAACCGGGGCATCGACCTCTCGATCCTGGTCGGCGCGATCAGTGTCGTTATTGGGATGGTCTTGGCTTTCTTCATCAGCCGCTCCATCACCAACCCGGTAAACGCCATGACACGGGCCATGGGCGTTCTGGCCGGAGGCGACACCTCGGTGGAAATCCCAGCCACCGGCCAGAAGGACGAGATCGGCGAGATGGCCCATGCGGTGCAGGTGTTCAAGGACAACGCCATACGGGTCAAGGCCATGCAGAAGGAGCAGGAGGATGCCAAGGCCCGTGCCGAGGCCGAGCGCAAGCAAGCCATGCTGAATATGGCCGACAGCTTCGAGTCCGCCGTCATGGGGCTGGTGAAGGGAGTCTCAGCTCAGGCGTCGGAGATGCAGGCGACCTCGCAGAGCATGTCGGCCGGTGCCCAGCAGACCTCGGCCCAGGCGGCTACCGTCGCCGCCGCCGCCCAGGAGGCGACCGCCAACGTCCAGACTGTCGCCGCCGCTGCCGAGGAACTGTCATCCTCCATCTCGGAGATTTCCCGGCAGGTTGCCGAGGCGGCCCAGGTTTCCGCCACCGCGTCGGAGGAAACGGCGCGGACCAATGCCATGGTGCAGGGACTTGCCCATGCCGCCGACAAGATCGGGGAAGTGGTCAGCCTGATCAATGATATCGCCGCGCAAACCAACCTGCTGGCCTTGAACGCCACCATCGAGGCGGCCAGGGCCGGTGACGCGGGGAAGGGCTTCGCCGTGGTGGCCAACGAGGTGAAGAACCTTGCCAACCAAACGGCGCGGGCCACCGAGGAGATTTCCTCGCAGGTCGGTTCTGTGCAGGAGGAGACCCGCCGCGCAGTGGATGCCATCCGCAATATCGCCACGGTCATCGAGCAGGTGCAGCAGATTTCCTCCGGCATCGCCTCCGCAGTGGAAGAGCAGGGCGCCGCCACCGCCGAAATCGCCCGCAATGTCCAGGAAGCCGCTAAAGGGACGCAGGACGTATCGGCGAATGTCCAAGGCATCACCCAGACCGCCTCGGAAACCGGTGCGGCGTCGCAGCAGGTGCTGGCCGCGTCGGGTGAACTCGCCCGAAACTCGGAGACCCTTCGGGCCGAGGTTGATAAATTCCTTGATGGCGTGCGGGCAGGTTAAACGGGGCGCGCCATCTGGAGGCGGCTGGCCTGGCCGTCGGTCGCCTCCCTCCCTCTCTCCTAAATGAATATGGCGCGGGCTGCATTTTGTTGGGCGGGCTGGAATGTCACAGAATGCAAGAATACTGATCATTGACGACAACGTTGCGGAAGCGACGCTGACGAGGCTGACGCTGCAGGCGGGCAGGATTGGCTGTAGCATTGAGCATGTGACGGACGGCTACACGGGTATTGATAGGTTGAAAGAGGCTGTGCAGACGACGCGGCCATACGACATGGTCATACTCGATGTAAATATGCCGCTTATCAGCGGATGTGAGACACTTGAAATAATACGGGACACGGCTTATATTGCGGAAATCTATGTGGCGATCTTGACAAGCTTGCGATGCGGAACAGATTGCCCGCGCGATTTATATCTGTGTAGCATGAAGAAGGCTGACATATATTTGCAAAAGGAAATGATACTTGACGACTTTAATGCAGAGATTTTACGGCTAAAGGCTGAATACGACAGAAGAAGGAAGTCACGGAGACCCACGACTGAATCCAGGGATATATAGGTGCGCTTTCTGGCGTTAAAATGTGCCCCAGCCTGACTGAGAGGCATTGAGCGGCTTCCGAGACGGGGGCACTGCCGATACCAAAGGGTCCTTGATGCCTCCGACAAGATCAGGCCGAGCAGCCTTGTCGCGGGCAGAGTTACTGCGGTAATGAGATTTTGAGCATGCAAGAGTCCGCGAAACGTTGTCAGGCATGGATTTCAGAACAGCGCAGACCCATGCGCGATCATTACGAAGTCTGCCCCTTTCGCTCCCTGGCAAGCTCGTTCGCCAAGGAGAAGGATGAAATCCTGTTTCATGCTGGCGACACTCTGGCGGGGGGATACAGCCTGACCTCCGGCCTGGTTGCGTTGGAGCGCGCCAGCCCGCAAGGCAAGCTGGTAATCTTCAAGATACTCTATCCCGGAGCTTTCTTCCCCCTGTCCAACATCCTGTCGGACGGCGTCTGCACCACCACGGCCCGCGCCCTGTCCGACGTGAGGTTCTGCTTCATCACCATCGACCGCCTGAGGCAGTCCATGGAGCGGGATAACCGCATCTCGCTATCTCTGCTCAAGATGAGCGCCATGGAGATGTTGGACAACGAAAACGCCCTGTTCGGGGTGAGCGGCGTGCCGCTGCAAGAGAGGGTGCTGTCTCTGCTATGCGCCGTGGGACTGCAGGTCGGGAGGCGCGACCGGACCGGTGATCTGGATTTTACCTTGCCGTTCTCCTGGGCCGATCTGGCCGCCCTGTCAGGAACGGGGCCGGAAGTCCTGTCGCGCCTGCTGCGTCGCCTCAAGAATGCCGGTCGCCTCGACTTCCAGCGGCGGCAGATCCGTATCCCTGCGGATGAATTATTGGAAGCATCCGGAACTTAAGCCGTCTCAGCCCCATCTTGGGCAATTTCTTAGCATGAGAGGATTTGGGCCCTCTCCCGGCAGGCATCCAGAATGGCTCTTCCAAGCGGGAGCTCCAATTCCTGAGGCAATTCCATCGATGGCTGCCACTGCCCATCCGGTGTTCGATGGGCCGGAAGCCGCACCTGTAGGCAATCGCCATAGCTGGCCTTGGCCTTGATGACCGGGACGCCATGGATGGTCATCACGATGCCGTCAATGTCGAGTTCGACCGAGGCTAGTGCCATCACCTTCGACGAAAAAACCGGGTGGATCGCCAAGACGCGGCATCCGATCAGCCCTGTTTCGACTGAAGGCTCCGCCGAGGGCTGGATGTCGTTCATTGAGCGGTCTGGATGCCTCCGGATACTTCAGCAAACCGGCCAAAGACGTTGCCGTGCCTTTGGCCGGAATCACAGGAGGGTGCTGAAATTTGGCATAAGCCATAAGCAAACTGCCAAACAGCTATTCATGTGTCAATTCATTTGCGGCGCATCGGTTGCCTTGAGGGGCGAACAGTTGTATCTGATGGCAGTATCCTGCAGCCGTTATAGCCCTCGCATGAGCCGGGGATTTCACGAGGATCATGATGCGGATCGTCGCTTCGGATGAAGACCAGCTTACCGTGATCACCGAGACGTTCAGGTTACTGGGCGATCCCACCCGGTTGAAAATCCTCCTCGCCTGCCTTTCCGAACCCAAATGCGTCAACGACGTCGCCAGCGAGGTCGGCATTACTGGATCACTGACCAGCCACCACCTGCGCCTGCTGCGGGGCGCGCGGTTGGTGCGTGCCGAGCGGCAGGGGCGGCAAATCTTCTACGTGGCGGCGGACAGCCATGTGAACGCCATGCTGGCCGAGATGGTGGCGCATATCCGCCAGCCCGCCGAAGACGAGGACGACACCTGAAAATACATCCAGGATGCATGAAGATTGCATTGCACCCAGACATATGAACACTTATTTTGATGTTCAGTCGTTCTAACCAAGCTGTTGAATGAGGCGGTGCGGCTCCGTGGAGTGGGGGATATTCAGGCGTAAGACCGAGATCATCGAGGTCGGCGATCTGTTCAGGAAGGTCGATGACAATCTTGGCCGGGTATGGGAGGTCACCCGTCTGTGGGTGACGGTGGATGGTCTGCTTCATGCCCGCTTGGTGGTGCTGGGTGATTCCGGCGAGTCGATCATCGTTTCCACCATGGCCCTTGCTGATAACGGGCACTTTCGTTCCGTCCTGCCGTCATTGGACGAATGAGTGAAAGGCCCACGTTTATGCCCGCCCGGTTGATCAACCTGTTCACGCCGAAATTGCTCGTCTGCTTGAAGGAGGGCTATGACCTTCCTCGGGGACGTGGCGACCTGATCGCCGGTTTGACGGTGGCCATTGTCGCCCTGCCGTTGGCCATGGCCCTGGGAATTGCCTCGGGCGTCACTCCCGACCGTGGATTGTTCACCGCCATCGTCGCCGGCTTCCTGATTTCGTTCCTGGGGGGAAGCCGCTTCCAGATCGGCGGACCGACCGGCGCGTTCGTGGTCGTCGTCTACAACATCGTGCAGCAGCACGGTTATGACGGGCTGGTGCTCGCCACCTTAATGGCTGGTGTGATGCTCCTGCTCTTCGGTCTCGCCCGCTTCGGCGTCGTCATCAAATATATCCCCTATCCGCTGGTGACTGGCTTCACCTCGGGAATTGCGGTCATCATCTTTTCCAGCCAAGTGAAGGACTTCCTCGGCCTGCGGATGGAGAGCGTCCCGGCGGAGTTTTTCGAGAAATGGGTTGCCTATGGCGAGCATATCGGCACCACTCATGGGCCGACCTTGGCGGTGGCCGCCGGGACGCTGGCGGTGATCCTGGTGCTGCGGCGGTTCCGGCCCGGCTGGCCAGGATTTCTGATCGGGGTTACCGGCGCATCGGTTTTGGTCTGGGCGCTGGGAATGCCGGTGGAAACCATCGGCAGCCGGTTTGGCGGCATTCCCTCGACCCTGCCATCGCCCCAATTTCCCGCCTTGTCCTGGGGCAAGGTGACTGCGTTGTTACAGCCGGCCTTCACCATCGCCTTTCTGGCCGGGATCGAGTCGCTGCTTTCGGCCATGGTCGCCGATGGCATGACCGGCCGGCGGCACAAGTCCAATTGCGAATTGCTGGCCCAGGGCATCGCCAATATCGCCTCGGTCCTGTTCGGCGGCATTCCGGCGACCGGTGCCATCGCCAGGACGGCCACCAGCATCAAGTCCGGGGCGCAGACCCCCGTGGCAGGGATGCTGCATGCCGTCTTTATCTTGCTGTTCATGCTGCTGTTCGCGCCGCTGGCTAGCTGGATTCCCCTTCCCAGCCTCGCCGCCGTGCTGATGGTGGTGGCGTGGAACATGAGCGAGGCCCCCCACTTCATCCACCTGATGTCCGCCCCCCGAAGCGACCGGGCGGTGCTGCTCGTCACCTTTGTTCTCACGGTGATGGTCGATCTGACCGTCGCCATTGAGGTCGGCATGGTGCTGGCGTCGATCCTGTTCATGCGCCGCATGGCCGAGGTTACCGAGATCGGCACCGGTATTCACCTGATCGACGAGGATGCCGAGGACGGCGGCGACGACCATGTGGGCGCCATCCCGACCACCCCGATTCCCGATGGCGTCGAAGTCTTCCAGATCAGCGGCCCGTTCTTCTTCGGGGTCGCCACCCGCTTGAGCGAAGTGTTCGAGCAGACCCACAAGCCGCCCAGGGTGTTCATCCTCCGGATGCGCCTGGTTCCGGTGATTGATGCCAGTGGTATCCAGGCGCTCACGGAATTCGTCCGGCGATGCCGCAAGCACGGCACCGAGGTCCTGCTGTCGGGGGTCCAGCCTCAGCCAATGCAGGTGATGGGACGCATGGGGCTTTGCCACGAAATTGGTGAGGACAACTTCGTGCCCAACATCGATGCCGCTCTGACGACGGCACGCACCCTGGCCGTCCACCCCTGACCTCGATCACCATGGAGTACGAAATGCGCGATATCTCTGCCATAGCGAGATCACACTCCCGCATCCTGGTCGTATCGCCAAACCAGCAGAAGCTCGAAATGCTGAAGAGGCAGTTGCAAAATATCGGGTTTGCCCAGATCGACTGGGACGACAACCCCAGTCTGGCAATCGGCAAGTTCAGCCATGCGTCGTATGACACGGTCTTCGTGGATGGCACCCTGCCGAAGCGAGACATCAAGGCCATATCCGAGATCGTCCATATCACTCTTGGCCGTCCGCGAGCCAAGCTGATTCTGATGACCGAGAAGGGGGGCGAGGGAGCAAGCAAGAGCGCCGCCGATGGGTATGACGCAACCATCAAGACTCAGGTGAGCGTCTTCGATCTGCGGAAGCTCTTCATCAGCCTGTTCGGATGAACAAGTCTGAAGCTTCAATCAAGAAGATGCTGAGAAGAGGCTTTCGCTTTAACCGGAATGTCATCTCGGAGACATTGGCATCATTCTGTTCCATCGTAGCCTTTCCTGGCCGAGAGGGAACAAAAAGGGCACATTTGATCTGCCAAGTACATAAATAGCCCTCCAGGCCAACGAAACATCTTTATATCTGTTTAGGAGTTAAGCCGGCCTTGAAATATGCATTAGGTATGCGCAATATTGAGTTTCTGGTTAGGCGAAATGGCATTCAGAGATATGACAATGGTCAAGCGTGTTCTGGTGGTTGATGATTCCAAGACGCAACGAATGATCATGATGCGTGCCTTGGCCGAGTTCAGCTGTGAAATCGTCGGAGAGGCCGAGGATGGTCAGCAGGCTACCGAGATGGCAGCGCGATTGTCGCCCGATGTCATTTTCTTGGACATGGAGATGCCGGGGATGACTGGGCTTCAAGCCTTAAAAGCCATCAAGGCGGTCAACCCCAAGATTGTGATCTTCATGGTCACCTCCATCGATTCCTCAGATGTCATCGACGATTGCATTATGGCCGGTGCTGAAGACTACATCCGCAAGGACCGGTTGGAGACGCTCCGAGCCAGGGCCGGGGGCTTCCTGAAATAGTCTCGCGAGATTGAAGTTAGTGGGGTGTGCTTTGCCGCAGTCAACCAGCATTTCAACCGATTACGACCGCCCCATTGAGATCGCCAAGGGCGTGTTCTGGGTCGGCTTCACGGACAGCGAGGGCCGCCTGCAATGCAACCCCTATCTGATCGTCGATGGTGACGAGGCCATTCTAATCGATGGCGGCAGCAGGCCGGATTTCAGCACAGTCATGCGCAAGGTGCTTCAGACCGGCATCAGGCCGAACCAGATCAGCCATTTGATCTACCAGCACTATGATCCAGATCTCTGCGGGTCGATCCCCAATCTGGAGGCCATCATCGACAGCCCCGACCTCAAGGTGCTGTCCAAGCGGGAGAACAACCCCTTCATCAACCACTATGCGATTCACTCCCCACTGCTGTGTATTGATCGGCTCGGACGAGTATTAAAGATGCGCTCGGGGCGCCAATTGCGTTTTTTTCCAACACCTTACTCACATTCGGCAGGCAGTTTCGTCACCTATGACGAGACGACCGGCGTACTGTTTTCCAGCGATCTGTTCGGGGCTGCCGGGGCATTGTCACGCTGGAAATTGTTCGGCGACTTCGAGCATATCTGCCAGACCTGCAAGCGCATTCCGCCCGATGAGATCGAAACGGACTGTGGCGAGACTGGCGATCCCTGTCCATGGACGCCGATGTACGGTTTCCACCGCGAAATCATGACCTGCAACAAGGCGCTTCGATTCGCGCTCTCAGTGATCAGGCCAATTGCCCCCAACGTGATCGCCCCCCAGCACGGCTCAATCCTGCGGACGCCCAAGGATATACAAGCCGCCATTGAGCGGCTGGAGCAACTGGATGTCGGGATCGATAACCTTCCCCAGGCCGCCGCTTTCGGCTGATTGAGGCGCCAAGATGTGGAACTCGGACGAAATTGATTTCGCAGAAGCCGCCCAGTCCCATGGCACACTGGTATCGTGCATGCTGGAATATCAGGCGATGCTAGCCGACCGGCACCTCAACGAGGTGCTGCTGGGCGAACTGGTCGATCAATTCGTTCATTCGGAGCAGCGGCTGGCCGAGGCTCATGCCGCCGTTCTGGCGCTGTCCCGTACAGATGGGCTCACCGGCATCGCCAATCGGCGCTGGTTCGACGAATCGCTGGCCCATGAATTTGCACGGGCCTTGCGGTCCAAGACGCCGATCGGCCTGCTGCTCCTGGATATCGACTGCTTCAAGCTCTTCAATGACAATTACGGTCATGCGGCCGGAGATGACTGTCTGCGCAAGGTTGCCCAGGCTGTGCGGTCGGTGGTGAAAAGACCTCCCGACATGACCGCGCGATATGGCGGCGAGGAAATCGTCTGTCTGCTGCCCGATACCGGTCTGGATGGCGTATTCAGGGTCGGAAATGCCGTGCTTGACGCTGTTCGCGCTCTGGATATTCCCCATCGATTTTCCAAGGCGACCGATATCGTCACGGTTAGCATCGGTGGGGTGTCGATCATCCCCGCCCAGGATATGACGCCGACCAACATCATCGAGGCAGCCGACAGCCATCTTTACCAATCCAAGGAGCATGGCCGCAATCGGCTGACCATGCCCTCACTGTAAAGCCCCCTGCCAAGCGCCAGCTTGAGTCGCGCCAGCATATCGACGGAGGACGGAATGGCTCCACCCAATACATCGCTGACCGGACGTGAACGCACCTTCAAGGACGGCGAGATCATCGTCAGCAAGACCGATCCACAGGGAAAGCTGGTCTACGTCAACGATGTCTTCCTGGACGTGAGCGGCTTCGAGGAGCATGAGCTTCTGGGCAAGCCCCACTCGATCATCCGCCATCCCGAAATGCCCCGGTGCATCTTCAAGCTGCTGTGGGACACCATTTCCAGCGGCAACGAGCTGTTCGCCTATGTGAACAACCGGGCGAAAAACGGTGACAATTACTGGGTTCTGGCCCATGTCACCCCGAATTTTGATGCCAGCGGTTCCTCCATTATCGGCTACCACTCCAATCGGCGAGTTCCCGAGCGCAAGGCGCTCCAGGCTATCGAGCCGCTGTACAAGCGTCTTCTTGCCGAAGAACAGAAGCATGGCGACCGCAAGGCCGGTCTGCAGGCATCCTGGGCCATGCTCAACGCTGCCGTGTCGCAGGCGGGGTTCGATGCCTACGACCGTTTCATTTTCAGTGTCATCAACGGTTAGGGGGACGCCATGCTGCCCAATATCGATAGTCGTCAGGCATCGTCCCTGTTGATCGTGATCGTGATCGCCTTGACGGTTCTGGCGATCATTTCCCTGACGGGCGGTCCACTCGGTGGTCTTCAATGGATGGAATTGATCCTTTGCCTCGTTCTGGGGGGAGCCGGACTGCTCATTGGTGCCAGCCTGCGGGTCAGGGTCGGCAAGACCGCAGAATTCGTTGATCGGGCGACCCGCGTCGTTGCCGCCGCCGCCCAGGGGGATCTGAACGCCCGCATCACCAACATCGACCGCCGTCACCCCATCGCGTCATTGCTGAGCGGCATCAACCGTGTGCTCGACCTCTCGGAAGCCTTCGCCAAGGAGGCCAACACTGCGATGCAGTACGCAAATCAGCGGAAGTATTTCCGTACCATTCTGACCAAGGGGCTGCGGGGAGATTTCGTGACCTTCGCCACCACCATCAACCGGTCTTTGGCGATGATGGAGACCAATGAGAAGGCATTTGTAGCCTTCGCAGAGGAGAAGGTTCGACCGGTTGCTCGGGCGGTTGGAGGAGCCTCGTCGGCGCTGGCGGATAATGCCTCCAACCTGTCGGCCCAGGCATCGGATACCTCGCAACAGGCCATGACAGTCGCGGCAGCGGCGGAGCAGGCTTCGGTTAATGTGCAGGCTGTCGCTTCAGCGGTCGAGGAATTTTCGGCTTCGATCCGCGAAATCACCCAACAGGTCAATCGCGCTGCCTCTACGGCCCAGGAAGCCAGCGGTAAGGTAGAGCAAACCAATTCAGTGGTGCAGACCCTTGGCAATGCTGCTCAGCGTATCGGCGACGTGGTCAGTCTAATCCAGGATATCGCCAGCCAGACCAACCTGCTGGCGCTGAACGCCACCATCGAGGCGGCCCGTGCCGGCGAGGCCGGCAAGGGCTTTGCCGTGGTGGCCAATGAGGTGAAGAACCTTGCCAACCAGACAGCCAGAGCGACCGAGGACATTACACAGCAGGTTTCGCAAATCCAGGACGCGACTAAGGAGGCCGTTCAGGCCATGTCCGAAATCGGCGTGACGGTGGCTCAGATCGAGGAAACGTCCGCCGCCGTGGCCGGTGCGGTGGAAGAACAGAATGCTGTCACCCAGGAAATTGCCCGCAATGTAGCTGAAGCGGCTACCGGCACCCAGTCGGTATCGGAGGCCATCTCTCTGGTTCAGGCGGCGGCTAAAAACGCCTTGGACGGAGCCGCCGAGGTCTCGCACTCCTCCCAATCCATGTCACGGGACTCCTCCAACCTGATCGAGAACATCGACTCGTTCCTCGATAGGCTGCGAGCGTAAGAAGTTATTTCAAGGCGCCATACGTGGTGAAAATGGCTAAATACCCTTAAACCGAGGGTATCAACATGCGTCTTTACGAAATCATCCAAACACCACTGTCCGCCGATCTGTCCTATGACGTGAAATTCAACAGGCTGAAAGTGCGTAAGAAGCCGAGCCGGTCTGTCGATCACGAAAATGGACGTGTTGTGACCATACCCAACCAGCCCCCAAAGCTGACATTGAAGCACGTCCACAGAATGAAGCTGTTGCGACAGCGTTACCTGGAAACACAGCAAAAGCTGACAGCATTTCGTGGGTTGATGTATGGGGGGCATGCACATGCCGAGCAACTTGATCTCGGAAACATGCAATCCCGCATATCTCGGCATGAAAAGCTACAGGCCAAGCTGGACGACATGGCTATGCGTTATGTGAAAAGGACGATTTGAGGTCGTCCTTTTCGTTGCTTGTCAAACCGTCACGTCCACTCGCCAAATCCGCTTGATGCCCAAATGGCGCATTTTGAGGAGCAGGATGTTTTTCTCGGGCAAATGGCCCAGGTAATAGCTGCTGCTGGCATATTGGTCGGGATCAACCTCATGACCGAACATCCCCATTAGCTCTCGCTTATAAATTGGACACCACGTTTTCTTGTATCCGCGAGGAACCACTTCATCCATGAACTCCTTGTGGAAGCGCACTGCGGTAAATTCAATGAGGTAGCCGTAACTTTCCTTGGATTTCATAGTGGCGCCCTCCCATATGGTGCGGCTTGGGAGCCAAGTTCAGCTTGAAATTTATTGGATACAATCCCATCAACCTGTGCTGCCTGCGGCTTGCGAACGCCGCTGATTCCCAAGGCGTTGTAGTCGTCCTGCCAAACGTGGGTGTTGCGGCGATTGCCTCCTCGGTTGAGCTCCCGGCACATCAACCACTGAATGCTGAGTTCGTCGTCCCAACTGACAAAGATCAGCTCAGGCAAACTGCCTGCCGGATCAAGCAAGCACGTCCATCGCGGTATGTGCTGGCCATACAGCTTGGGTTTGAAGTCAGCGAGCACCATGTAATCAGCGTCGCGCTCACCGTTGATTTGCGGGATTTTGTCCATCAGCTCGGCTGTGACGTGAGCTGGGGCGCTGGTTTGCAGGTACCAATGATCCGGAGTGTGGAAATTTAGATAAAAAGCTTCAACGGCATCAACCTCAACAGATATGCTGTAGCCTTTGTGGAATTTTGAGCCCTTTTTGGGGTTCGTGTTGTACCAAAGTTTGAATATTTGTTTCATTACATTTGCCTCCTTGTAATTCAAACGTGGAAAAGGGCGACGCTGGAAACGTCGCCCTTGGTTTGATTAACTGGCAGGCAATGAAACTGGCCTTGCTGGCACTTGTATTTATCTGTGAATGCAATTCCGCATGCATGAAATCTGCGGGTTGAGCTGAAATTTTATCAACACATTCACGTCCTGTGTTCCCGTCGCGTGTTCCTGTCATGTGTTCCGAAGGAACATCCCGTAGGGAAGCGTCATGTGTTTGTCGTCGTGTGTTTATCCATGAGGCCCAGGCCTGCACCAAGGCAGAGTGGTGGGCTCCAAACACCCGACTTTGGGCTTCCGCCCTATTCAACACATGACGAACACGCGACTGAACATCTGACGTAAATTGCTCTTTGAAATAAATTAAATTCATTTCCTTATCCAGTTAATCAAGCAGGTCAATGCGCTATCTTCAACACTAGACATCCCATAAAGGCACGTCGACTGAACCACACTGACCTACATGTATATTTAGCTTTCGATGCGGGAATTAGGCCAATTGAATTCGCTATGATCAGCATTATTTTGGGATTTCGGGAAGATGGTGGCCAATTGGCCACCTTTAAACCCATGTATGGAGCCGGTTAGGCTGATATCTCTAAAATTATCTTCACGCATGAAGATAATTCCCTTTCAGGGGAGACCCATGAATCCAATTGGGTGACGTTAGCTCCAGTGCAATCACGCCCTGGAGGCAATCATGTCCATCAAGAACCTCGAATTTTCCACCATTGCTCCGCCCAAGGTTTCGCGGAATGCGATGAATACCAAGACCCGTGCCCGCTCCAAGTTCATCGCCGCCGTGGTCAATCAGATCGGTGCCGTTGAAGCGGCGATTTCGGGTAAGAGCTTCGCCGTCCAGAAGGTGCGTCGCATCACGGGTGAAGATGGATCGCACCGTCAGGTAAGCCATGATGTGCAGGTGCGACCCTGGTGGTTCCTCCAGGGTGATGTTTTCTATCTGGCTCCCAAGTATGCCAATCAGCCGCTGACGCTCGGTGCGAACAAGTCCAAGCCCACAGTGGTGTGCGGCAAGAGCCTGTCCGATGTGGCCGCCACGCTGAACACCGTCAAGGCTGCCGCTGAAGCGGGTGAGCTGGATGATGTGCTCGAAGCCCAGGCAATCACCGCTCGTAAGCGAATGACTAAGAAGTAGAGGAACCATAGGGGGCTTCGGCCCCCTTTTCTTTTTGGAGCCATCGCATGCAACGCATCCGAATCATCCGCGAATTGAATGATCAGCTCCGACAGTATGGCATCGGCGGCAAGGTCTACATCACATCCGGCATACAGGCCCTTGAGGAGTGGCTGGGCCGCGCCATTATCACCACCGTCCGTGAGTTCGATCAATTCGATCAAAGCAACGATCCATATGGCGAGCATGACATGGGTGCGGTGGATGTAGCAGGTACAAAGGCCATGTGGAAAATCGACTACTACGATCCGTCGATTACCTACGCCAGCGATGATCCTGCTGATCCGCAAAAAACCGTTCGCGTGCTCACGATCATGCTCGCCGATGAATATTGAATAGTGCCAAAAGAGCAGATCAGAAAATTTTAATACTTAAAATTCATGAAGCGCCGCTGTTGCGGCGTTTTGTGCTTTCACCGGACAGGGCATCCCTGCCGCATAGCCTCGCTCAAAAACGCGTTTTAACGCTCATACAACGCGATTTGCGAAGGGCCCGCCGCCCAACTAGCATAAATCGACAACGCCGCTGTGCGAGCGGAAAATCGCGCGAACTCGAAATCTGCGGGCGCCAGCTAGCGATGAGGCATCAAGGCAAATGCCAGGCACTTGCAAAGCTGCTGCACTTATTTTCGGGTACGGACATCTGGAACGTCATTTTCGATTCGAATGAAGTATTCGCCATCCTTCGGTGAACCTCCAGCCTTCTTGTCCACCTTTTGCCGCCTGACTAGCACCGGTGCAGTTTTCTCTTTATTGACCCGTGTGATCATGCGTGCCTGGAAGCTATCCAAGCCTTCCGGGATATTCTTCCTTACGGAAGTGAGCACAGTGGCTTTTTGCATATTAGAGACATGACCATAGTGCTTCTCGATCATCTCCACGCTGGTTCCCATGTTTTTTGCCAGCGTGTAAGCATCCACATTATCCCCATACAATAGGCGGAAGGTCGCGTAGGTGTGCCTGAAGGAATAGGCTGAAAATTTCCTGCCGAATCTGTCATGGGTTATTTTCGAAAACTCAAAAGCTTTTTCGACAGGCCTCTCTATTGCGCCTAACTGCGTACCGTTAAAATTGCAAAACACCCATGAATCTGGCTCACAAGGCAATTGATGTTTCTTTTGAAATCGGATCAATTCCTCAACCACACTCCAGCACACAGGCATTGGGACGGTATCCCTCTCACCGGTCTTTCTCGCGGGATTGACGTGTATGACAAGTTGATTTTGGCCGTTTTCGTCCTTAAATGCGGAAAAGTCCCTCCACCGCAAGGTCTTGGCCTCTAGCGGCCGAAGTCCACTATGCACTAGCAACTCACAAAAAAGGCGAGCCATCGTGCGGGGGACAAAGTGCTGTGGGCGAGGCGATTCCCGTTCCCATTCTTTGGCTTTCTTTAGAAATTTGACCCACTGCGGGTGTTCCAGAGCTGGGCGGCGATTTCTTTCCAGCTTTACCGGGACCTCAAGCTGTGGCTTGCGGGCAATAAACTTATTGCGCTCCGCCCACTTGAAAAATTGGGAAAGCGCATCTTTTTCGGCATACAGCAATGCCGAGGATGGCTCGACCGCAACCTTACCTGAAAGACGCTGAAGTTCGTCCGAATGACTGCGCCAGTAATTAATCCTCCAGCTCCAATATTTTTCCACATACAGGTCATCAATGAGATCGAATGCCCTTTCATCGAAATACTCGAAGAAATACCTCCGGGCAAATCCCTCGAATGTTTTAATCCTATTTTGCGTATAGTACACGCCTCGCTCATCCAGCCATTTCTTCCAGATTCGGCTGAATTTGTGCCTCCCGTAAGGAATGCCGTGTCTCTCTTTGATCTCCACTTCTCGCTTTAAGTCCCTTGCCGCACTTAAAGCCTCAGCCAGATCATTGTGGCGCGTACTTTTTACAAGCCAATCCCCTTTGGGAGTTTTAATCCGCGCTTGCCACGGCCCGTTCACCGTATCGGTGCGCCGGTAGAGCAGTATGTCGCCATTTTCGAATGAATGTTTTTCCGGGGATACGACTTGGTGCTCAGCCAGAACTTCAAAACTGTAAAGCTCAAGAGCGAATGCCTTGGCGACATCAATGTCACTAGACTTGGTGGAGCGCCGCAATGAGGCCCCACCCTTTAAGCGAAGCTTGCACTGCCATACGCCGCGCTTGCTAGCATCCGGACGCCTGTAAAGCGTTATCTCACCATCGTTTAGAACGACCTGCTCCATCCCCGTCCCGCACACCTGTGTCAAAAACTGTGTTGGCGCAAAACGAGCATATTGGATCTGACTGAATTTTCAAAGATAAATCTGTGTGTAAAACTGTGTGTTAAAATTTTTATCCACACACAGATTTCATAACACACTGATATTCATGGATTTTATATGTAAATAATCATCTGTCAGGATTTTCTGGCAGAACTTGCAGGTCAGGTTGCAGCCCGCCGTGCCGAAGGACAGGATGGGCGTGCCGGGCAGGAAGTGATTGAGCGGCTTCTTCTCGACGGGATCGACGCAGAACCCGGACGAGCGGCCATAGGTGGTCAGCACCATCGCTCCGCCATCATTGGCCCGCACGAAACAGAGCCCCCTCTGGCCGTCGTTCAGCTTGCACTCGCGCGGGCAGACGTCGCACTGCACCCGCCCATCGTCGAGGGCATGCCAGTAGCGTCCCGGAAAGTGTGAACCCTGGATGGCGTCGTTCATGGGGGAAGAGTACCATATCGGCGTCACATTTTCGCGCCCGAGGCCGCCATGACCGCCATCCGCCCCACCGCCGTGGCAGGACAGTTCTATCCCGCCGATTTCGCCGAGGCCAACCGGCAGCTCACCGCCTTTCTCGACGGCGCGGTCGCCGCGCCTTGCGCCGGGCGTCGGCCAAAGGCGCTGATCGCGCCGCATGCCGGCTGGGTCTATTCCGGCCCGGTGGCGGCGGGGGCCTATGCCCTGCTGAAGCCCTTCCGGGGCAGCTGGTCCCGCGTGGTGCTGCTGGGCCCCAGCCACCGGGTGGCGTTCCAGGGCATGGCGCTGTCCTCGGCGGACCAGTGGGCCTCGCCGCTGGGCGCCGTGCCCCTGGACAAGGACTGGTCGCGCCTCGCGGGCGTGGCCGGGGTAGGCGTGCTGGATCAGGCCCATGCCCAGGAGCATTCCCTGGAGGTGCACGTCCCCTTCCTGCAGGCCACCATCGGCGAGTTCACCCTGCTGCCGGTAGTGATCGGCGATTCCTCGCCCGAGATGGTGGCCGGGCTGCTGGAGGCCCTGTGGGGCGGTGACGAGACGCTGATCGTCATCTCCACCGACCTCTCCCACTATCTGCCCTACGAGCAATGCCGCAGCACCGACGGCCAGACCGTCGCCGCCATCGAGCACATGGATGCCGCCGCCCTGTCCCGCGACGGCGCCTGCGGCCGTCTTCCGGTGGGCGGGCTGCTGACCGCCGCCAAGCGCCGGGGGCTGGAGATCGTCACCCTGGACGTGCGCAATTCCGGCGATACCGCCGGGCCGAAGGACCGGGTGGTGGGTTACGGCGCCTGGGCCCTGTTTGAGACGGAGACACGCATGAGCGACGCCGACCAGATCAAGGCCGTGGGCCAGACCCTGCTGGAACTGTCCTGGGCCTCCATCCGCCACGGGCTGGAGACCGGAAGCCCCGCCGCCCCGCCCGCCGAGCGTCCCGGCATTCTGGGGCAGCCCGGCGCGGTGTTCGTCACCCTGAACCGCCAGGGAGGCTTGCGCGGCTGCATCGGTTCGGTGATCGCCTGGCGCCCCCTGGCCGAGGATTTGGTGGACAACGCCTTCAAATCCGCCTTCAAGGACCCGCGCTTTCCGCCCTTGACCCCCGAGGAGCTGGAGGGGCTTTCCCTGTCGCTCTCCGTCCTCACGCCCCCCGTCCCCATGAGTTTCCGCGACGAGGCCCACATGCTGGAGCAATTGCGGCCGCGCACCGACGGCCTGATCATCGAGGATGGCGGAAGGCGCGCCCTGTTCCTGCCCTCGGTGTGGGAGCAGTTGCCCGACAAGCATGCCTTCCTGGCCCACCTCAAGGCCAAGGCCGGCATGCCCCCCGGCCACTGGTCGCCAAGCTTCAAGGCCTCGCGCTTCCAGGCGGTGGAGATCGGCAAGTGAGCCCCCCGCCTGTCATCCCGAGCGTAGCCGAGGGATCTCCACCCGGCGCGACGGGGCCAGATCGGGCAAGCCTTGCCAGAATGCGATCCCTCCTCCCGATGGTCGTCGGGATGATAGCCACGGTGGCGCCATGAAGCGCTTCGGCTTCGGCCAAAGCCGCACCCGGGTCGAAGACCTGCGCTTCCTCACCGGGGGCGGGTGCTATACCGACGACATCAACCTGACCGGTCAGTCATACGGCATGGTGGTGCGCTCGCTGCTGCCCCATGCCGATGTGACGGTGGATGCGGTGGCGGCGCGGGCCATGCCCGGCGTGCTGCTGGTCCTCACCGCGGCCGAGATGGCCGAACAGGGCATCGGCCCCATGGTCTGCGGCTTCCTGCCCGAGGACGCGGTGCCCCGGCACCCCCGCCCGGTCATCGCCGGTCCCCGCACCCGCCACGCGGGCGAGCCCCTGGCCTTCGTGGTGGCCGAGACCCTGGCCCAGGCCCGCGATGCCGCCGAGGCGGTGCTGGTGGACTACCATCCCTTACCCGCCACGCCCCACGACGCCTTTGTCTGGGAGATGGGCGACGCGTCCCGGGTGGCCGAGGCCTTCGCCCGGGCCGCCAGGGTGGTGGAACTTGACCTGATCAACAACCGCCTGGCTCCCACCGCCATGGAACCGCGGGCCTGCCTGGCCCGGCCCTTGCCCGGCGGGCGGCTGGAACTGACCGCCGGCAGCCAGGGCGTGCACGAGATCAGGGACCGCCTCGCCCCCGTCCTCGGCATCGCCGCCGACCGCCTGGACGTCATCACCCCCGATGTGGGCGGCGGCTTCGGGCTCAAGATCAGCCCCTTCCCGGAACAGGCCATGGCGCTGGTGGCGGCGCGGATTCTCGACCGACCGGTCAAGTGGACCGGCGACCGCACCGAGAGCTTCCTGTCCGACACCCACGGACGCGGCCATCTGAGCACGGCCCGCCTCGCCCTCGACGCCGAGGGCCGCTTCCTCGGCCTGCAGGTGGAGACCGTGGCGGACCTGGGAGCCTATATCTCCAATTACGGCGCCTTCGTCCCCACCCTGGCGGGGACCGGCATGCTGACCGGGGTTTACGACATTCCCGCCTTCCATGCCCGGGTGCGGGCCATCCATACTCACACCACCCCGGTGGACGCCTATCGCGGCGCCGGGCGGCCCGAGGCGGCCTATTGCATCGAGCGGCTGGTGGATGCGGCGGCCCACGACACCGGCCTGTCGCCGGTGGAGATCCGCAAGCGCAATTTCATTCCGCCCGACGCCTTCCCCTATGCCAGCGCCGGACGCCACACCTATGATTCCGGCGAGTTCGCCCGGGTGATGGACCGGGCGCTGGAACGTTCCGGCTGGGCGGATTTCGCCTCCCGGCAGGCGGACAGCACGGCCCGGGGCAGGAAACGCGGCATCGGCCTCGCCTATTACATCGAAATCTGCGGCGGCACCTCGGGCGAGGACGTGACCCTGACGCTTTCGCCCGACGGCGGGGCCGAGATCCTGGTAGGCACCCAGTCCAACGGCCAGGGTCACGAGACCGCCTATGCCCAGATGGTCGCCGCCGAGCTTGGCCTCGCGATCGAGCGCGTCCGGGTGATCCAGGGCGACACGCGGCGGATCGGGACGGGCGGCGGCACCGGCGGGTCGCGCTCGCTGTCCCAGCAGGGCGGCGCCATCGCCTCGGCGGTGGAATCCTTCATCGAGCACCTGCAGCCCCAGGCCGCCCGGCTGCTGCAGGCCGAGCGGGCGGAGTTCGACGCGGGCTTTTACCGGGCGGCGGGCGGTTCGGTGTCCTTCGCCCAGGTGCTGGCCGAAGCGGAAACGCCCCTGGCGGCCAGCCTGCGCTTCCGTCCCCCGGCCGCCACCTTTCCCAATGGCTGCCACGTCTGCGAGGTGGAGGTGGACCCCGAGACGGGCGAGACCGAAATCGTCCGCTACACCATCGTCGACGACGTGGGCACCGTGCTCAATCCCCTGCTGTTGAAGGGCCAGATCGTCGGCGGCGCCGTCCAGGGCATCGGCCAGGCCCTGCTGGAACATGCGGTCTTCGACCCGGAAAGCACCCAGCCGCTGACGTCCAGCCTGATCGATTACGCCGTGCCCCGCGCCGCCCACATCCCCGAGATCGACTTTTCCACCGTGGAAATCCCGTGCCGCACCCACCCCCTGGGGCTCAAGGGCGCCGGCGAGGCGGGAACCATCGGCGCGGCGCCCGCCGTGATCAATGCCCTATGCAACGCCCTGGAACTCCGCCATATGGACATGCCGGCCACGCCGCTGGCGGTGTGGAACGCCCTGAACGGAAAGCTCGAATGACCCTGCCCGCCGATCTCGCGCCCCTGCTTCGCCCCCTGGAGGACCTGGCCCGCCGGGCCGGCGCGGTGGTGATGGAGGTCTACAACTCCGACTTCGCCGTGCGCGACAAGACCGATTCCTCGCCGGTCACCGAGGCCGACGAGCGGGCCGAGGCCATCATCCTGCCCGGCCTCGCCGCCCTGACCCCCGGCGTGCCGGTGGTGGCAGAGGAATCCGTGGCGGCCGGGACCATCCCCGCCATCGGCTCCGGCCCGTTCTGGCTGGTGGACCCGGTGGACGGCACCAAGGAATTCATCAAGCGCAACGGCGAGTTCACCGTCAATATCGGCCTGATCCGGGACGGCGTTCCGGTGCTGGGCGTGGTGCTGGCCCCGGCACGCGGCGAGTTGTGGTCGGGCACCGGCGCCACCGCCTTCAAGGAAGATGCGAACGGCCGCCGCCCCATCGCCTGCCGCCCGCTCCCCGCGTCGGGCGCCGTGATCATGACGTCGCGCTCCCACCGCGAGCCCGAGTCCCTGGACAAATGGATGGCGCAGTTCCCCGGGGCCACCCTGGGCTTCGCCGGCTCGTCCTTGAAGTTCTGCCTGGTGGCCGAGGGCGCCGCCGACCTCTATCCCCGCTTTGGCCCCACCAGCGAATGGGACATCGCGGCGGCCAGCGCCGTGCTGATGGCGGCAGGCGGCAGCGTCACCACCTTTGACGGCCTTCCCATGGCCTATGGCAAAACACCCAAGTTCCTCAACCCCGACTTCATTGCCCGCGGACGAGGGTAATTCCCTCAAAAAGGGCGGCATCCCGCACCAGGGGCGCAGGTAAAACTCCTTGCTTTTTTGGCGGAATTGCGCGACTATTTTCGGGTGACGGGTTTCCCGCCACCCAACAGCCGCCGTAATGCACGTACGGTGACTTGGAGACGGCTCACAACCTAAAGAGGTTGTGGCGGCGCGCGACACCGCCCCTGGGGCCGTCCCTGCAAGAAGCGTCAGAAAAGGCCGCCGGTTCGTCCGTCGGCCTTTTCGCTTTTGGCGAGGCCCGACAATCCTTGGCGGGCGACAGCCCCGCATGCCCCCATGCATCCCTTGACACATAAGTTTATGTTGCACTGCAACATAAACTGCCTATCTCATGGTCAGACCAGTTGAAGGAGGTCGGCCATGCTGATCCGCAGACTTTATACCCATGAACGCGCCGCCTATGCCGATCACCTGAAGCGGCTGTCGCCCGATGACCGCCGCCTGCGCTTTGCCCGCTCCGGCGTGGCCGATCAGGTGATCGACGACTATGTCGCCGCCATCGGCATCGACGACCTGATTCTCGCCGCCTTCGCCGACGACCAGTTGGTGGGCGCCGCCCATGTGGCGCTCAACGGCTCGCTGGCCGAGGTGGGGGTCAGCGTCGACCAGGACCATCGCACCGACGGTATCGGCTCCAAGCTGCTGCGTCAGGCGGCGTCCTTCGCCCGTAACCGCCGGGCCGAGAAGCTTTACACCCTGTGCCTGTCGGATAACCGCTCCATGGTGGCCCTGGCGCGGCGCAGCGGCATGCAGGTCCATTTCGAGGGCGGCGAGGCCGAGGCGTTCCTGGATCTGCCCCCGCCCGATCCGCTGACGGTGACCGAGGAGATCAACACCGGCCTGTTCGCGGTGTTCCACGACTGGGCCGAGATGATGGATTCCTACAGCGCCATGCTGGTGGGAGGCTCGGCGGTGGAGCCGCTGCTGGAAGCGACGGGGCTGGCGAAGACCGCTTGACAGGGAGGCTCCGCCCGGAGCAAATTGCGAGTAATTCGCATTTGCATCTCAGGAGCCGTCTATGTGTGAGCAATGCCACCCCGCCTTCGCCCCGCCCGCCGACTCTCCGCGTCACCGCGCCCGGCTGTGGGAAATCGACAGCCAATGGCATTGCACCATCATCGGCACCTGCCTCAGCCTGGGTGAGCTGAAGGGGGCCGCCACTCGCCTCAAGGTCCGGATGCCGTCGGCCCGGCCGCGGGCCTATGAAATCCATACCGGGATGATTCATCTGGCGTCGCGGGAGCGGCTGGTGGGCAAGGCCCTGACCAAGCTTCTCGACCGCAAGCACGCCGCCGCCATCAACCGCGCCAAGTCGCTGGTGGGCGAGGATTCCCTGGCCGCGTGGTGGGAGGATGGCCTGACCCGGGGCGAGGTGGCCGCCGCCTGCTGGGCGGCCATGAGCCATCCGGATGCCACGGATTCGCTCCGCAACCGCATCTTCGGCGATATCCACATGCTGTCCCATCAGGTGGGGGCGGCGGCGCGGGCCGATCTCAAATCCATCCACCAGCTCGAACGCGACAAGGCCGAGTTGGAGGCCAAGGTGGCGCGGCAGCAGGACCGCCTGAAGGCCGAGATCGGCAAGCGCAACGCCGAGATCCGCGAATTGCGCCAATTGCTCGACCAGGAAGCCGCCGAATCCCGCCGTCTCGCCCATGCCGCCCAATCGGCCGGCGAGATGGACCGGCTGCACCATACCCTGGGCGAGATGCGTCACCTGCTGGAGGTGGAAACCGCCTTCCGCCAGGTGGCCGAGGACGAGGCCCGCCGCCTGCAGGCCCAGGCCCGCGACCGGGATGCGGAGACCGACCGCCTGGAGCGGGAGTTGCGCGAGATGCGCGACGAGCTGGCCGCCTCGGAAAGCCGCCTCGCCGCCACACTGTCCCCACCCACCGACGGCGTGGCCGAGTGCGGCGAGGATTGCGCCCGGCTGGATCTGTGCGGCCGCTGCATCCTGTTCGTCGGCGGCCGCAACCAGCACCTACCCCATTTCCGCCGGCTGGTGGAAGAGGCCGGCGGCACCTTCACCCACCACGACGGCGGCTTCGAGGAAAGCATGGGCCGCCTGCACTCCCTGTTCGGCCGCGCCGACGCGGTGCTGTTCCCGGTGGACAGCGTCAGCCACGGCGCCCATGACGAGGTCAAGCGCCTGTGCCGCCGTTGGGAAAAGCCCTTCGTCCCGGTCCGCCGCTCCGGCCTCGGAGCCTTCATCCGGGCGCTGTCCACGGTGGCGGGGCAGTAGGTCCCCCCTTTTCCGCCGGGGCGGGAATGGACTATGGTCCGGGCATGAGCACGCATGCCCCCGTTTCCATCCTCGCCGCCGATCCGGCCGCCATCGCGCGGGCCGGGCGGGTGCTGGCCGAGGGCGGGCTGGTGGCCTTTCCCACCGAGACGGTCTACGGGCTGGGCGGCGACGCCACCTCGGACGCAGCGGTGGCCGCCATCTTCAAGGCCAAGGGCCGCCCCAGCTTCAACCCGCTGATCGCCCATGTCAGCAGCCTGGAACAGGCCGCCGCCCTGGTGGAGCTTGGCGCCGACGCCCATCTGCTGGCCGAGCGCTTCTGGCCCGGCCCCCTGACCCTGGTGCTGCGGCGCCGCGCCGATTCCCCCGTCTCGCTGCTGGCCTCGGCCGGTCTCGACTCGGTGGCGGTGCGCATGCCCGACCATCCGGTGGCCCTGGCCCTGATCAAGGCCGCCGGCCGCCCCCTGGCGGCCCCCTCGGCCAACCGCTCGGGCCGCGTCAGCCCGACCAGAGCCGAGCACGTGGCCCAATGCCTGGAGGGCCGCATCGCCATGGTGCTGGACGGCGGCCCCTGCCGGGTCGGCGTGGAGTCCACCGTGCTGGACCTGTCCGAGGAGCCGCCCACCCTGCTGCGTCCCGGCGGCATCACCGCCGACGAGCTGGAGGCCGCCCTGGGCCGTCCCATCCGCCGCGCCCTGGAGACCCCCGACGCGCCGCGTTCGCCCGGCCAGTTGGAAAGCCATTACGCCCCCGCCCTGCCGGTGCGCCTGAACGCCACCGGGGCCGAGCCGGGCGAAGCACTGCTGGGTTTCGGCCCCGCCCCCGATTGCGTCCTCAACCTGTCGCCCAAGGGCGACCTGAGCGAAGCCGCCGCCCATCTGTTCGCCATGCTGCGCGCCCTGGACCGCCCCGATTATCGGGGCATCGCCGTCATGCCCATCCCCGGGCGAGGGCTGGGTCTGGCCATCAACGACCGCCTGAAGCGCGCCGCGGCGCCAAGGGACACACAGAAATGAGCGAGGCGAAGCCGAAGCGCGGCGCCATTGAGGCGCCCGGAGCGCAGCGGAGGAGCCAAGGGCGCGCCAGCGACCGCCCGGCACCTGAGGGACAAACTTCGAGCGAGGCGAAGCCGAAGCGCGGCGCCATTGAGGCGCCCGGAGCGCAGCGGAGGAGCCAAGGGCGCGCAAGCGCCCGCCCGGCGTCTGAGGGACAAACAGAAATGAGCATTCTCCACGCCTTGAGCGCCATCGTCGGCCCCGGCAACGTCATCACCGAGGCTTCCGACCTCGCCCCCTATCTGGTGGAGGAGCGCGGCCTGTACCAAGGCGCCGCCTTGGGCGTCGTCCGCCCCGGCTCCACCGCCGAGGTGGCCGAGGTGGTCAGGCTTTGCGCCGCCGCCGGCATTCCCATGGTGCCCCAGGGCGGCAATACCGGCCTGTGCGGCGGCGGCGTGCCGTCCGAGGACGGACAGAGCGTGGTGATCTCCACCGAGCGCCTGACCCGCATCCGCGCCGTCGACCCGGTGGACTTCACCCTGACCGCCGAGGCGGGTTGCGTGCTGGCCAATCTGCAGCAGGCGGCGGAAGAGGCCGGCTGCCTGTTCCCGCTCAGCCTGGGCGCCGAGGGCTCGTGCCGCATCGGCGGCAACATCTCCACCAATGCCGGCGGCACCAATGTGCTGCGCTATGGCAATACCCGCGATCTGGTGCTGGGCCTGGAGGTGGTGCTGCCCGACGGGCGGGTGTGGAACGGGCTGAAGCGGCTGCGCAAGGACAATACCGGCTATGCGCTGCAGCACCTGTTCATCGGCGCCGAGGGCACCCTGGGCATCGTCACCGCCTGCGTGCTGAAGCTGTTCCCCCGCCCGCGCGAGATCGCCACCGCCTTCGTCGCCCTGGCCGATCTCGAGGCGGCCCTGCCCCTGTTCTCCCGCGCCCGCACCGCCAGCGGCGATTCGGTCACCGCCTGCGAACTGGTGCCCCGCCGGGGGCTGGAACTGGGCATGCGCCACGTTCCCGGCGTGCGCGCCCCCTTTGCCGCGTTCCATGACTGGATGCTGCTGCTGGAACTGTCGTCGTCGCGGCCCGGCGGCCTGCGCGAGGCCTTGGAGGAGATGCTGGGCCAGGCCTTCGAGGACGGGCTGGCGGTGGATGCGGTGATCGCCGAAAGCGATGCCCAGCGCGCCGACTTCTGGCGCATCCGCGAAGCCATTCCCGAGGCCCAGAAGAAGGAGGGCGGCTCCATCAAGCACGACGTGGCGGTGGCCACGTCGCGCGTGCCAGAGATGATCCGCCGCTGCACCCGCGCCGTGGAGGCCGCCATGCCCGGCGTGCGGGTGGTACCCTTCGGCCATCTGGGCGACGGCAACACCCATTTCAATCTCACCCAGCCGGAAGGGGCGGACAAGGCCGCCTTCCTGGCCCGCTGGGAGGAGATGAACCGCATCGTCCACGACATCGTGGTCGAGATGGAGGGCTCCATCTCCGCCGAGCACGGCATCGGACGCCTCAAGGTGGACGAACTGGCCCACTACAAGCCGGGCGTCGACCTGGATCTGATGGCGCGGATCAAGGGAGCGCTGGACCCGCTGGGGCAGATGAATCCGGGCAAGATCCTGCGCCGGCCATGAATTAGCGAAGGCCCTCACCTTTCGCTGTTCCGCCGCAAGGCCTATGTCTATAATCCCGCGCCATGTCGGGGATTACGCGATACATGATGCGCCAGATGCTGGTGGGGATGATCTTCGTCTCCGCCGCGCTGGCCTGTGTCCTGTGGCTGACCCAGTCGTTGCGCTTCGTCGAGATGATCGTCAACAAGGGGCTGTCCATCGGCGCCTTCCTGAAGCTGACCATCCTGCTGATGCCGGGCTTCCTGGTGGTGATCATCCCGATTTCCCTTTTCGCCGTAGTGCTTTTCACCTACAACCGCTTGATTGCGGACCGGGAACTGGTGGTTCTGCGCGCTGCGGGGCTCAGCCATCTGGCCCTGGCGCGGCCGGCGGTCATTCTCGGCCTGGCGGTCAGTGCCGTGGGCTACATGCTCAGTTGCTGGATCATTCCGGTCACCGTGCGCAGCTTCCACGAGATGCAGTGGACCATCCGCAACGACATCGGCAACGTGTTGCTGCAGGAAGGCATGTTCAACAAGTTCGGCGAGGGCTTGACCATCTACGTCCGCTCGCGCACCCCCAACGGCGAACTCACCGGCCTGCTGGTCCATGACAAGCGCCATGCCCAGCGCCCGGTCACCCTGATGGCCGAGCGCGGCGCCCTGGTCTATACCGAGCAGGGTCCCCGCGTGCTGATGGTCAACGGCAATCGCCAGGAAGTGACCCCCGGCACCGGCAAGCTGTCGCTGCTGTATTTCGACAATTACACCGTGGACTTCAACACCGCCACCGGCGCCAAGCACGACCGGGTCCGTGATGCCCGCGAACGCTCGACGCTGGAACTGCTGGCCATCGACAGCAGCATGGAGAACAAGGGGGAGTTGCGCCGGTTCAAGTCCGAGCTGCATTCCCGCCTGACCTCGCCGCTGTACAGCCTGGGCTTTCCCCTGCTGGCCGCCGCGGTCCTGCTGACCTCGGGCTTCGACCGGCGGGGCCAGACCGCCCAGGTGATCACCGCCACGGCCCTGATGGTGGCGGTTCAGGCGCTGGCGCTTGGCGCCTCCAACCTGTCGTCGGGCAATCTGGCCTTCGTGCCGCTCATCTACATCAATGCAGCCCTTCCCATCGCCCTCGGCCTCTGGGTCCTGGCGCGCCCGCCGTGGCCGCGTCGCCGGACCAATGCGGCCTCCGGCACGGCTACGGCGACATAGGGTGACCACCGTGCCATCGTCCCGCCATCTGCTCCTCATCTCCCTGCTGTCGGCCTCAACGGCGCTGACCGTCCCCGTGCGCGCCGACGTGATCACCGAGCAGAAGGCCTGGCCGGAAGCGGGAGGCTGGGGCCAGGCCTGGGGCGACGACGACCCGGCCGCCGCCCGCGCACCGGCGCAGCAACGCCCCCGCCCGGCGCCCCCCCAGGCCGCCCCGGGATATGTGCCGCCGCCCGCCGCCGCCGCCCTTCCCAGCCGCCCCGTCGCACCCGTCGCCCAGGCGCCGGTGCATGCGGCTCAGCCCCTGCCGGTCACCGAGATGGGCGCCGCCTATCCCGAGACCGGGTCCTGGGGCCAGGCCTGGGGCGACGACGAGCCGGCGCCCGCCCCGGCGCCGCGCAGCCGCGCCCTTCCCCCGACTACCATGCCCCCCGAGCCGGTCCAGCAGCCGCAACGGCGGCAGCAGGCCGCTCCGGCGCAGGAGCAGCCGGCCATCCGGGCGGAAGTCTCCCCGGCGGCCCAGGCTCAGCGTTCAACCTCGCGCGCCATGCAGCGGGCCTCGGTCATCATGCGCGGCGAGGACGAGAGCGGCGATGCAGTCGGCCTGAAGCGCCCGCCACGGGTCATTCCCCGCCCCCTGCGCCACCTCAAGACCACCGAGGACGGGGCGGAGCCGGTCCATATGGTGGCCGACCAGGTGATCTATGACCGCGAGTTCAACGTGGTCACCGCCAAGGGCCGCGTCGAGATGATGCATGACGGCCGCACCATCACCGCCGACACCGTCAGCTACAACATGAAGCAGGACGTCATGGGGGCGTCGGGCAACGTGGTGCTGACCGAGCCCTCGGGCGAGGTGACCCATGCCGACTACTTCGAGCTGACGGGCGACTTCAAGAACGGCGTGGCCCGCGACATCCGCACCATCCTGGCCGATAATTCCCGTCTGGCGGCGCAAAGCGGCCAGCGGGTGGGCGGCGACCGCACGGATTTCGACCGGGCGGTCTACACCGCCTGCGAGCCGTGCCGGGACGACCCCGAGCGCACGCCGCTGTGGCAGGTCAAGGCGGTGCGCGTCACCCACAATCAGGCCGAGGCTCAGGTGGAATACCGCGATGCCTGGCTGGAATTGAAGGGCATTCCTGTCGCCTACACGCCCTACCTGTCCCATCCCGATCCGACCATCAAGCGCCAGAGCGGCCTGCTGGCGCCGATCTTCGGCATGAACAGCAGCCTTGGCCCCTCGATCAGCACCCCGTATTTCCAGGTAGTGTCGGACAACGAGGACTTCACGCTGACACCCCGCTTCATGCTGGACCAGGTCAGCACCTTTGATAAGCCCGATAAGGATGTCCCCACCTCGGTCTTCAAGCGGATGCAACTGGCCGGACAGCATCGCTGGCGCGGGGTGCACGGCGAAGCGGTGACCACGGCCAGCATCGCCTCGGACACGACCAAGGAGGGGATTCGGGGACACATCGAATCCAAGGGCCTGATGGAGCTGGACCGCACCTGGCGGGCGGGCTGGCAGATTCAGCACCAGTCAGACCTCTCCTACCGCTCGCTGTATCGCGTTCGCACCGAGGAAGACCGGCCCTGGCTGATGAACCGCCCCTATGTGGAAGGGTTCAGCCGGCGCGGCTATGCCATGATGGAGGCCATGTCGTTCCAGGGCAAACGGGTGGTGGAGGATTCCAGCAAGTCGCCCGTGGTTCTGCCGCACATGGTGTACAGCACCGTCAGCTCGCCGGGCTGGGCGGGTAGCTATTGGTCGACGGATTCCGACGTGCTGGCTTACACCCGCGACGTGGGAACCCAGGCCCAGCGCCTGTCGACCAAGGTGGCCTGGAACCTGCCGCTCATCTCGCCGGATGGCCAGGTCGTCGCCTTGTCCACCTCGGTACGCGGGGACGCCTACAATGCCGACCACCTGACCGGCACGGCCAAGAGCTCGGGCAGCGCCGGGCGGGCCATCCCCGAGATCGCCCTTAACTGGCGTTATCCCTTTACCCGTCCGGGACGCAGCATCACCCAGGTCATCGAGCCGGTGGCCATGGTGGCGCTCAGCCCCAATGCCGGAATCGACTCGCGCATTCCCAACGAGGATTCCATCGGCTTCGAACTGGACGAGACCAACATCATGCGACCGAACCGCCTGCCTGGCCTGGATCAGGTCGAGGGCGGCGCCAGGGGCGCCTATGGCCTGCGCTGGGCGGCCTACCCCTCCCGAGGCGGCGCCATCGTCGCCCAGGCGGCCCAAGGATGGCGCCAACGCAGGACGTCGGCGTTCGGCACCGGCAGCGGGTTCACCGACACCCTTTCTGACTATGTCGGCCGCGTTGATGTCACGCCCATCGGCAATCTGACGCTGCGTGATCGGGTCCGTCTGGACAAGGATACGCTGGAAGTGCGGCGCAACGAGGCCGGGTTCGGCATCGGACCGCCCCTTCTGGCCTTTTCCGCCGATTACGGCATGCTGTCGCCCAGCAGCACCAACAGCAGTTCGAGCAGCACCATTTATGCCAAGCGGCAATACGTCAATTACGGCCTCAGTTCGACCATGTCGCAGAATTGGCGGAGTTCGCTCTCGCTGCAGCAGGATCTGGCCCAGAACGGCGGCACGGTCAGTTGGTCCGCCAACACCATGTACAGCGATGAGTGCCTTGCCGTGGTGGGAGCGTTCAACCGCTATCACTCCGATATGAGCGGCCTGTTGTCCGGATATCATTTGAGCCTGACCGTGGTCTTGAAGTCGTTGGGCGAAGCGCCCGTCAGCGTCTTCTAGAGGGAGGAACCCAAGAATGCTGGCCCGCGCCGCAATCGTCCTGAGCGCACTCCTCGTTGCCTGTATCCCCCTCCGGCCCAGTGCGGCCCAGGAGGTGGACCGTATCGCCGCCGTGGTCAACGACGAGATCATCTCGATCCGCGACCTGGATGCCCGCCTGAAGCTGGCCATCACGGTTTCGGGCCTGCCCGACAACATCGAAAGCCGCCGCCGCGCCGTTCCCCAAGTGCTGCGCAAAATGGTCGATGAGCGGGTGCAGGCGCAGGAGGCCGCCCGCCTGAGGGTCGCTGCCGGCGCCGACGAAGTGGCGCGCGGCGTGGCCAACGTGGAAAACCAGAACCGCATGCCACCCGGCTCGTTGTTGCCCTCGCTGGCCAAAGCCGGCGTCGATCCTGATGCCGTCAAGGATCAGATCAAGGCGGATATCATCTGGGTCAAGCTGATCATGCGCACGCTCCAACCCACCATTCGGGTGGGCGAGGATGAGATCACCGAGCGGATCGAAACCCTGCGCCAGCAATTCGGACAGCCGGAATTCATGCTGGCCGAGATCTTCCTGCCGGTGGATTCACCGCGCCAGGAAGAGGAGTCCAAGCGTCTTGGCGAACGCCTGATCGAGCAGTTGCGCGCCGGCGCCCCGTTCCAGGCCCTGGCCCGGCAATTCTCCCAAAGCGGCACCGCCAACAACGGCGGCGTTCTCGGCTGGCTCTCCGCTGCCGCTCTGGAGGACGACATCCGCGAGACGGTGTCGCGCCTGGATAAGGGACAGGTCAGCGGACTGGTCCGTACCGGAACCGGTTACGCCATCCTGGCCCTGATCGACAAGCGGGTGGCGGGCGAAAGCAACGTCAGCGACCCCAAGCTCAACATTTCCCAGGTGTTCTTTCCGGTGCCGCCGGGCTCCCCTCCCATCTCCCAGTTGATGGCCAAGGCCGCCGAGCTGACGGCGAACGTCCGATCCTGCGACGAGATGGATGATCTGGGACGCAAGCTCAATTCGGAACAGTCCGGCCGTCGCGATGGCGTCACCCTTTCCGTTCTGCCGCAGAACATCCGGTCCGTGGCCAGTTCTCTGCCCCTCCACAAGGCCAGCGCTCCCATCAACATGGGCAAGGCCCTGCTGGTGCTGATGGTCTGCTCACGCGACGAAAATGTCAGCAAGGGCGGATTGCCGTCCCGTGAGGCCATGCGCCGCACCATCGAGGAAGAGCGCCTGGAGATGCTGGCCAAACGCTATCTGCGCGATCTTCGCCGCGCCGCCTTCATCGATTTCCGGCTCTGATGCCGATGCAAGGCCGACCGGCATGACCATCCTCGCCCTGACCATGGGCGAGCCCGCCGGAATCGGAGGCGACATCGCCCTGCGGGCCTGGAGTGAACGCGGCGTCAATGGCGCTCCGCCCTTCATGCTCATCGACGATGCCGGGCGCCTGCGGTCCCTGGCCGCCCGACTTGGCCTGGACGTGCCGGTGGTGGAGGTCTCGTCCCCGACCGAGGCGGAGGCG
Organism: Paramagnetospirillum magneticum AMB-1; assembly: GCF_000009985.1. Classification (GTDB taxonomy): domain Bacteria; phylum Pseudomonadota; class Alphaproteobacteria; order Rhodospirillales; family Magnetospirillaceae; genus Phaeospirillum; species Phaeospirillum magneticum. Next base: position 4,087,431 of record NC_007626.1, read on the forward strand.
GCCTTCGCCGTTGCTCTTCCCGTCCTGCATCAGCCCCTGGCCGTCAGGGTCGAGCCGGGCCGGCCCGATCCCGCCAACGTGCCCATGGTCACGGCGGCCATCGAGCGAGCCGTGGCCCTGGCCCTGGCCGGCGAGGTGGCGGGTCTGGTCACCAACCCCATCCACAAGCACGTGATGTACCAGGGCGGCTTCGCCTTCCCCGGCCATACCGAGTTCCTGGCCGCCCTGCTGGGCCGTCCGGATCTGCGCGAAGTGATGATGCTGGCCTGCCCCGAATTGCGGGTGGTGCCGGTGACCATCCATCTGGGCCTGTCCGAGGCCATCCGCACCCTGACCCGGGCCGACATCGTCGAGATCGGGCGCATCGTCGCTAGGGCGCTGGAGGTGGATTTCGCCATTTCCCGCCCGCGTCTGGCCGTGGCCGGGCTCAACCCCCATGCCGGCGAAGGCGGCGCCATGGGGCGCGAGGACGAGGACATGGTCGCCCCTGCCGTGGCCGATCTGCGGGCGCTGGGCATCGACGCCGTCGGCCCCCTGCCCTCGGACACCCTGTTCCATGCGCGCGCCCGCCGGGGCTATGACGCCGCGCTGTGCATGTATCACGATCAGGCGCTGATCCCCATCAAGACCATCGACTTCGATGGCGGCGTCAATGTCACCCTGGGCCTGCCCATGGTCCGCACCTCGCCCGATCACGGCACCGCCTTCGATCTGGCCGGCAGCGGCCAGGCCCGGCCGGACAGCCTGGTGGCCGCCCTGACCATGGCCGCCACCATCGCCTTGAATCGAGCCCGTCATGGCTGATCTGCCGCCGCTCCGGGAGGTCATCGCCCGCCACGGCCTCGACGCCAGGAAGTCGCTGGGCCAGCACTTCCTGTTCGACCTCAACCTGACGGGGCGCATCGCCCGCGCCGCCGGGGACCTGACCGTCGGCTCGGTGATCGAGATCGGCCCCGGGCCAGGCGGCCTCACCCGCGCCCTGCTGGATGCCGGGGCGCGCCAGGTGATCGCCATCGAGCGCGATGACCGCGCCATTGCCATTCAGAACGAGATCGCCGAAGCCTATCCCGGCCGGCTGGAGATCATGGCCGCCGACGCCATGACCGTCGACGCCGCCGAACTGGGCGAGGTCCCGCGCCGCATCGTCGCCAACCTGCCCTACAACATCTCCACAGCCTTGCTGCTGGGCTGGCTGCGGCGCGCCGACGCCTTCGAGCGTCTGGTGCTGATGTTCCAGAAGGAGGTGGTGGACCGCCTGGCCGCGCCGCCGCGCTCGGAGCATTACGGCCGCCTGTCGGTGATCACCCAATGGCGGTGCGAGGTGCGGCCGCTGTTCAATGTGGACCGTCGCGCCTTCACCCCGCCGCCGGCCGTGACCTCCACCGTGGTGGATTTGATCCCGCGGGCCGAGCCCCTGGCCCCCGCCCGCTTCGAGACCCTGGAACGGGTCACCGCCGCCGCCTTCGGCCAGCGCCGCAAGATGCTGCGCTCCAGCCTGAAGTCCCTCGGCGGCGCCGAGGACCTGCTGGAGCGCACCGGCATCCTGCCGACGGCCCGGGCCGAGGAAATCCCGGTGGAGGGTTTTTGCGCCCTGGCCCGTGCGCTGGACGCCCGGACTCTTGACGGACATCAGAGCGCCTGACCGGCGGCGTGCTATACTGACCTTCAATCGACAGGAGGCCCCCATGAGCGGTTGGGGATGTCCGCATCAGGACCAGGAAAAGTGCAACCGGCTGGGCGGACTGCCCTGCGACCCCGGCATGAAGGGCTGCATTCTGGCCGGACGCTTCAGGTTTTCCAATCCGGCAAAGAACAGGTCGGTAAAATCTTCGGACGGAGGTGGCGCAACCAATGCCCCCGAAGAGGAAGACGACTCATCCGTTCAGTCTTAGGGCGTCATACCAAAAGCCCCGACCCGCCTGAACGCAGGCGTTGACGCATCCCCTGGCAATAGGTTTTAGTGAGTCCCAATATCTAAGGTACCCGATAGAGGTGCCGTTGAATGGGTGAATTGTACTCTGGGAGAAAGCGGAATGACGGCTGAGCGCGTTGGGAATTCCCCGACGGCGGAGAGTGTTGATTCATTCGCCACCGAGGTCTTGAAGCAGATCGACAGTCTCAGCCTTGAGGTCGCCGACATCGCCGGCACCATGGATGGCCTGACCCGTTTCGTGAAGCATCAGGAAGAACTGTTCGGCCATCTCAAGATGATCGCCCACGCCATGGCCGAGACCATCGGGCTGATCGACAATGCCGGCCGCGAGACCCGCGACATGACGGTCCAGGCCGGGCATCAATCCTCGGAATCCCTGCGCACGGTGGAAGAGGCCCTGTCGGGCGTCAACCAGCTGGTGGGCGCGGTCCAGGGCATCGAGGAGCGGCTCGAAGGCCTGGAAGGCGCCCTGGGCGAAGTCAGCACCATGTCGCGCAACATCCAGAAGATCGCGCGCCAGACCAACCTCCTGGCCTTGAACGCCACCATCGAGGCGGCCCGGGCCGGCGAGGCGGGCAAGGGCTTCGCCGTGGTCGCCACCGAGGTCAAGACCCTGGCGCGCCAGACCGCCGACGTCACCAGCGGCATCGACGAAACCGTGCACAAGCTGTCGGGCTCGGTCACCGACCTGATCGAGACCTCCACCGACACCCTGAAAATGGCCGATTCCGTCGGCTCGGGGGTGGGCGTCATCAATCAGGCCGTCTCGGTGTTCGGCGACGTCATCGAATCGGTGGAAAGCAAGGTGGGCGACATCTCCCAGGCCGCTTCCGCCTCCCTGTCCCAGTGCGGCGACGTGATCGGCGAAATCGACAAGTTCTTCGAAGGCATCGCCATGACCAGCGAAAGCCTGCGCAAGGCCGACGAGCGCATCGCCTCGTTGCTGGGCAATTCCGAGGAACTGATGGGCTATATCGCCGCCTCGGGCTTCCGCACCGCCGACACCCCGTTCATCGAGGCGATCCAGTCCGCCGCCCGTCAGGTGACCGCGGCGTTCGACCAGGGAATCGCCTCGGGCCGGATTTCAGTCTCCGACCTGTTCGACGAGAACTATCAGCCCATCGCCGGCACCAATCCGCAACAGCACAATTCGCGCTACGCCGCCTTCACCGATCTGGTGCTGCCCGATATCCAGGAGCCGCTGCTGGCCCTGGACAGCCGGGTGGCCTTCTGCGTCACCATCGACCGCAACGGCTATATCGCCACCCACAACAAGAAGGTGTCGAACCCCCAGGGCAGCGACCCGGTGTGGAACAACGCCAATTGCCGCAACCGGCGCATCTTCAACGACCGCACCGGATTGTCGGCGGGCAGGAACACCAGACCCTTCCTGCTGCAGACCTATCGCCGCGACATGGGCGGCGGCCAGTTCATCATGATGAAGGACGTCTCTGCGCCCATCATGGTGCAGGGACGCCACTGGGGCGGCATCCGCCTGGGCTACCGGATCTGATCAACGGCATTTTTGCGGGGGCCGCCTTCTTCAACCGGGGGATGGCGGCCCCTTCTTGTTGGGCGTATCATGGGCGATAGGTAGGCATTCCGCAGGGAGGCTTCCATGACCACCAATATCCTTTCCGTAATCTCGGCCATGGCCGAAGTGGCGACGGTACCTCGCCAAGGCGAGCATCTGCGCCCACGTCAGCCGGTCATTACCCTGTCGCGCGATTTCGGCTCGGGCGGCGACGTCATCGCCACCCGGGTCTGCCAGCGACTGAAACTGCCCCTCTACGACGAGGAATTGCTGCGCGAGGTGGCGGGCCGCCTCAACGACGACCCGGCCATCGTCCGCCTGATGGATGAAGGATTTGGCCGGGCCAAGGACATGTGGCTCTACCGCCTGTTCTCGGGCAAGGACATCAGTCCCGACGCCTATCGCGATTCCCTGGTCAAGGTGGTGATGAGCCTGGGACGCCTGGGCGGCATCATCGTCGGACGTGGCGCCCACATCATCCTGGCGGGTGAGTGCGCGTTGCGGGTGCGGGTGGCCGGCAGCCCCGAGGTCTGTGCCAAGCGCATGGCCGAACAGGGCCACGGCAACGAGGCCGATCTTCTGGCCAAGGCCCAGGAGATCAATCACCGGCGCGGCAAGTTCGTGTGGGAGGCCTTTCACTCGCGCCTGTCCGACGCCAGCCAGTTCGACATCACCATCAATACCGACCGCATGGAGGATTTCGAGGATGTGGTCGAGACCATCGTCGTCATGGCCGAGGCGGTCCATTCCGGCCGCGTGCTGCGTGGCGACCTGATGCACGCCCACGTCTGACCCCGCTCGACCGCCGGGCGCCTGACACCCCGGCGGGCCGGGCCGGACCCGGGAGGGGAGTTCCCCCTCCTCTCCCGGATGTTGGGATTATTTCCCCGGCAGCATGCGGGCCATGACGTCGTCGCGCAAGATGAAGCGGTGGCGCAGAGCCGCCGCCACATGACCGATCAGGATGGCGGCCAGGACCCAGCCCAGCACTTCATGCCCTTCCTTGAAGATGGCCTTGAGAGCGTCATCCTTGGCCACCAGGGCGGGGAGCACCAGCCCGAACACCGAGACCTCGCGCCCGCCGCTCTGGCTCATCAGGACGCCGTCCATCGGAATCAGCAGCATCAGAAGGTAAAGCGCCACATGCCCGGCCTTGGCCAGGAGCTGTTCACCGGGGGACATGGACGACGGCAGGGGCGGCTGCGGCCGGATCAGCCGCCAGGCCAGCCGGGCCACCGCCATGACCAACATGACCACGCCGATGGCCTTGTGCAGGCCGATCACCTCGGACCGCACCGGCCCCTTGGGCAGCGCGTCGATCATGTGCCCGACCACCCACAGGGCCAGGATGGCCGCGGCCATCACCCAGTGCAGCGTCCTTGCCACGGTGTCGTAGCGCGCCGGTACAGCAGTATTCATGGCAGGTCCCCAACCTTTCGAGTCGGCGAGCAGCCTAGCACGATACCCCGGAGGTTGACATTGCCGACCGAGCGCATACCCTTCATGAGGGGTTTATACCAACCTGCGTCGAGTGAAACTCATCGCGGGTTGGCTAGGCCCAAGGGGCCGCGCGCCTTGCGGCGCGGGAGGCAAGGGCGCACAGCGCCCGCCCGCCGCATGAGGGCGCTGCGGTGATCGGTTTCGATCGCCGCAGCTTGGTATTATCGGGGTTGCTGCCAATGGCACGTCGCGCATTGCACATAGCTTCCGTCGCGGCATGTCTCGCGACACTGTCGGGCATGGCCGGCTGCGGCGGCATCGTCGGCGTCCCTCCGCCTGCGGAATCCTGGCCCTCGCCACAGCCGGAGGTCGTGCCGGAGCCGGTGCGCTACCCCGAGGTCCGCCTCAACGTCCCCACGGTCATCGCTTCAGATCCCGAGGCCCAGCGCTTCCTGCTGCTGCGCCAGCTGGTGGAAGCCGGGCTGGTCACGCCCGACGAAGCCTCGATCCGACGCAACGCCAATATTGGCGCGCTTCTGCCCTATTCCGCGCCGCCCCCGGCCTCCGGGCTGGGACGGCCGGTGGCGTTGCGCGACATCGCCGACCGCCTGTCCCGCCTGTCGGTCCCCACGGCCGGTGTACCGGCCTCGGTCCGGCAGGCCGAGCGCGACTTCCTGATGGACGGCCTGCTGCCGGCCGAGCCCAGCTTGCGGACACCGCCGGCACGCAAGGACAGCCCCGCCCTGGCCACGGGCCGGCGGCGAGCCGAGGATATGGCCCGCCTCGGCCTGGTGGAGCATGACGAGTTTCAGCGGGAAATGGCCGCCATCATCGCCGCCGAGCGGGACCTGGCCAATGCCCCCCCCCCTCCGCCGCCGCCGCCCAAGAAGAAGAGGCCCGCACCAAAGAAGACCGTCCCCGACGGCGGCGTGCCCGGCGCCACCCGCGAGGGCGACACCCCCGGCGGAATCGTGCCGTTCAATCCCAAGGCAACCTTGGGCCTCCACCTTCTGTCCATGGCGTCCCCCAACATGACGGACAAGGCTGTGGACGCCCTGAAGAAGGAATATCCAGAACTGTCCGCCCTGGAGTTCAAGGCGGTCAAAACCGATATTCCCGACCTGGGCACCACCTATCGCCTGATCGCCGGCCCCATGTCGGGAGCCGATGCCGACACCCTGTGCCGGGCATTGCGCGGCAAGGGCCAGTCGTGCGCCATCGCAAACTTTTAGGAGCGGCACCATGCCGACATTGCCGCAAACGGAGCCCCGGCATCCGTAGAAACCCTTGCCCTCCCCCAGGGAGCAGCCTATTCTTTCGTCAAGCTATATATGGCGTTTGGCGTGACACATCCCCCATCGTCCCCTTCCTCGGCCGGCCCGACAACATCCGCGCCCAATGCGCAGGACCAGCGGGATTCTGACGCCAGGCGCTTTACCCGCCGCCTTGTTTCCGCCGTCCTGGCCCTCAATCTTTTCGTCGGCGCGCTGGTCGCCAGCGTCCTGGTCATGAGCCGGTCCCAGCACCGGCATCAGGCCATGGCCGTGGCCGATAACCTTTCCACCGTGCTGCGGACCAATCTGCATGGCACCATCGCCAAGATCGACCTGACCTTGCTGGCGGTCGCCGACGAGATCGCGCGCCAGGAGAGGGTCGGCGGGGTCGACGCCGCCCAGATCGAGGATCTGCTGCGACGTCACGACGAGCGCCTGCCCGAGGCGCTGGGGTTGCGGGTGGTCGACGCCTCGGGAATCATCCGTTACGGGGTGACCGGCATCAAGGTCGCCCAGGCCAGTATCGCCGACCGGCCGCAATTCATCAAAATGCGGGACGACCCGAAGGCCGGACTGGTCATCTCCAAGCCGGTTCTCGGCCGCGCCGCCCAGACCTGGATGGTCACCCTGAGCCGGCGCCTCAACGCGCCCGACGGCTCGTTCGCGGGCGATGTGCATGTGGCCCTGCCGCTCGACAAATTCACGGAAAGCTTTTCCGCCATCGATGTCGGCCCCCAGGGTTCGGTCAGCCTCTGGGATGACGGCCCCTCCATTCTGGCCCGCGCCCCCGAGCTGGACGGCCCCGGCGGCGTGGTGGCCAAGGCGCCGAAGCCGTCGCCGCAATTGCTGTCGCTCATTCAGTCCGGGACCGGCAAGGCGGCCTATCACGCGGATTCCAATGTGGACGGCGTCGCGCGCAGCTATCACCTCAGCCGGATCGGCAGCTTTCCCCTCTGGGTGATCGTCGGCCTGAGCGAGGACGACTATCTCGCCGATTGGCGGCGACAGGCACTGATCATGGTGGCCGTCGCCATGGGCTTCTCGCTGCTCAGCGTGACCGTGGCGACCCTGCTTCTGCGCAGCTGGCGCAACCGCCACGCGGCGGCCCGCGCCCTGGAGGCCGCCCATGTCCAGACCGAGGAGGCTCGTCACCGCCTGGAGCTGATCCTGGCCTCGGCGGGCGAAGGCATTTGCGGCGTCGATCCCGAGGGCCGGATCACCTTCATCAATCCGGCGGCCCGGCGCATGCTGGGCTGGAGCGAGACCGAGGGTGTCGGCCTCAACCTGCACGAGGAGGTCCATCATCACCGGGCCGATGGCAGCGAATTCCCCGCCGTCGCCTGTCCCGTGTGGCAAACCCTGCACGACGGCAACATTCGCCACGTCCCCCGCGATGTCCATTGGCGGCGGGACGGCACCCCCGTCACGGTGGAATTCACCACCGCCCCCATCATTCAGAACGGCCGCGTGGCTGGGGCCGTCACCCTGTTCCGCGACATCGCCCGGCGCATCCGGGCCGAGTCCGAAGCCGCCCGCAACCTGGCGGTGACCACGGCGCTGGGCGGCATCCTGCGCCACTCGCTGGAAGACCGGCGCCTGAACGACATCTTGCACGATTCCCTGGTGGAAATCCTCAGCCTACCCTGGCTGAACGTGGAGGAACGGGGCGCCATCTTCCTCGCCCAGCCCGACGGCAAGACCCTGGCGCTGGTAGCCGAGCACAATATGTCACAGGCCATCATCCAGGCCTGCACCGTCATCCGGATGGGGAATTGCCTGTGCGGCGCCGCCGCGGAACGGCGCGAAGCGGTGTTTGCCTCCCACGTGGACGAGCGGCACCAGACCCAGGTGCCCGACATGCACCCCCACGGGCATTACTGCATACCCATCATGAACGGCCCCGATCTTCTGGGCGTGCTCAACACCTATATCGGCCACGGCCATCCATGGCAGAAGGAGGAAGAGCATTTCCTGAGGATGGTCGCCGACACCCTGGCGGGCATCATCCGCCGCAAGCAGATCGAGGAAACGCTGAGGAACAGCGAGGAACTGTCCAAGACCCTGCTCAACGCCACCATCGACGGCGCCCTGCTGATGACTCCCGAGGGGCGGATCCTGGCCACCAACGAGGCCCTGGCCGCACGCTTCGCCACAACCCCCGCCCAGATGCCAGGCACCTCGTTCTTTGACTGGCTGCCGCAGCCCCTGGCTGAAAGGCGTCGCGACCAGTTCGCCCAGGTCCTGGCCGACAGGCGGCCCCTGCACAGCGTCGACGAGCGCGGCGGCGCCATCTTCGACAACCGCATCTATCCCGTTCAGGATGGGGACGGAGAGATCCGGCGGATGGCCGTGTTCTCCCGCGATGTCACCGAACAGCGCCATGCGCAAAAAGCCATCGAGAAGGCCTTGGCCGATCTGGCACGCTCCAATGCCGAACTGGAGCAGTTCGCCTATGTGGCCTCCCATGATCTGCGCGAGCCGCTGCGCGCCATCACCGGCCATCTGCAACTGCTTCAGCGCCTGGCCAAGGACAAGCTGGACGACTATGCCCTCGAATCCCTGCTGTTCGCCGTCGACGGCGCGCGACGCATGGATCTGCTGATCCGCGATCTGCTGGACTATTCGCGCATCGGCCACGCCGACCGCGAGATGGAAGACCTGGACCTGGGCGAAGTCATCGCCGACGCCCTGTCCAACCTGTCCGCCGCCATCGCCGAGGGCCACGCCACCGTGACCACCGCCACGGGCATGCCCCACGCCCATGGCAATCGCATGGAGCTGACCCGCCTGTTCCAGAACCTGATCGGCAACGCCCTGAAATACAGGAACCCCGAGCGCCCTCCAGAGGTCGAGCTGCGGGCGGTGCGGGTCGGCGGCGCCTGGGACATCTCCATCCGCGACAACGGCATCGGCATCGAGCCCGAGTATTTCAACCGCATCTTCATGATCTTCCAGCGCCTGCACGGACGGGGCCAGTACGAGGGCACCGGCATCGGACTGGCCGTCTGCCGCAAGATCGTCGACCGCCACGGCGGCTCCATCCGCGTCGAATCCGAGCCCGGCAAGGGCAGCACCTTCACCGTCACTCTGCCGGTGATCGGAGGATAGAGTCATCGTGCGAAGCCCCTCCGCTTGCGCGGCAGGGCGACCGCCCTGACCCGTTCGGAGGCACAGCCTCCGAACCTCCAGGTTCTTTTGATCTCAATGAATTAATAAACTGAAAGGTTCGGGAAGCTGTGCTTCCCGATCGGGGGATCGGGGGCAAACGCCCCCGAAGTGGAGCTTTTCCGCAGCCCCCAGCGGTCACCCCTGTCTCAAAAAAAGGCGGCCCCCGCAGGAGCCGCCTTGATCGACCGACCGGTCAGCTATGGTGATTTACACCGCCTTGACCTGGACGTAGGAGCCGGGGGCCGCCTCGATGGCCTTCAGCTTGCCGTCGCCGGGCTGGCGGGCGGGAACCTGCTTGCCGGCGAACTTCTCGACCCACTTCTGCCAATCGGTCCACCACGAGCCCTCCACCTGGGTGGCACCGGCCAGCCAGACTTCGGGGTTCTTGGGCTTCTTGGCATTGGTCCAGTAGCAGTACTTGTTGGCGGCGGGCGGATTGACCACGCCGGCGATGTGGCCCGAGGCCGACAGCACGAACTTGATGGGGCCGGACACGTTCTGGGTCAGGGCATAAGTGCTCTGCCACGGCGCGATGTGATCCTCGCGCGTCGATAGCATGTAGAGCGGGGTCTTGATGTTGCCGAGGTCGATCTTGACGCCGTTCAGCTCGATGGCGCCCGGCTCGACCAGCCGGTTCTCCTGGTACATCTTGCGCAGGTAGAAGCTGTGCATGGCCGCCGGCATGCGGGTCGAATCCGAGTTCCAGTACAGCAGGTCGAACGGGAACGGGTCCTTGCCCAGCAGGTAATTATTGACCACGAACGACCAGATCAGGTCGTTGGCGCGCATCATGTTGAAGGTGGTGGCCATGTCGCGGCCGTCCAGGAAGCCCGCCTGGTTCATGCGGGTTTCCAGGGCCGAGAGCTGCTCCTCGTCGATGAAGACGCCCAGTTCGCCGGGGTCCTTGAAGTCGGTCATGGTGGTGAAGAAGGTGGCCGAGGCGATGCGGTCCTCGCCCTTGGCGGCCAGATAGGCCAGGGTGCAGGCCAACAGCGTGCCGCCCAGGCAATAGCCGGCCGCATTGACCTGACGCGAGCCGGTCGCCTTCTCGATGGCGTCGATGGCGGCCAGCGGGCCTTCCAGCATGTAGTCGCCGAAGCCCTTGTGGGCCAGCTTCTCGTCCGGATTGACCCAGGAAATGACGAACACCGTGTGGCCCTGGTCCACCGCCCACTTGATCAGCGAGTTCTTGGGGCGCAGGTCCAGGATGTAGAACTTGTTGATCCACGGCGGCAGGATCAGCAAGGGCTTCTCGAACGCCTGTGGCGTGGTCGGATCGTACTGGATCAGCTGCATCAAATCGGTCTGGAAGACCACCTTGCCCGGGGTGACGGCGATGTTCTCGCCCACCTTGAAGGCGTCGTAATCGGTCATCTTGATGGCCAGGTTGCCCTTGCCGCGCTCCAGGTCATCCAGCAGGTTATTCAGGCCCTTCAGCAGGTTTTCGCCCCGGGTCTCCACCGTGGCGCGCAGCACCTCGGGGTTGGTCAGGACGAAATTGCTGGGCGCCATGGCGTCCACGAACTGGCGGGTATAGAAGTCGACCTTCTTGGCGGTGTGGTCGTCCAGACCCTCGACATTCTTCACCACGCCCTGCATCCAGCGGGCGGACAGCAGATAGGACTGCTTGATGAAGTCGAAGATTTCATTCTCCTGCCACATCTCGTCCTTGAAGCGGCGATCACCGGAATCGGGGGCGACCACCGGCTGGGTCTCCTCCCCCAGCATGCGCCGGGCGGTGTTCTGCCACAGCGACATGTAATCCTGCCACAGGTTGAGATTGGCCTCGACCAGCTTGGCCGGGTCGCTCATCAGCTTGGCCGTCATTTCCATGAAGGCGTTGCCGATATTCAAGGGGTCGGCCGCCGCCGCGGTGGGGTCCGCCGCCTGGCGGGTCAGAAAATCAGCGACGATGCGCTGAGAGCGTTCCGCAATGCTGGTCATCGCCTTGGAAAGTTCCGTCGCGTCGATCATCTTGGACTCGGTGCCCGTCTGCTCGGCCATCAGCTACCCCTTACATTTTACGGTGCATCCAGAGTGCAACCATACACGGCGATTGACTGTGTGTCGCGTCGCCCGACGTTCCGGTGGGTGCACCGCCCATCCTTTCCGCCCGCTCCATAGACCTATATACTTTCGAACCATGGCCTGATAAACGTGAACTTGCCGTAAAATTCGGTCCAAACAAAATAGTTTCTCGATACCGGGGGCAGCAGTTCGTCCATGTTCGATTGCATCGAGGCTTGGCGCCGTCGTTACGAGCGCCGCACCCTGGCCGTCAGCCGGAGCGTCGCCATCGCCGCTCTGATCGCCGGCTGCTCCTATGTTCCTGACGCCATCAATCCCGTCGAGTGGTACAAGGGCGTCACGGGCATGTTCGACGGTGACGACGCCCCCGTGGTGGCCGCGCCGCGCCGTCCCGACGGCTCGTTCCCCAACGTGAACGAGGCCAAGTCCTCGACCTCGGGCAAGGGACTGGCCGGCGACAAGAGCAACGCCCAGTACGCCCCGTCGGCCAAGCGCGAGCCCGCGCCCACCAAGGCCCTGGCCAAGAAGGGGGCGCCCGCCCAGACCCAGGTGGCCGAGGCGCCCGCCGCCGCTCCGCCGCAGGTCGCCGCGCAGGCCCCCGCCGCCCAGGCACAGGACGCATCCGGCCGCGGCTCCTACCAGCCGTCCCTGGACCGCCGCATGCAGGCCGCCCGCGACGAGGGCCCCAACGCCCCGCCCCGCACCGCCCCCGGCGGCCCGCCGGCCCGGGCCGAGGTGCCAGACACCGTTCCCACCCGCCGCGGCCTGCTGGCCGAGCACTTCCAGAAACGCCTGACCGAATCCGCCGTAGCCACCAATAAGGGCGACCCCTTCTCGGGCATTCCCGCCGCCCGCACCCAGGCGTCCTACAATCAGCCGGTCAACACCTATGCCGTGCCCGCCCAGCCGCCGTTGGGCATGAGCCGCTCGCCGGCCTTCGCCGCCGATACCGGCGAGCGCGCGCCGCAACTGGTCCCCCCCAAGGGCATGCGGGGCGCCAAGGGCATGGTGGCGCCGCGAGGCCCCGCCGCCCAGTTCGACGTGGCGTCGCTGCAGTTCGGCCCCAACGGCAGCCTGACCGCCGCCGACGGCGCCCAGCTGCGCGAAGTGGCGTCGCTGCAGCGCCAGACCGGCGGCGTGGTCCGCGTCGTGGGCTATCCCTCGCCGGGCGCCGTCTCCTTCGCCGGCCAGGACGATGCCTCGGTCGCCCTGGGCCGCGCCAAGGCCGTGGCCAAGTCGCTGACCGCGCTCGGCGTGCCCGCCAAGAAGATCATGGTGGCCGCCGACCCGACCGCTCCCTCGGCCTATGACGACAGCGGCGCCAAGGTTTCCATCGAGTATTGATGGTTCGGCTGGTTTGAACGGACGTCAGGACTGCATGCCTGGGTCCGTTCAAACAGCCATCGATTCTTAACCGCTGCGGCGTTAGGGTCCCTGTCCCAGGGGGGCCCTCGCAGCAGATTAGGTTCGGCCCATGAGCAGCCAGCACGACTTTCACCGCATCAAGCGTCTTCCGCCTTATGTCTTCGCCGAAGTGAACGCCATGAAGGCGCGCGCCCGCGCCGCCGGCGAGGACATCATCGATTTCGGCATGGGCAACCCGGATCAGCCGACGCCCGCCCATATCGTCGACAAGTTGGTGGAAGCCGCCCGCAACCCCCGGGCCCACCGCTATTCCATGAGCCGCGGCATTCCCGGCCTCAGGAAGGCCCTGTCGGGCTATTACCAGCGCCGCTTCGCCGTCGACATCGACCCCGAGACCGAGTGCATCGTCACCCTGGGCTCGAAGGAAGGCCTGGCCAATCTGGCCAACGCCATCACCAGCCCCGGCGACATCGTGCTGGTACCCAATCCCAGCTATCCCATCCATCCCTATGGCTTCATCATCGCCGGCGGTTCGTGCCGCTTCGTGCCGGTGACCCCGGATGCCGAGTTCCTCAAGGCGCTGGACCGCGCCGTGCGCCATTCGGTGCCCAAGCCCATCGCCCTGGTGCTGAACTATCCCAGCAATCCCACCGCCCTGCTGGCCGACCTGGACTTCTACGGCCAGGTGGTGGAGTTCTGCCGCCATCACGGTATCTGGATCCTGTCGGACCTGGCCTATTCGGAAATCTATTTCGACGTGGCCCCGCCGCCCTCGATCCTGCAGATTCCGGGGGCCAAGGAGATCGCGGTCGAGTTCACCTCCATGAGCAAGACCTACAACATGCCGGGCTGGCGCATCGGCTTCGCCGCCGGCAACAAGACGCTGATCGCCGCCCTGGGCCGCATCAAGAGCTATCTCGACTACGGCGCCTTCACCCCCATCCAGGTGGCAGCCACCGCCGCCCTGAACGGCCCGCAGGATTGCGTCGACGACATCCGCGCCCTCTACAAGGGCCGCCGCGACGCCCTGATCGAAGGCCTGTCCGCCGCCGGCTGGGAGATCCCCAGCCCGCCCGCCACCATGTTCGCCTGGGCGCCCATCCCCAAGGCCTTCGCCCATCTCGGCTCGCTGGAATTTTCCAAGCTGCTGATGCGCGAGGCCCAGGTGGCGGTGGCGCCCGGCATCGGCTTCGGTGAATACGGCGATTCCCATGTCCGCATCGGACTGGTGGAAAACGTCCAGCGCACCCGCCAGGCGGTGCGCAACATCAAGACCTTCCTCGGCAGCACCGGGCAGGTGCTCGAGGCCTCGGAAAAACAGCGTGCAGGAACGGAAAAATGAGCAAGGCGCCCCTTAAAATCGCCATCGCCGGATTGGGTACCGTCGGCGGCGGCACCGTGCAGTTGCTGCACGATCACGCCCCATTGCTGGCCGCCCGCGCCGGGCGCCCGCTGGCCCTGGTGGGCGCCGCCGCCCTGGCCAAGCCCGCCGACCTGCCGCTGGACGGCGTGCCGTTCTTCACCGATGCCCGCGACATGGCCAAGACCTGCGATTACGACGTGCTGGTGGAACTGATCGGCGGCGCCAAGGGCATCGCCCTCGACGTGGTCCGGACGGCACTGGAGCGCGGCAAGTCGGTGGTCACCGCCAACAAGGCGATGATCGCCCACCACGGCATCGAACTGGCCCGAATCGCCGAGGCCAAGGGCGGCAATATCGGCTTCGAGGCCAGCGTCGGCGGCGGCATCCCGGTGATCAAATCCCTGCGCGAGGGGCTGGCCGGCAACCGCGTCACCAAGGTGATGGGCATCCTCAACGGCACCTGCAACTACATCCTCACCACCATGCGCGATTCGGGCCGCGACTTTTCTGACGTGCTGGCCGAGGCCCAGGCCCTGGGCTATGCCGAGGCCGATCCCAGCTTCGACATCGACGGCACCGACACCGCCCACAAGCTGGCCATCCTGGCCTCGCTGGCCTTCGCCATGCCGCTCGACATCGACGCAGTGTCGTGCGAGGGCATCCGCAATGTCAGCGCGCTGGACATCCGCTATGCCGACGAGCTGGGCTATCGCATCAAGCTGCTGGGCGTGGCGTCGCTCTCCGACCAGGGCGTCGAGACCCGCGTCTATCCCGCCATGGTGCCGCTGTCCTTCCCGCTGGCCCATGTGAGCGGGCCGTTCAACGCCATCGTCACCGAGGGTGATTTCGTCGGCCGCACCGTGCTGGAAGGCCGGGGCGCCGGGGCGCGTCCCACCGCCTCGGCCGTGGTCGCCGACCTGATGGATCTGGCCACCGGCCGGGTGGGCCCCACCTTCGGCATCGCGGTCGACGCCCTGAAGGCCCTGCCCGCCGCGCCGTCCGGTACCCATCGCAGCGCCTATTACATCCGCCTGATGGTCCGCGACGAGCCCGGCGTCTTCGCCGACGTGGCCGGAATCCTCAAGGCGCACAAGGTCTCCATGGAGCAGATCATCCAGCGCGGCCGCTCGCCGTCCGAGGTGGTGCCGGTGGTGATGACCGTGCACGAGACCGACGAGGCCTCCATGCTGGGCGCCGTGAAGGCCATCCGGGCGCTGGGCTCGGTCACCGACCTGCAGCTCATCCGCATCGAGTCACTTTAGGCGACGGCCCATGTCCATCCACACCACCACCTTGCCCGTCCTCGACCGCAACCTTGCGCTGGAGGTGGTGCGCGTCACCGAAGCCAGCGCCCTGGCCGCCGCCCGCCAGACCGGGCGCGGCGACGAGCGGGCCGCCGACGAGGCCGCCTGCTCGGCCATGCGCCACGCCCTCAACGGGTTGTCCATGGACGGCGTCATCGTCAACGGCGAGGGTGATGATTCCACCCAGCCGCTGCACACCGGCGAAAAGGTCGGCAACGGCAAGGGACCCAAGGTGGACATCGTCCTGACCGCCCTGGAGGGCCGCTCCATCTGCGCGCGCGGCGCCCATAACGCCCTGTCGGTGGTGGCCATGACCGAGGAGGGCTCGTTCCTCAAGGTGCCGCAGCACTCCTACATGGAAAAGATCGTGGTGGGCGCCGGCATGCCGGCCGGCATCATCGACCTGGATTCCACGCCGGAGGAGAACCTGTCGCGGATCGCCGAGGCCAAGGGCCAGACCCTGTCGGAACTGACGGTCAGCGTGCTCGACCGCCCCCGCCATGGCGAGCTGATCGAGCGACTGTATGCCGCCGGGGTGCGGGTCATGCTGTTCGACGACGGCGACGTGTCGGGCGCCCTGGCCGCCGGCCTGCCCGATTCCGGCATCGACGTCTACATGGGCTCGGGCGGCGCCGCCCAGGGCGTGCTGGCCGCCGCCGGGCTGAAATGCCTGGGAGCCCAGATGCAATGCCGCCTGCTCTGCCGCTCGGAGCAGGACCACGCGGCGGCGCGCCGGGTGGGCATCGCCGACACAAGGCGCAAGTGGAACATCGAGGACATGGTGCGCGGCGAGGTGATGTTCGCCGCCACCGGCATCACCGACGGCCATGTGCTGAAGGGCGCCCGCCTGATGTCGGGCAACCGGGCGGAAAGCTACTCCCTGGTCATGCGCTCGGCCACCGGCACCATCCGTTACCTGAGCGTCCAGCACGACCTCAGCCGGAGCCATCTGCCCGCATGAGCCACGGACCGTCAGTCATCCACCAGGGGCCCGCCTTCCTGGGGGTCGAGCGTTCGCTGTCCGGGCGGCGCTGGCTGGCGCGGCCGGGCGACGAGCGGCTGGCCCAGGCCCTGGCCCAGCGCCTCGCCCTGCCCGAACTGGTGGGCCGCGTACTGGCGTCCCGCGGCATCGGCCTGGACGAGGCGGAAAGCTTCCTCAACCCGACGCTGCGCGACCTGCTGCCCGATCCCGGCCATCTAAAGGGCATGGACAAGGCGGTGGAGCGGCTGGTCGCGGCGGTGACCCGGGGCGAGACCATCGGCATCTTCGGCGATTACGACGTGGACGGCGCCACCTCCTCGGCGCTGCTCCGAAACGCCCTGGCCGACATGGGGGCCAAGGCCCGCGTCTATATTCCCGACCGTATCAAGGAGGGCTACGGCCCCAACGCCCCCGCTTTGCTGCGGCTCAGGGACGAGGGCGTCGCCGTGGTGGTCACCGTCGATTGCGGCACCACCGCCTTCGACGCCCTGGAGACCGCCACCCGGGCGGGCCTCGACATGATCGTGGTCGACCACCATGTGGGCGAGGCCGCCCTGCCCGCCGCCCTGGCGGTGATCAATCCCAACCGCCTGGACGAGACCAGTCCCCACGGCCATCTGGCCGCGGTGGGGGTGGCCTTCCTGCTGGCCGTAGGGCTCAATCGCGGGCTGAAGGCCGCCGGCTGGTACCAGTCGCGCCCCGCCCCCGATCTGATGCGCTGGCTCGATCTGGTGGCCCTGGGCACCGTCTGCGACGTGGTGCCGCTGGTGGGCGTCAACCGCGCCCTGGTGGTCCAGGGCCTGAAGGTCATGGCCAAGCGCGCCAATGTGGGCTTGGCCGCCCTGGCCGATGTGGCCGGCGTCAAGGAACGCCCGGATTCCTACACCCTGGGCTATGTGCTGGGGCCACGCGTCAATGCCGGCGGCCGGGTGGGCGAGGCCGAGCTGGGCACCCGCCTGATGTCCACCGACAACCCGGCCGAAGCCGCCGAGATCGCCCGCCAGCTGGACGGCTACAACAAGGACCGCCAGGAGATCGAGGCGGTGGTGCTGCTCGACGCCATCGAGCAGGTGGAAACCCGCCCCGATGACGGCCGCCCCCTGCTGGTGGCGGCGGGCGAGAACTGGCACCCCGGCGTCATCGGCATCGTCGCCGGACGCCTGAAGGAACGCTATGGCCGCGTCGCCTGCGTGGTGGCCCTGGAAGGCGACCAGGGCAAGGGCTCGGGCCGCTCGGTGCCCGGCCTGGACCTGGGCTCGGCCATCATCGCCGCCCGTCAGGCGGGCCTGCTGCGGGCCGGCGGCGGCCATGCCATGGCGGCGGGCTTCACCGTGGCCCGCGACAAGCTGACCGCCCTCTCCGACTTCCTGGCCGAACGCCTGCAGGCCCAGTTGGAGGGGGACCTGGTGCCCCTGCTGGAACTGGACGGCGCCCTGGACGCCGGCGCGGCGGGCATCGAACTGGTGGAGACCCTCGCAGGGGTTGGTCCCTTCGGCTCGGGCAATCCAGAACCCCGCTTCGCCATCTCCGGCGCCCGCATCGCCAAGGCCGACGTGGTGGGCTCCGGCCATGTGCGCCTGATCCTGACGGGAGCCGGCGGCAAGCGCCTGAAAGCCATCGCCTTCCGCGCCGCCGACAGCGAGATGGGCCACGCCCTGCTGTCCTCGGCCGGCGCCAGCTTCCATCTGGCCGGCACGCTCCGCGTCGACACCTGGCAAGGCAATTCCAGCGTCCAGCTGATCGTCGACGACGCCGCTTTTGCCCGCTGATACGATTTTGCAGCTTTATGCCTTGATTTCCCCCCCAAGGGCGGCTATCAAGTCGCCCTCGCGCCTCGACGTCCCCTTCGTCTAGAGGCCTAGGACACCGCCCTTTCACGGCGGCGACACGGGTTCGAATCCCGTAGGGGACGCCACTATCAAAAAATCAGGGAATTTAATGCGTTAGCTCAAATTGCGAGCAGCGTTGTG
The DNA here is from genome assembly GCF_000009985.1 of Paramagnetospirillum magneticum AMB-1. GTDB lineage: Bacteria > Pseudomonadota > Alphaproteobacteria > Rhodospirillales > Magnetospirillaceae > Phaeospirillum > Phaeospirillum magneticum. Next base: position 4,105,792 of record NC_007626.1, read on the forward strand.
AGCGCATTTGTGATGCGCCGCTGAAAATGCCCGGCGGCCAAATACGAAAGATGCCATAGCTATTGGCTACTTGGTCTTTCGAGCCTTGGGCTGTTCAGAGGCGGGGCTGGCTTTTGCCACATCTACTTCGACGGGCGAGATCTGTGGCTTTTCCGTTTGGTCAGCAACAAATAGGCTGACCAAACGGAGGCCACAATGAATGAGACCCGCGAATAGCCCCTAGCTTCGCAGACGCCTTCGTCCCTAAAAATGAGGCACGGAGGATTTGATGACGAAGACGCATTGCACCTTAGGCTTTCTTCACGAATTCTGACTTTAAGTTCATAGCGCCGATCCCGTCGATCTTGCAGGCGATGTCATGACCATCGACTGCATCGGTCACTAGGCGGATGTTCTTCACCTTGGTGCCGCCCTTGACCACCAGGGACGAACCCTTGACCTTTAGATCCTTAATCACGGTGACCGAATCGCCATTGGCCAACACATTGCCGTTGGCATCCTTGACCACGCTTCCGTCAGTGGCCTCCGCAGCGGTGTCGGGGTTCCATTCATGGGCGCATTCCGGGCAAATCATCAGACTGCCATCCGAATAGACATGTTCAGACGAACATTTGGGGCACTTCAACTCATCGCCCATTTATCGACCTCGTATTCACGACAAACTCAAAGGCTAGCATACCTTGTTGCCATGGCGGCACAAGGATCGCGCGCCTATCTTGGAGAATGCCGGGGTCACCCTGCTTTGAGCTACTCCCCGTTGGTCGGACAGATTTGGGGGACGTTTCAGCTACTCTCCGGGTCCGCGGATCCGTTTGGTTGAAGGTGTTCCAGTAGACCAGGGAGGAGCCTTCCGTTATGGGCTGCAAGTGGCTGGTCGTGGTTGTAGAAGGTCATCCAGCGTCCGATCTCCGCCCTTGCCTGCAATCCGGTTTCCCAGGCATGCCGGGACCGCACCGAGTCCTCGTTGACCGCAGCCTTCTTCTTGGCCCCGCGTTCGAAGATATCGGCTGCCCCGTCCAACGGGGCCTTCTTCCATTGAAGGATCATGGTCGGATGGACGCCATAGGCCGACGCAAGTTCCAACACCGTTCGCTCGCCCTACAGCGCCTCAAGGGCGACACGCGCCTTAAACGCCGCGTCATGGTTCCTGCGCTTCGACATCTCTGATCTCCTCGTCGCTGGGGATCTGCGACCATCAGATCGTAGCTTCCGCCAGTGTCCGATTTCCGGGGAGCAGCTCAATTTAGTCGGGACAAACCCACAGATTCGCGGCGAGACAAACGTGCTCGCGGCTGCATTCGGGGCACTTCATTCCGCTGGTCATCATCCACCTCGTCGATTTCGGGGGGCAGGACGGCCACTAACCCGCAGAATTGTGTGGCAATTCGGGAGGAACCGGAAAATCGAGGGCGCGGTTCGCCGGAAGTGTTGCAACTTGTCGCGTGATCCGGCCAGACTTGCCCTCGGGGCTACAGGCGGGGACTTGATGAAGAGCTGGCTGATATTCGTGATGGCATGGTTCGCCTGGGGCGTGCTGCCGGCCGGTGCCGCCCCCCTGGACCAGACCCTGGCGCAGGTGATGGAGCGTTTTCACTTCCCCGGCGCGGTCCTGCTGGTTTCCGGGCCGCAGGGAACGGAGATCGCCACCGCCGGCACCGCCAATCTGGCGGCGCCGCGCCCGGTGACCGAGGCCACCCGCTTCCACATCGCCTCGGTCGGCAAGATCCTGACGGCAATCGCCACCCTGCAATTGGTGGAGGAAGGGCGGCTGTCCCTCGACGCTCCGGTTCGCCCCTTCCTCGACCCGCCGGAGGCGACGCGCCTGACCCACATCGACTCCGCCGATGTCGCCGGCCTGCTGTCGCACACCTCAGGGCTTCCCGACTGCCTGCGCAACGGCCCGTTCTCGCTGCCCGAGCACCCCTCGCTGACCTGGACCGCATCCGAGGCCCTGCGGCTGGGCCGATGCCGCGCCGCCACCGAACCGGGACGGTTCGCCTATTCCAATTCCAACTACATCCTGCTGGGACACATCCTGGAAAAGCTGGACGGAGGCGATCTGGCCGAGATTCTGGGCCGGCGGATCCTCGCCCCGCTGGGCATGGGCGACAGCGCCGTGCGGGTCGCCACCTCCGATCCGCTGCTCGCCCACGGCCATCGCCGCAATCCGGATCAGCCAGGCCACCGCCCAGCCGGGCCGGTGGCCTGGTCGTCACGGCTGGGCGACGCCCCGCTGACCACCACGGCCCGCGATCTCGAGCGCCTGATGGTCAGCCTGTTCCGCCCGGGCAAGACGCGGGTGCTGCCCACCCGGATGGTGGCCGCCATGGCCATCGAACGCGGACGCGCCGACGGCGAAGGCTATGGCCTGGGCCTGCAGGTGACCGAGACGGACCTGGGCTTTCGCTATGGCCATAGCGGCCGCTTCGGCGGTTTCGCCGCCGAGGCCTGGTACTATCCCGACCGGGACCGCATCGTCATCCTGCTGGCCAATGGTGACGAGTTCTCGGAGACCGACCCCATGGACCTGATCGAGGAACAGCTGTTCCCGCCCGCCGATCTGGTGCAGGCGGCCGAGATCGGCTCACCCTGAAGACGGAACCTGACCGCCCCTACAGAAAGGTCGCGCCTATGCATCGGTTGTTCAGCATCCTGTTCCTCTTCCTCGTTCTTGCCGCTCCCGCCCGGGCGGCGGGACTGATCGAGGAGGACACCACCATCGAGGCCAGGTTCAGGGACGGGACCGTGGCGCTCGAGGCCCTGGTGGTCCGCCCCGACGACGGACGCAAGCACCCGCTGGTGGTGCTCAGCCACGGGGCGCCGCGCAAGGCCGACGACCGCGAAGGCATGCGGGCCCGCAACCAGATCGCCAATGCCCGCGAATTCGCCCGCCGGGGCTGGGTCGTGGTGGCGGTGATGCGCCGGGGTTATGGCGAATCCCAGGGTGAATACGTGGAAAGCTCGGGGCGCTGCGACGATCCCGACTACGTCAAGTCCGGCCGGATCGCGGCCGACGACATTCGCCAGACCATCGCCCGCATGGCGGAAAAGCCCTATGTGGATGCCTCCAAGGTGGTGGCGGTGGGCCAGTCGGCCGGCGGCTTCGCCACGGTGGCCCTGACCGCCGATCCCCCCCCCGGCCTGGTGGCCGCCATCAGCTTCGCCGGCGGGCGGGGCTCCACCAAGCCCGACACCGTCTGCACCGAATCCCGTCTGGTCGACGCCTTCCGCACCTTCGGGCGCACGTCGCGCGTTCCCATGATGTGGGTCTACACCCAGAACGACCATTTCTTCGGCCCCGCTTTGGCCGGGCGCTTCCACAAGGCCTTCACCGAAGCGGGCGGCCGGGCGCAATTCGTCGCGGCCCCCGAATTCGGCACCGACGGTCATTACCTGTTCTCCACCAAGGGCGCCCCCCAGTGGACGGGCTACGTGGAACGGTTCCTGGCCTCCCAGGGGCTGACCCAGTTCGAGCGCCCCCTGCCGCCCCGCGATGCCTCGGCCATCCACTACCCCAAGGGCCTGACGGAGAATGGGCGCACCGCCTTCGCCAAATATCTGGACGGCGCCACCCACAAGGCCTTCGTGATGTCGTCGACCGGAGCCTTCGGCTGGCGGACCGGGCGCAAGAGCGCCGAGCAGGCCGTCGAGGAAGCCACGGAATTCTGCGCCGCCCACACTTCGAAAAAGTGCTATGCGGTGATGATCGACGACGACATGGTCCAGTGATCGGGCCGGGTCTTCCCGGCCCCTTTGCCCTTAAATCCATTAACATTGGGCCGGAAATCGGTTTATAGGACGCTGCTATATCTTTCGACCCCGACCCAATGGGATAGTCGATAGATCCAAGATGAGTCTCGCCGATACCACCAATGCCAGAACGGGACGCAACGCGGCGCTCGCCGTGGCGAGGCCCGGCCGTCTTGTCCTGGTCGTCGGGGGGGTGTTCATCGCCTTGCTGCTGGCCGTGACGGCGGTCACCGTCTATGTCCAGCGGCAACAAAGCATCGGCGAGTGGCGCAGCAACCTGTCCAATCTCTCGCGCCTGCTGGCCGAGCATGCGCGCCAGACCATCAACGCCGCTGATCTGGTGCAGAAATCCATCGGCGACCGGGTGGTCGAACTGGGCATCGAGACCGAGGACGACCTGCGCCGGATGCTGGGCAGCCGCGCCACCTTCGAAGCGCTGCGCGACAAGGTCAGCGGCGTCCCCCAGATCGACGTGGCCACCGTGGTGGCGACCAATGGCGACGTGGTGAACTTCACCCGTTCCTACCCGCCGCCGCCCATCAATCTGGCCGACCGCGACTATTTCAAGGCGCACTTCGCCGATCCGGACCTCAAGTTCTTCCTCAGCCTGCCGGCCAAGAACCGCGGTACCGGACGGTGGACCTTCTACCTGACCCGCAAGATCAGGAACAGCCATGGCGCCACCATCGGCCTGGTGCTGACCGGCATCGAGAGCGCCTTCCTCAGCGAGTATTACAAGGCCGTCAATTTCAGCGAGTTCAGCGCCATCTCGCTCTATCGCGACGATGGCGGCCTGCTGGCCCGCATGCCCGAGCGCGATGATTCCATGGGCAAGGTCCTGCCCCAGCCCGGCATTCAGGCCCTGAGGGACGGAGTCGAGACCTTCATCACCAGCGAACCCCGCCTGGTCGACCAAAGCGACAGGCGCTTTCGCATCGTCGCGCCGCGGGCGGTGGCCGGCTATCCCCTGGCGGTGATCGTCGCCGCCACCGAGGAGCTGGTCCTGGCCGACTGGCGGCGAAAGGCGCTGATGCTCGGCGCCGGTTCGGGGGGGCTGTCCCTGCTGCTGCTGGGGCTGATGGTGTGGATCGCCCGGCTGCTGGACAACCGCGAGACGGCCATGGCCACCGCCCGGCAGGCGCAGCAGGTGGCCGAGCGGGCCAATCAGGCCAAAGCCGCCTTTCTCGCCACCATGAGTCACGAAATCCGCACCCCCATGAACGGGGTGATCGGCATGACCGGCCTGCTGCTGGACACCCAACTGGACCCGGAACAGCGCCACTTCGCCACCACCATCCGCGATTCCGCCGAATCCCTGCTGACCGTCATCAACGACATCCTCGACTTCTCCAAGCTGGAGGCGGGAAAGCTCGACCTGGAAAGCACCGATTTCGAGCTGGTCGGTCTGGTGGAAAGCATCGTCGACATTCTGGCGCCCCGCGCCCATGCCAAGGGAATCGAGATCGCCAGCATGGTCGATCCCGACCTGCCCGCCTGGGTGCGCGGCGATCCCGGGCGGCTGCGCCAGATCCTGATGAACCTGGCGGGCAACGCCATCAAATTCACCTCCCATGGCGGCATCTCCATCGAGGTCAGGGACGAGACGTCGCCGGACGGAGCGGGACGCCTGCGCTTCGATGTCAGGGATACCGGCATCGGCATTCCCCAAGACGCCATCGGCCGACTGTTCTCCATGTTCATGCAGGTGGATGCCTCCACCGCCCGGCGCTACGGCGGCACCGGCCTGGGGCTGGCCATCAGCAAGCGGCTGACCGAGATGATGGGCGGCACCATCGGCGTGGAAAGCACACCCGGCGCCGGAAGCCTCTTCTGGTTCTCCCTGCCGTTCCAAATGGTGGAAACGGCCCCGCCCCAGCGGCCAGACCTGGCGGGACGCCGCATCCTGGTGGTGGACGACAGCCCCATCAACCGCGACGTCCTGGAGCGGCAATTGCGGGGCTTCGGCGTTATCGTGGCGTCCTGCGCCGACGCGGAATCGGCCCTGGCGGAGCTTGGCCGCGCGGCGGCAACCGGCACCCCCTGGGAGGCCGCCATCATCGATGCCCGGATGCCCGGCGTGACGGGGTCGGATCTGATCGGCCGCATCCGGGCCGAGCCGGTCCTGGCCCCCATGGGCCTGATCATCGCCTCGTCCCAGGGACTGAGCCCCGAGGACGGCTCCCCCAAGGCCGACGCCTTCATCCACAAGCCGCTGCGCCGCCAGACCATCCTCGCCGTCCTGGCCCGGGTTCTCGGCCTGCCTCACGACCCCGGCCTGCAGGATAGCCCCGAATCGGAACCGGAGGCCATCCCGCGCCCCGCACGCCGCTTGCGAATCTTGGTGGCCGAGGATAATCCGGTCAACCAGCAGGTGGCCGTGGGCCTGCTGCGCAAGCTGGGCCATTCGGTGGACGTGGCCGCCGATGGCGCCGAGGCGGTGGAGGCGGTGCGCTCGCGCCCCTATGATCTGGTGCTGATGGACGTGCAGATGCCCGAGATGGACGGGCTGCAGGCCACCGCCGCCATCCGCGCCCTGACCGGCGGCGCCGAGCGGGTTCCCATCGTCGCCATGACCGCCAACGCCATGCGCGGCGATGACCGGATGTGCCTGGATGCGGGCATGGACCGCTACATCAGCAAGCCCATCGATCGGCGGAAGCTGATGGAGGTCCTGGCCCAATACGCCGCCGAACCGCCCGCCGCCAAACCGCCTCAGGCGGAGAATCCGGCTCCCTCGGCGGTCGAGATCGACGTGCTCGATCTCTTGTGCGAGGACCTGGGCGTCGAGACCGTGGTGGAAATTCTGGCCAAGTTCTTCGAGGACGCCACCTCGCGAGAGGCGGAGTGCGCCGCCGCCCTGGCCCGCGAGGATCACGAGCGCGTCCGGCGCGAGGCCCACGCCATCAAGGGAGCCGCCGCCAGCCTGGGGCTGACCGATATCCGCCGGACCGCCGAGGCGATGGAGGCGGCCGTCCGCTCCGGCGCCCCCATTGCCGCCCCCCTGGCCGCGCTGTCGGACGCCATCGTCAGGCTTCCCGCCGTCCTGGCCGGCTCGGCCTACGCCCTGCCGCGGGATTAACCCGGGCTGGGGCCAAGGCCGTATTGAAAAGCGGCCGGTCCCGGCCGATACTCGTCACGGGGACGGGTGTTGCTGACGGGTTCGGACATGATGGACGTGATCGACGGCGGCTTGGCCCGCGTATCCCTGTTTTCCCACATGGACCAGGCGGCGCTCGGCGATATCGAGGCGCGCTGCAATTGGGCGCGGGTGCCGTCGGGCAGCCAGATCTTCGACAAGGATAGCGATACGCTGGAGGTCTATTTCGTGGTCGAGGGCGCGGTGCGCATCCTGACCACCGGCGCCGACGAGCGCGAGGTGGCCCTGGCCGACGTCATCGCCGGCAATTACTTCGGCGAACTGGCCGCCATCGACGGCATGAAGCGCTCGGCCCGGGTGGTCGCCACCAAGGATACCGTGCTGGCCTCGCTGGAGGGCGGCGCCTTCCTCGACCTGATGCGCCAGTATCCCCCCATCGCCATCAAGGTGGTGGAGCGCCTGACCCGCATCGTGCGCAGCCTGGACACCCGGGTCGCCCAGCTTTCCAGCCAGAACGAGAGCCAGCGGGTCTGGGGGGAAATCCTTCGCCTCGCCCAGCCCGATCCGGCCCAGCCCGAATCCTGGCAGATCGCCGATCTGCCCAATCACAAGGAAATCGCCGCCTGGGCCGGCACGTCGCGTGAAAAGGTGGCCCAGGCCATCGGCGAGTTGGCCCGCGAAGGCGTGGTGCGCCGCCGCTCCATGGGGCTGCTCATCTGCGATCTCGCCCGCCTGCAACTGATGGCGGCCTCGCGCGGGGCGGCCTGACGGCCAGTACCGCTAAAACGTGAACTGATCATCGGAAATAAAACTTATGTCTCTGTGTGAGTCTTCACAGACGGCATTGGTATGGTATGGCATATTTTGTCTCACGAGATAGAGGGCGGGAAACAAGACATAGTCTGGACCCATAACTCTCGAACGGAAGCGATGGTGAAAGTCAGAGTTTCCGGAACACAATTCAAGGAGATAGAAAATGTTCACTTCCATCCGCACTCTGATGACCAAGCTTTCCCGTGACGAGCAGGGCGCCACCGCCATCGAATACGGTCTGATCGCCGCCCTGATTTCCATCATCGCCATCCCCGGCATGCTGATGGTCGGCCCGCGCATCCTGGCAGCCTTCACCAATATCGCCGGCAGCATGTAGTCGGAACCGGCGCCGCTTCGGCGGCGCCCTCCGGACGTGAGTTGGCGGTCCAAGAAAAAGAGGCGCTTCTCCCCGTGAGAGGCGCCTCTTTTTCTTGGAAGCGTCCACAGCGTTTTCATAAAATTTGAAGGAACTCGTGCAAATAAAATTTAGTTCTATGTGCATACTTTCACAGAAACAAAGGTCATAGCGTGGCACATTAGGCCTCAAGAGATACGGGGCGGGAATGTAGAGAACAACTTACACCTTCATATCTCATAGACAAAAACGACGGCAGGCCAAGCCGGCCACGATGAAACCAAGGAGACAGAAAATGTTCACTTCCATCCGCACTCTGATTATCAAGCTTTCCCGTGACGAGCAGGGCGCAACCGCCATCGAATACGGCCTGATCGCCGCCCTGATTTCCATCATCGCCATCCCCGGCATGCTGATGGTCGGCCCTCGCATCCTGGCGGCCTTCACCAATATCGCCGGCAGCATGTAATCGGAGCTGGCGCCGCACAAGCGGCGCCGCCTGATTGAAGTCACCACCAAAATAATTGAGGCGCCTTTCCACCGGATGGCGCCTCAATTATTTATACGCATTGCGTCGGCAAGCGATTGACAAAAGGTAAAACTTTAGTCTCTGTGGACAGACTCACAGTCGGCATAATGGCTAAAGCAGTAGGGTCTTTTCCAGGATGCGGGCGGGCATGGACCATGGCACTTTCCGGGGAAGGTGGCCCGGGTCCGGGAGGCGGGAATGGGCGACATCATCTTGATCCTATCGGCGGCGGTTTTCGTCGTGGCTCTGCTCGACGCCGCCTGGGGCGATCTGCGGGCTCTGCGCATCCGCAACCGGGTTCCCCTGGCCCTTCTGGCGGCCTTCGTGCCGGCGGCCCTGGCCGGGGGCCTGAGCGGCGAGGACTGGCTGCTGCATCTGGGCACCGGCATGGCCTGCTTCGTGGTGGCGGCGATCCTGTTCAGCCTGGGGGTCTGGGGCGGCGGCGACGCCAAGCTGGTTCCGGCCGTCACCCTGTGGCTCGGCCCGGCCGCTCTGCCGCGTTTCCTGCTGGTCATGGCGGTGGTCGGCGGCCTGGTGGCCCTGGCCGCCCTGGTGCGGCGCCGCGCCGAGGCGGGAAGCCTGCGTCCGGCCCTGCGCACCCACGTCCCCTACGGCATCGCCATCGCCGCCGGCGGCCTGGACTGGGCGGCACTCAGCCTGCTGCCCCGACTGACCGGCTGAGCGGGCAAGAGGTGCATCATGCGACCCATCGTCATCATCGTCGTCGTGGCGGCCCTGGCAGCGGGAGGCACCGCCATGCTGGCCAAATCCTGGCTGGACCGGCAGGAAGCCCGCCGCGCCAAGGCGGCCGACGAGCCCGCCACGGTCGAGATCCTGATCATCAATCGCGACGTCCCCTCGGGCGCGGCCCTGGCGGGTGACGACCTGCGCTATGAGAGCTGGCCCAAGGCCGCCGTTTCGCCCCGTCTGGTGACGCGCAAGCCGGGCGAGGATTCCAAGGCGGCCTTCGTCGGCATGATCGCCCGGCGGCCCCTGGCCGAGGGCGAGCCGGTCTCGGCCGCCACCACCTTCCGCCCCGAAGCCTCGGGCGTCATGGCGGGATTGCTGGCGCCGGGCATGCGCGCCATCTCCATCGCCATCACCAATCCCACGGCGGTGTCGGGCTTCGTCACCCCCGGCGACCGGGTGGACGTGGTGCTGGCCTCCGACATCAAGAAATCCGAGGAAGGCATCAATGCCGAGGCGGGGAGCGGCCTGCTGCTGCGCTATGGCGCCGAGACGGTGCTGGCCGACCTCCGGGTGCTGGCCATCGACCAGCAGATCACCCGGGGCCGCGACGGCGCCCCCATCCAGGGCAAGACCGCCACGCTGGAAGTGACGCCCAAGCAGGCGGAAATTCTCACCGTGGCCGGCATGATGGGCACGCTGCAACTGTCGCTACGGCCCCAGCGGGGCGAGGACGGCGCCGCCAAGCCGGCAATGGGCGAGGTGCTGGACTTTACCGCCGACCTGGAAGCGGGCAAGGTGCTCCAGGCGGTGGTCGGCTTCAAGCCGAAGGCCGAGCGGAGCGCGGCCCCCGCCCCCACGGGCGTGCGGGTCAACCGGGCCGGCCAGATCAGTTCTGAGGGGATGGGACGATGACGGGGCGTCTGCTTGTTGCGGCGGTGTTGGCGGTTTTCCTGGCGGCCCCGGCCTGGGCCCGGGACGAGGAACCGCCGCCGCCCCTGCCCGCGCCCCGCGCCAAGGTGGTCACTCTGGGCTCGCCGTCCGAGGCCGCCCCCAGCCCGAGGCCCGGCACGCCGCAATCCCTGCGCGGCCTGTCCTCCGCCGCGGCGGAATCCATGCAGGTACCGGTGGGCAAGAGCATCGACCTGCCCCTGCCCGGCGCCGTCAAGGAGGTGGTGATCGGCAATTCCGACATCGCCGACGTGATCGTGCGCACCCCCCACATGGTGCACATCACCGGCCGGGCGGTGGGCCAGACCAACGTCTTCCTGATGGATCGCTCGGGCCGGGTCATGCGCCGCATCGACCTGGCGGTTGCCATCGATTCCCAGGCGGTCAAGGACGCGCTGCGCGCCGTGCTGCCCGAGGAGCGGGCCATCACCGTGGAAGCGGTGGCCGACAGCCTGTATCTCTCGGGCTCGGTGAAGAACGACGGTGCCGCCCGCGACGCCAAGATGGTGGCGCGACGCTTCGTGGCCGACGACGGCAAGCTGGTCAACATGATCCGGGTGGTCAACGAGCAGCAGGTGCTGCTCCACGTCAAGGTGGCCGAGATCCAGCGCACGGTGCTCAAGGAGCTGGGCTTCGGGCTGACCGCCAACAAGTCCATTTCCCTGCCGGGCACTGCCAGCCTGAGTTCCTTCACCACCAGTTCCACCGTGGGCCTGATCGATTCGTCGAGCACCGCCATCTTCGGCACCGCCACCGTGACCGGCCTCGGCGCCCTGGCCGCCAATTTCAACATCCTGGAGAACCAGGGCCTGATCCGCACCCTGGTGGAGCCCAACCTGACGGCGGTGTCGGGCGAGACCGCCACCATGCTGGCCGGTGGCGAGCTGCCCATTCCCGTCTCCACCACCAACGGCTCCATCAGCGTCGAGTTCAAGCCCTATGGCGTGTTGCTGTCCTTCACCCCGGTGGTGCTCGATCCCGGCCGCCTCAGCCTCAAGATGAGCACCGAGGTCAGCGCCATCGATACCGCCAACAAGACCGCCATCACCACCACCATCTCGGTGCCGGCCTTCAAGGTGCGGCGGGCGGGATCGACGGTGGAGCTGCCGTCGGGCGGCTCGATCATGATCGCCGGGCTGCTGCAGAACGACATCACCGCCAACATCGCCGGACTGCCGGGGCTGATGGACCTGCCGGTGCTGGGGGCGCTGTTCCGCTCCAACGCCTTTCAGCGCAACGAGACCGAACTGGTGGTGATCCTGTCGGCCTATGTGATCCGCCCGGTGGATCAGCCCAATCTCTCCACCCCCAATGACGGCTTCGCGCCCAGTTCGGACCTCAAGCGCTTCCTGCTGGGCCGGCTGCAGGACACCTATACCACCCGGGGCAAGGGCGAGCCCGCCGCTCCGCCCGCCCTGCAGGGGCCCTACGGCCACATCGTCCAGTGAGGAGGATCATCATGACCCCGCTCCGCGCCCTCCTGCCCCTCCTGCTGCTGGCCGCCTGCGACCCCGCCGACCTGACCGAGCACGATTACCGCCTGTCCCATCCCATCGTCGTGGAGGAGAAAGCGGCGGTGGCCCTGTTCGCCCGCCCGGCCGAGGGCGCGGCGCTGTCCGACGCCGACCGCGACCGCCTGGGCCGCCTGGCCGAGGAATCCGCCCGGCGCGGCGCCGGCCCCATCCAGATCAGCGTCGGAGCCTTGCCGGGCGAGGAGGCGGGCGCCCTGGCCTTCGCCCAGACCCTGGCCGACACCCTGCGGGCCTGGGGCGTGGGGCCGGTCTCGGTTTCCGTGGCCGGCGGCGCCGACGCGGTGCCGCAGCCGGGAATCGCTCAGGTCCGCGTGCCGGTCTGGGAGGCCAAGGCCCCGGAATGCGGCAATTTCGAGCGCGGCCTCAACCCCAATTACAGCAATGCGCCCCACAGCAACTGGGGCTGCTCGATCCAGCGCAACAAGGCGCTGATGGTGCAAAACCCCGCCGATCTGGTCCGTGCCCGCGAAACCTCGGGCCGCGACGGAGCCCGCGCCACCACCGTGCTGGAGAAATACGGCAAGGGCGAAGCCACCGGCGCCGCCAAGGAAGGCATCGCCGCAGGCTCCACCTCGGACGTAGGCTCGTCGTCGGGCGCCAAGTCCTCCGGCGGGTCCAAGTAGGAGATTGCCATGGTCCTCCGCCTGACCATCGAGGCGTTCTGCACCAGCCAAGAGACGGCCCAGGCCCTGCGCGCCGCCGGGGCCGAGCGGCAACTGGCCAAGTCGCGCCTCGCCCTGCTGGACGGCGGGCTGGCGGCGGCCATCGGCCATTACGCCGACCTGCCCACGCCCCAGGTGCTGGTGGTGGAGGAGAGCGACCCCGCCCTGCTGCGTTCGCGCCTCGACCAGCTGGCCGAGGTCTGCGTCGCCGGCACCAAGGTGGTGGTGATCGGCCCGGTCAACGACATCCGGCTGTACCGCGAACTGATGGCCAAGGGCGTCGCCGACTACCTGCCCGCCCCGGTCGTCCCCCGCCAACTGGCCGACAGCCTGACCGGCCTGTTCGCCGACCCGGCCTCGGCGCCCCGGGCCCGGGTGGTGGCCTGCTGGGGGGCGCGCGGCGGCACCGGCTCGTCCACCATGGCCCAGAACCTGGCCTGGGCGGCGGCGCGGCATCTGGCGGAGAAGGTCATTCTCATCGACCTGGACATCGCCTTCGGCACCTCCATCCTGGCCTTCAACCTGGAGGCCAAGCAAAGCGTCGCCGATGCCCTGGCCCATCCCGAGCGCCTGGACGAGGTCCTGATGGACCGCTGCATGGCCGAATACGACGACCACCTCCAGGTGCTGGCGGCGCCGGGCGACGGACGCAGCCGCGTGGCCATGTCCTCCGAGGCAGTGGAGCATCTGGTCGAGCTGGCGTCGCGCATGGCGGCGCTGGTGGTGCTGGACGTCCCCCATGTCTGGGCGGAGTGGAGCGAAGGTCTGCTGGCCGCCGCCGACGAGGTGGTGATCACCGCCATTCCCGACTTCGCCTCCCTGCGCGACACCAAGGCGCTGCTGGAACTGCTGTCGCCGCGCCGCCAGGGCATGGCGGCGCCGCGCCTGGTGCTCAACCGGGCCGAGAACGGCCGCAAGGCGCAATTGTCGTCCAAGGACTTCGCCGACACCCTGAAGGTGGTGCCCGCCCTGACCGTCCCCGCCGACCCGGCCCTGTTCGGCGAGGCGGCCACCGAGGCCCGCATGCTGGCCGAGGTCTCGGCCAACCACAAGATCGTCCAATCCCTGGGCCAACTGGCCGCGACCCTCAGCGGCAAGGCCGCGCCGGTGGGGCGCAAGCCCAAGGGCCTGCTGGACTGGCTGAGGAGGTAGGCCATGTTCGGCCGACGCTCGGCTCCCCCCGACCCCAAGTCCGCGGCCCCACGCGAGACGGCCAAGGCGGCGACGGCAACGCCCCTGGCCCAGCCGGCGCCCGGACGCGGAGCCGAGCCCGACCAGCGCCTGTCCGACATCAAGATCGCCATCTTCAACGACCTGATCGATTCCGTGGACCCCACCGAGCTGGGCAAGCTGGAACCGGCCCAGGTGCGCGAAGAGATCTCGGACATCGTCGCCGAGATCATCTCCATGCGGAACCTGGTGATCTCGGCCGCCGAGCAGCAGGTGGTGATCGCCGACATTTGCAACGACGTGCTGGGCCTGGGGCCGCTGGAACCCCTGATCGCCCGCGACGACATCGCCGATATCATGGTCAACGGCGCCGGCAAGGTCTACATCGAGACCGAGGGCCGCATCGAGCTGACCGACATCAAGTTCCGCGACAACGCCCAGCTGATGAACATCTGCCAGCGCATCGTGGCGGCGGTGGGCCGCCGGGTGGATGAATCCAGCCCCATCTGCGACGCCCGTCTGGCCGACGGCTCACGCGTCAACGTCATCGTGCCGCCCCTGGCCATCGACGGGCCGACGCTCACCATCCGCAAATTCAAGCGCGAGAAGCTGACCCTGGAAAAGCTGGTGGAGTTCGGCTCGCTGTCCGCCCCGGCCGCCCGCGTGCTGCAGATCGCCTCGGCGGTGCGCTGCAACATCCTGATTTCGGGCGGCACCGGCTCGGGCAAGACCACCTTGCTCAATTGCATGACCCGCTACATCGACCAGACCGAGCGCATCGTCACCTGCGAGGACGCCGCCGAGCTGCAATTGCAGCAGCCCCACGTGGTGCGCCTGGAAACCCGCCCGCCCAACCTGGAAGGCGCCGGCGCCGTGACCATGCGCGATCTGGTGAAGAACTGCCTGCGCATGCGGCCCGAACGCATCATCGTCGGCGAGGTGCGCGGCCCCGAGGCCTTCGACCTGCTCCAAGCCATGAATACCGGCCATGACGGCTCCATGGGCACCATCCACGCCAACACCCCCCGGGACGCCCTGTCGCGCGTCGAGAACATGGTGGCCATGGGCGGCTATTCCCTGCCGGCCAAGGCGGTGCGCGAACAGATCGCCTCGGCGGTCAACGTCATCGTCCAGGCGTCGCGCCTGCGCGACGGCTCGCGCAAGATCACCCACATCACCGAGGTGGTGGGCATGGAGGGCGAGGTCATCACCTTGCAGGACCTGTTCGTCTTCGAATTCGAGGGCGAGGATTCGCGGGGTCGTATCCTGGGCCGCCACCGGCCCACCGGCCTGCGCCCCGCCTTTTGGGACCGCGCCCGCTATTACGGCCTGGAGCGCGATCTGGCCGAGGCCCTGGGAGAGGTCCATGTTTGAGGCCCTCGCCCGCCTGCCGCCCGAGATCGCCGTGCTGGTGGCGGTGCTGCTGGTCGCCCTGGTGGTGCTGGGCTGGGCCTTGGTCAGCCTGATTCACGGCCCCCGCGCCAGGCTGAAGCGCCGTCTGGCCGCGGTGGCCGGCGGCCAGACGTCATCGCGCCGGACGGCCGTCCGCGGCCCCCAGCGCAAATCGGTGCAGGCCCGCCTGAAGGCGGTGGAGGGCTCGCGCCAGCGCCATTTCGGCTGGCGCTTTCGGGAACAGCTGATGCAGGCGGGCTGGCGGCTGGAGGTCTGGCAGTATCTGGCGGGCTGCGCCGTCCTGGCCCTGCTGGTACTGGGAATCGGCGAAGCTTCCGGCCTGCCCCTGGTGTGGAGCGGTCTGGCCGCCCTCTGCCTGGGACTCGGCATCCCCAAGCTGGTGCTGGGCATGGCGGCGGGCAAGCGCCTCAAGGCCTTTGCCTCCCAGTTCGCCGATGCCCTGGACGTGGTGGTGCGCGGCATCCGCTCGGGCCTGCCCTTGGGCGAGTGCATCGCCATCATCGGCCGCGAGATGCCCGACCCGGTCGGCGCCGAGTTCCGCCAGATCACCGAGGGCACCCGCATCGGCCTGACCCTGCACGAGGCCCTGGGCCGGGCGGTGGAGCGCATGCCCATGGCCGAGATGCGCTATTTCGCCATCGTGCTGGCCATCCAGCAGCAGACCGGCGGCAATCTGGCCGAGACCCTGGCCAAGCTGTCCGACGTGCTGCGCGCCAGAAAGCGCATGCGCGACAAGGTCCAGGCCTATGCCGCCGAAGCCCGCGCCTCGGCCGCCATCATCGGCTCGCTGCCCCTGGTGGTGGTCGGCATGCTGGGTCTGGTGGCGCCCCAGTACATCGCGCTGCTGTTCACCAGCGACTTAGGCAACATCCTGCTGGCCATCGGCGTCGGAACCGAGGCCATGGGGGTGCTGGTCATGCGCAACATGATCAATTTCGACATCTGAGGAGGGCAGGATGTTTGTTCGCACTCTCCCCTGTCATCCTGAGCGTAGCGAAGGATCTCCGTCCGGCACGGCGGTTCAGGGTCGTAATAGGTGGAGCAGGACGAGATCCCTCCTCCCGATGGTCGTCGGGATGACGGGCCGGGTGAAGCCATGCTGACCACCCTCATCATGCTGACGGCGGCCCTGGCGGCGGCGGCGTCGGTGCTGGCCGTCGCCCTGCCGCTGCTGGCCCGCGACCGCCGGGCGTCGCGCATCAAGGCGGTCTCCAACCGTCGCCGCGAATTGTCCGAGCGCCAGAAGGCGGAGCTGGATCAGGCCCGCGCCACCAGCCGCCGGCGGGGCGCCAGGCCGCAGCGCCGCGTCGCCCTGATGCGGGCGGTCATCGACCGGCTGAAACTGCAGGACCTGCTGGAGGCCAAGGCGCTCCGGGCCCAACTGGCCTGTGCGGGCTGGCGCAGTCAGGCGGCGCCGCTGACCTTCATCTTCGCCCGCGTGGCCTTGCCGGTGATCCTGCTGGCCCTGGGCCTGATCTACGCCACCACCCTGTTCGACGAGCAGCCGCTGATGATCCGCGCCTTGATCCTGGCGGCGGCCATGGGCATCGGCGCCCTGCTCCCCAATATCTGGCTCACCAACGCGGTTCAGAAGCGGCAGATGGCGCTGAGCCGCGCCTTTCCCGACGCGCTGGACCTCATCGTCATCTGCGTCGATGCCGGACTGTCGGTGGAGACGGCGCTGGGCCGGGTCACCGAGGAAATGATGATCAGCGCCCCCGAGATGGCCGAGGAGATCGGACTGACCGCCGCCGAGCTGGCCTTCCTGGCCGACCGCCGCCATGCCTGGGAGAACTTCGCCGAGCGCACCGGCCTGCCCCAGGTCAAGTCGCTGGCCACCGCCCTCATCCAGTCGGAGAAATACGGCACGCCGGTGGCTCAGGCCCTGAAGGTCATTTCCCAGGAAAACCGCGAGGGCCGCATGGCCGCCGCCGAGAAGAAGGCCGCCGCCCTGCCGGCCAAGCTGACCGTGCCGATGATCGTCTTCTTCCTGCCGGTGCTGTTCCTGATCATCGCCGGCCCGGCGGCGATCCAGGTGTCAGGGATGATGAAGTAATACCAGCCTGCGTTGAGTGAAACTCATCGCGGGTTGGATAGGCCCAAAGGGCCGCGCGCCTTATGGCGCGGGAGGCAAGGGCGCGGAGGCGCCCGCCCCGCCGCGTGAGGGCGTTGCGGTGATCGGTTTCGATCACCGCGACTGGAATAAGCCTGCCCGCCCGCGGTGATAGGTGGGCGGCAAGGGATGCGGCGGAGCGCATCGGCGCTTCATTTCCAGGGTGCAGGCCTTGCCGCAATGCCGGTCCATTTCATGCAGCCGCCACCGGCCCGGTTCGAACCATTTGCGGGCGAACCTCTCGGCCTCGGCCCGGTCGGCGAATTTCGCCTCGTCGAACTTCACCACGCTGTAGGCGGTGGCGCCACGGCCCTTGAGCCACTCCACCATCTCCATGAGAAGGTCGACCTGGTGCCCGCCCCAAATATTGGCGGCGCCACGGATGCAATATTTCATGTCTGGTGGCGTGCGCTGCTTGGTCATACCAGTTGAGTGCCGTTGACTGTGCTTTCGACACAGTCATCCTGCCGACCAAGGATTATTTATCACACGACCTTATTGAAACAACTTTCGCCGATATTCGCCGATTCGGCGCAATCCTGGCGGAATTTGTGTCGCGGCACGACACAGCCGACACCGTCAGGCTCAGCGTCGCGCCGAAGCCGCCAGGGCGCGCAAGGTCTCGGCATTGGCCTTGGCCTGCTCCGGCGACAGGTCGCGCCGCGCCATGCGCTCGGCCTCGGCCCCGTTGCCCTTGAGCGCCAGCAGCAAGGCCAGATTCTGACGCACCTGGGCGGTGGCGGCGGGCAGGTCGGCGGCCCGGCTCAGGGTCGCCAGCGCCGCATCCAACTGTCCGGACAGAGCCTGGGACAGGCCGAGATTGTTCAGCACGGCGGCGTTGTCGGGAGTGATCTCCAGGGCCTTGGCATAGGCGGCCTGGGCCTCGGCGGCATGGCCCTGGGAATCCAGCGCCACGCCCAGGGTGGAGTGGATATCCCAATTGCCCGGGGCCAGAATCCGCGCCTCTTCCAGGCTCTTGATGGCCAGACCGGCCCGGTCGGCGGCCAGATAATCCTTGCCCATTTCCAGCAGGCTGGCTGCCTCGCGGCTGTTGCGGGCGAGATGAGCCTGCATCAGGTCGGCCGCCGCCTGCCCCTGGCCGGAATAGCGCAGGTTGCGCGCCAGGGCGACGGCCAGCCCGCCGTCGTCGGGCCGGCGCTGATACAGGGTGGACAGATGCTGGACGGCGCCCTGATAGTCGCGGCCGGCCTCGGCCGCCTGGGCGGCGGCACGCAAGCTGGGCTCGACCCCCGCGGACATGCCGC
Organism: Paramagnetospirillum magneticum AMB-1; assembly: GCF_000009985.1. GTDB lineage: Bacteria > Pseudomonadota > Alphaproteobacteria > Rhodospirillales > Magnetospirillaceae > Phaeospirillum > Phaeospirillum magneticum. The sequence goes on from NC_007626.1 coordinate 4,124,129, forward strand.
CGCTCTCGCCCAGCCCCCCGGTCAGGGAGCAGGCCGACAGCATCAGGGCCAGGGCCAGGGGCAGGGGCTGAGCGGCAAAACGGGCTTTCATGATCCGGACTCCGTGAATTCGTCCATTGTTCATAGACCTTTGTGAAGACTACCACTGTGGCGCGCTTCATTCATGTCTATGATGGCGGCGTCACCATAACCGGTCGAGGCGCGCCATGAAGGCCCGGCAATCCCTGTTCCTGATGCTTGCCGCCCTGCTGTGGGCCGCCCCCCTGGCCGCCCGGGCCACCGAGGCGCTGGAAATCCCCCTGGGCGGCGCCACGCTGCTGCCCATGCGGGGCGTCGCCCGCTCGGTGGTGGTGGGCAATCCCGCCATCGCCGACGTCACCGTCGACGGGCCGCGCACCATCACGGTGTTCGGCAAGGCGCCCGGCGGCACCACCCTGGCGGTGCTCGATGCCGGCGGCGGTGTGCTGGTGCAGCGCCAGGTGGTGGTTCTGGCCGGCGGCGAGACGTCGGTGACCCTGCGCTACGGCACGGGCAAGACCTGGGTCCCGGGCGGCGCCACCGCCATCGTCGATTGCGGCCCCACCGCCTGTGCCCCCGCCAACACCCTGGCGGGCGAGAGCCCCTACAAGGCCAAAGGCGTCGGTCCGGCTCCCCGATAATCCTTGTGGATTTGTGACCCTCACCACGGAATATGACGTTCGGTCATGTCATCATAGGGCCCTGATCACCTCAGAGGCGATGTCATGGTCCGGGCTCTGCTGCACATGTTGGGAATTCTGAAGCGCGACCGGCGTGGGTCGGTGACGCTGGAATATTCCATCCTGCTGCTGCCGGCGCTGATGATCCTGTTCGGCACCTTCGAGATGGGGATGGTGATCTTTGAGAATTCGGTGGTGGAGGGCGCCACCCGCGACGCGGCCCGGCGCCTGCGCACCGGCCAGGCCCAGACCAGCGCCAACCCCGCCTCCACCTTCCAGCAGACGTTCTGCGCCTCGCTGTTCAGCCTCTACAAGTGCTCGTCCTTCACCTTCGACGTGCGCAGCTTCTCCGACTTCACCACCATCGCCCTGCCCGCCCCCCAGTTCGACGCCCAGGGCAACGTCACCAACGCCCAGTTCACGCCGGGCGGGGCGGGCACCATCACCACAGTGCGGGTGATCTACCGCCATGTCTTCTCGACGCCGCTGATCGGGTCGCTGATGGGGGCCGGGACCGGCAACACCCTGGGCATCACCGCCACCGCCGTGTTCAAGACGGAGCCCTATTCATGAGCCCGGCCCGCCTCAGACGCCTTTGGCGCAACCGACGGGGCGTGGCGGCGGTGGAGTTCGCCCTGTGCCTGCCCATCATGATCACCGCCCTGCTGGGCACCGTGGAGATCGCCAATCTGGTCAAGAGCTATGGCAAGGCGGTGTCGGCGGCCCAAACGGTGGCCGACCTCACCGCCCAGTCGCCGTCGCTGACCACCGCCCAGATGGATTCCATCCGCACCGCCGCCCAGCGGGTGCTCGATCCGCTGGTGACAACCACCGCCAATCTGGGCATCGACGTGATCAGCGTCGGCTATGACGCGGCGGGCACACCGTCGCAGCTTTGGCGCTACCAGTGGGGGGCGGTGTCGGGCAGCCCGTCGCTGGCCGGAGCCAAGGGCCTGGGCGTGCAGGGCGAGAGCGTCATCATGGTGCGCCTTGCCTATATCTGCGTCCCGGTGCTGCACCACATCGTCCCCAGCAAGACCTTCACCGAACTGTCCTATACGCGCCCCCGGCTGGTGCGCAAGATCGCCCTCAACGGGGTGGGAGGCTGAGCATGATCCGCAATTCGCTGTCCCGCCTGATGACGTGCCGCAAGGGCAACATGGCCATCATCCTGGCCATCGGCCTGTTGCCGATCATCACCACCATCGGCCTGGGCGTGGACGTGGCCCGCGCCTATGCGGTGAAAAGCCGGATGTCCGCCGCCCTGGACGCCGCCGCCCTGGCGGTGGGCTCCAGCAGCGGCACCGACGCCCAGCTTTCCGCCGTGGCGCAGAAGTTCTTCGACGCCAATTACCCGACCGGCGCCCTGGGCGCCCATCCCAGCGTTGCCGTCAAGGTCACCGGCGACGTCATCTCGGCCTCGGCGGTGGCGGAGGTGGACACCGTCTTCATGAAGGTGGTGGGACTGAACGACGTGCCCGTCCATGCCGACAGCACCGTGAACCGCCAGATCGCCGGGCTGGAACTGGCCATGGTGCTGGACAATACCGGCTCCATGACCACCAACAACAATATCCAGGCGGTGCGCGACGCCGCCAACCAGCTCACCGACATCCTGTTCGGCACGGCCACCGTGCACCCCTATCTCAAGATCGCTCTGGTGCCCTATTCGGCGGCGGTCAACGTCGGCTCGGTAGCACCCAGCCTGATCACCACCGGCGACACCTACGCCCCCAACGACCTGCTGGGCTGGAAAGGCTGCGTCGTCGAGCGGGCGGGCGCCAACGGCGTGGGCGACACCTCGGCGGCCACGGCGCCGTGGACCCGCTACAAGTGGCTGCCGGCCGTCGACAACAATTACGACGCGACCAAATCCTCCACCGTGCTGGCCAACCCGTCCAACGGCAACGCCTCCACCGGTCCCAACCTGGGCTGCCCGACGGCCATCACCCCGCTCACCAACGTCAAGGCGACGCTGACGCCGGCCATCAACGCCATGGAGGCCTGGAGCCGGGGCGGCACCCTGTCGGATGTGGGCATGGCCTGGGGCCTGCGCGTCCTGTCGCCCGAGCCGCCCTTCACCGAAGGCCTACCCTGGGGCACGCCCAAATGGAGCAAGGCGGTGATCCTGATGACCGACGGCGACAACCAGTTCTACAAGCTGACCAGCACCACCGGCGGCAACAAGGTCAACAGCGCGGTGAACTCGGATTACGGCGCCTATGGCCGCCTGGACGAACTAGGCCGCATCGGCACCACCAACGCCACCACCGCCAAGACCACCATCAACACCCGCCTGACCTCGGTGTGCAACGCCATGAAGGCCAAGAACATCATCGTCTACACGGTGACCTTCACCTCGGGCATCAACCAGGCCACCAAGGACATCTACAAGGCCTGCGCCACCGATGCCTCCAAGTATTTCGACTCGCCCTCCCAGGACGAACTGAAAAGCGCCTTCCGCGCCATCGCCACCAGCCTCAGCAACCTGCGGGTCAGCCAGTAGACGGACCTCGCCGGCCGGGCACTACGGCCGCCGCGCCCTGACCGCCGCAGATGCTGGACATACCGCACCGCGAGGCGAAGAAACCGTGCCTACATCATTTCCCATGGGGCAAAGCGCATCATGCCGACTTGAGAGCGGCAAAGCCGACCTTCCCCAGCCGCAATTCGTCGATCCGAATTCGCGCCGCGGCTGGCGAAACTCGAAACTCTTTCGCCATCTCAGCATCAGACCGGATGCCCTCGCTCCACTTCCTGCGAACGACATCGGCGGGCATCAGAAGGCCTGCCGCAAATCGGTTCGCCTGCACTTCTTGTTCGTCAGAAAGATTGGCACTGCGATACATGGCGTTATCCGTGACCCCGGTTCCAATCAAATCCCGATGAAGCACATAGTGTGCGATTTCATGAGCCAAAGTGAAGCGACGCCGGTTTGCATGGTGCTTCTGGTTAATCGAAACTCGGAAGCGACCGCCCGCCACCCGCTCAATTTTGCCAGACACATCCGGGGGAATCTCTGCATCCAAGGTGACGTCCAGGCCAAGAGCCCTAGCCATCGCGTCAAGGTCTACCGGCGCAGAACTCATGAAGTCGCTAACGATTTCAATTGCAGAACGCTTTTCAGCTTGACGTTCCATTTTCCTCTCCGGCTTCAGCTTGCGCGAAAGCATCACCATGTTCCGACTCGCTCCGGCGAACCTCCCGGACCGTAGCCTCCGCAACTCGGGTGGCCACCGCTTCGGCCTTCTCCCCCGCAATTTCAGTGGCTTTCTTTTCGGCAGCTTCGCGAGCCATTTCCTTGATTTGTGTATAGCCCCACACTGCCGCAATAGCGAGCATGATGGCCAACACGGCAAGGATGGCGGTAACCGCCGTTAGGATGATTGAGCTACTCCCCGGAAATTGGACACTGACGGAAGCTACGATCTGATGTTTGCTGATCCCCAACTACGAGGAGATCAGAGATGTCGAAGCGCAGGAACCATGACGCGGCCTTCAAGGCGCGTGTCGCCCTTGAGGCGCTGAAGGGCGAGCGGACGGTATCGGAATTGGCGTCGGCCTATGGCGTCCATCCGACCATGATCCATCAATGGAAGAAGTCCCTGCTGGACGGGGCGGCGGAGATCTTCGAACGCGGGGCCAAGAAGAAGGCCGAGGTGGACGAGGATACGGTGCGATCCCTGCACGCCAAGATCGGGGAGCTGGCCGTGGCCAACGATTTTTTGTCTCGAAAGCTCAAGCCGTGGACCGGCAAGTGAGGCGGACCATGATCGAGCCCAAACACCCGGCGCTGTCGATCGGCGCCCAGTGCCACCTGCTGTCCATTGCGCGATCATCGTTCTATTACGAGCCCTTGGGCGAGACGGAGGCAAACCTGGAGCTGATGCGGTTGATCGACCGCCAATTCCTGGAAACGCCGTTCTATGGTGTCCGTCAGATGGCTTGGCATCTCCAGAACGAGGGCCACCCGGTCAACGTCAAGCGCGTCCGGCGGCTGATGCGGCTCATGGGCCTGATGCCGATCTACCAGAAGCCCAACACCAGCAAGCCCGCCAAGGGCCACAAGACCTATCCCTACCTGCTGCGGGGCCTGCGGATCGACCGGCCCAATCAGGTCTGGTGCGCCGACATCACCTATCTGCCCATGCGCCGGGGATTCCTTTATCTGATCGCCATCATGGACTGGGCCACCCGGAAAGTGCTGGCCTGGCGCATCTCCAACACGCTCGAGGCCGACTTCTGCGTCGAGGTGCTCAACGAGGCCATCCTGCGCTTCGGCCCGCCGGAGATCATGAACACCGACCAGGGCAGCCAGTTTACATCCTTCGCCTGGATCGACCGGCTGAAGCGGGCCGGAACCCGCATCTCCATGGACGGCAAGGGCCGTTGCATCGACAACGTCTTTATCGAGCGCCTGTGGCGGTCCCTAAAATACGAATGCGTCTATCTCCATGCCTGGGAAACCGGCTCGCAAGCAAGGGCCGGGATCGGACCCTGGATCACCTTCTACAACCACAAACGGCCCCACGCCGCCCATGGCGGAAGGACCCCCGCCGTGGTCTACTGGAACACCATCAACCAAACCGATCAGCAGGCCCGGAGAGTAGCTTAAACTTCCCCGAATTCTGTCCAACCAATGGGGAGTAGCTCACTTATGTCTCGCCTCACCTCCTTTTCGGCATTTTAGCCTCCGCCGATCAGCCTATCGCATCACCTCGCCGCCCGTCTCCTCTCACTCGGCATCACCCACGGCACCTGATCCAGCGTCCCCATGTCGATGACCTCGCGACCGGAATGGATCGAGGTCTCGGCGGCGAGGGCCAGCAGCTTGCAGGTTTCCCCGGTCAGGCCCTCTGACATGGCGTGGATGCGGCCGATCAGTTCCTTCGAGCGGAAGTCGCTCTCCTGCCGCAATTCGAGGCTCTGGGCATAGCGCGCCACGAACAGCGCGTATTCCCGGCTGACGCTCCAGCGCGGAATGCCGATGGGCTCGAAGCGGTTACCCAGTTGCTGGTCGGTCTGGAAGACCCGGACCGCATCCTGGGTGCCCATGGCCACCACGGGAATCTTCAGCTCGTTGCTGAGACTCTTGAGGCTGTTCAGCACCATGGAGCGCTGATCGACCTTGCCGATTAGGAAATTGCTGACCTCGTCGAGGATCAGCACCCGGGTACCGACGGCGGCCAATAGCTGGAGCAGTTGGTCCCATTTGGCCTGGGGCCGAGCCGTCGATCGATAGGGCGCACCCAATGAGCGCAGGATCGCGTCGTAGAGGCCGCTGATATCAGCATAGGGTGGGGCATGGGCGTAGACCACCGGGCGCTTGCCGAAGTCCGGGCTGTCCTCCGCCGGGCTGTGATCGCGGACGAACTTCTGCGCCAGGGCCGTCTTGCCGTTGTTGGTGTCACTATAGATCAGGCTGCACGGCGGCCGGACCACCTTGGGGTGGTCGTACAGCCAGGCCAAGCGGCCGAGGATCGCCTCGCCTGCCTCGTACGCGACATAGCGGGGACTGCGAATGCGGCGGATGCGGCCCTCAAGCTCGTCCTGGGGGAAATCCAACGGCAGCATGGGCGCCGGATTGAGCGCGAACAGATCGGGCGTCACCATTCTTCTACCCCCCTCTTGATCTCTGCATCGTCGAAATCGAAATCGTTGGACACCGGCCTGGGCTTTGGCGGCTCGGAGGTCTGGTTATCGACCACCAGGGCCAGATGGCCGTCGCGGCGCCGCGTGGCCTTGGGCTTCGCCGGCGATTCCGGTGGCGGGCGGGGCGGGTCCAGGGTCAGCTCGGCGCGATGCTTGCCGAGTTCTCGGTTCTTGGCCTGCTCACGACGCACGCGCTTGGTCTGGCGAGCCGCTTCGGCGGTGATGCGGTGCATGTCCTCGTAGGCGTCGAAGATCGCTTGCTCGTTCTCGGCGGCCTTGCCCTGGCGCTTCAGCCAAGCCTCGACCGCCCGGTAATCCCACAGCGAGATCGACGGCCGCCCGATGTCGCGGTAAGGAATCTCGACGTAGTCGTTGAGCCTCGGATCCAGGAAGTAGAGCTTGGAGATGTCGGTCGGATCGCGGCGGACCTTGAACTTCCGCCGGCGCCGACCTTCGTCGGCCCGGACCCACTGGGAGAGCAGCGGATCGCGGTACCAGATCTTGCCCCAGACGATGCCTTCGGGCTGCACCGTGCGTTCGATAAAGGGCAGAAAGTCCAGGCGTAGCCGCCGAGGATTGGGGATGGGTTCGGGCAGGCCGATACCCCGAAACCGGTCAGTGCCCATGATGCCGTCGTTCCACCGGGCCAGGGGAGGACAGCCGATCCCGCTGTGGACCTTGTTGTGGTAGACGCCGACAATGAGGTTGAGCAGCCAGGGGCGCAGGTCCCGCAGCGTCATCTGGGCCTTGGCCTCTGACTTGTACTCGCCGCGTTGCTTGGGGGTGGAGAAGGTGGCGCCGGGAAGGGCATGGACCTTCCTCGCCAAGGTTCCGGCCAGGCGCTCGATATGACCGCCGTAATGGGGCGTCTTCGGTGGCCGGAATTCGTAGCGGATATCGTGTTCGTCCAGCGTGTCCTGGATCAGGTAGCTGCGGAAATCCTTGCCGTTGTCGGAATGGATCATGCGGGGCTTGCCCCAGACCGGCCACTCACCCTTGATGCCCAATCGCTCCAGCTCGGCGGCCTTGTCCAGCATGCCATGGCACAGGCAGAGACCGACGGCAAAGGCGCCGGGATTGTCGAGCGACAGGTGATAGCCCACCACCATGCGGCTGAAGACGTCGATGGCCAGCGTCAGCCACGGACGTCCGATGGGCAGGCGCATCTCCTCGTCGAGCACCATGATGTCGAGCAGGGTATGGTCGATCTGCACCACGGCCAGCGGCGCGTCGGCACCGGGAAAATTGCCCTTTACCGCGCCGAACTTGTCGTGGGCGGCCTTCTTGCCCTCGCGCCGCAGCACCTTTTCCTTGGGGTCGATGGCCCGCAGCCTGGCACGAACCGTCTCGGCGCAGGGCTTGGACAAATTGGCCGCCCGGCAACGGCGATGAACCTCCAGGATGACCTCCTCGCCGTTGGCCTTCTGCGTAGAGAGGTATTTCTCATCGATGACGCTGGCAATGATCGCCTCGACCTCAGGTGACAGGCGCTTGGGCATCTTGCGGCCACGGCGCGAGGGAGCAAGGTCAGTCATGCGCCGACGCCCCTCGTACCGTTTGATCCAGCGATACAGCGTCGCCCGTGGCACGCCATGTCGTTCGGCGGCTCGCTGGACATCCTCCTCGCTTCGACGCTCACAACGCACCAACGGCTTGATGATGGCGAAGCGCCGTTTGGCCTCGGCCAAGTCCTCGGGAGCCAATGCGTCCAAGCTGCGGTCGGCCTGGGCGGACTCGGCATCCTTGAGCGATCGCAGCTTGGAGACGGGCACCACTTCCTTGTCCTGACCATCCCCGATGTCGAGCAGGACCGAGGATGCCGTCACCGCCTCGACGATGGTGCAGCGCTTGCCGCGCCAGAGAACGGAGGCGCCGGGCTGAAAGCTGAATCCATTGCTCATGGCCGCGTCTCCTTTGCCAGCGTGACGAGACTACCCATGGTCAGGGGGCGATCCAGGTCCACGGCTATCTTGAATTCCGCCACCATGGTCCAGATGCCGGGCAGAACTTCCGGCCGGCTCAAGCCCAGCGCCTCGGCCACCTCGTCGGCGAGCGATACGACACTTTGGGGGCCGCCTTTCTGTAGGACTGCGCGCAACCCTTCCCGCAGACCGGCGGCAATGGATCGGCCTCGGAACGGCAGCAGGAAGGTGGCGTTCTCTAGCCGGGGCGTGCGGACCTCGCGTTCGGTCACCAGTTCGAAGCGCCAGCCATGGCGGCGGCCATAGGCGCGGGCGGCGGCAAACCGGCCGTCCAGTTGCCCGGAGATCAGCATGGGATCGGTGGAATATTTGATCTCGACCAGACGCGGCACCGGCCGGCCGCCGCGATAGGTCACCAGGAAGTCGGGCACGTAGGAGCGGGCACGGCCGTCGGCATCGTTGTATTCGATCCGCACCGGCTGCTCCTCGATGCCGACGACGGACGGATCGAAACGGCAGAGCAGCGCGAAATCCCGTTCCAAGGTCGATTCCACCTGGACGCCGGGCCGCCCCTGTCCTATGGGCACCCGTCCACTGACACTACGATAGCAAAGGCCGATTTTGCGCACAGGCATCGAGTGTCCCCCATCACCCTTCACAACCAACGTTAGCGTCGAGTGTGATTGTGTCGGGATCATGACGATCAAAAGGTGTTTTGATGGCGCAGAGCCCAAGCATCCGGCGAAGTAGGGCATCCAGCCATGGCCCCACGTCTTCGCCAGCACGATGTGCGGCAAGGCGGGCGGCGGCTTTCACCTCGGGCGAGACGCCATCCAGCTTCCAATACCGCCCTTTGCCCCACGGCAAACCGCTGGCTACGGGATCGGCAACTCCACCCATGGAGCCCAACTTGGTTCCGCACAGGGCAACCAGATTCTGGCGACTGGCCGATTGGCCATGGTCGTGGAGCATCTGGGCCGCCACCATGATCTCTTCCGTGGCATCGCCCTTGTGCGGCTCCTTCAAGTGCCAGTCCACCGCATGGGCGTAGGCGAAGGGATACTCACCCACCGAGCGCTTGCGCAGATCGGTGCTGGTCATGCCCGCCGCCTTGGCGGCCTCGACAAAGCGATGCGGCCATTCGGCCAGCAACCAGTGGGCCATGGCGACAAGCACACCCCGGGCGCGCGGGGTCAGCAAGGCGCCATCCCGGGCACGGGGAAGGCTTTCGGGGCGAACCGCGAGGCTTGGGGCTTGCTCGGCCAACCAGAGCCTCAAAGCATGGGCGTGCTTGCCGCCGGCCAGCAGACGGAGCAGTTGGGCCAATATCTCGAGCACCACGAAGGAATAGACCGGACCATAATCGCCGAGATCTCGCCATCCCTCCCGGATCAGGCCCAGCAGATCGCGTTGCACCGAGATCGTGTCAAAAGCCGGTTCATCCCCGGTGAAGTCGCGGAGATCGGCACCACAGCCCGGACAGCAGATGGCACCGCGCCCGTCCTGGCGCAGGATGCTGAACGGCTCGGCACAGGAGGGACACCGGTCCAGCAGCAGGCGCCCATGGATCGGACATGTGGTGGAAAAGGAGAGCCGCCAGTTGAGGCGCAAGTACGGTTGCGCATCGGCCCGCAGGCACCAGGGGCAGACCTGCTGACCGAAGCAGCGGCGCCCGCCCTCGCGCCCGGCCGGCGGCAGCCATACCAGCTTGTTGAGGCCATCGTCGTGCTCGAACAAGCGCCCAGCCCAGCGGCGAAAGGTGGCGTGCTTCAGGTCATCGACCGGAACACCCGTCTTGCCCGCCAGCAGGTCCAGCAGGCAATCATCGGCATGACGGTCGAGATCGCGGGGATTGCGATCCCCGCCGGGCTGGACGATGCGGTAAAGCTCGCCCGGCCGCAGACCGTTGGCGGCTGCGGTTCGCGTGAACCATGAAGATATCGACTCATCGGGCAACAGCCTGGGGTGCCCTGGCCAGCGATCATCGAGATGCATCGGCCCAGCCTCCAACCGAAGTGGAGGCCGAGGATCATAGCGCGATCGGTGGCCGAGAGGTGCGAGGCAGAGGACTCACCGGGCTGCGCAGAGGCTTGGGTTTCCCCTGATCAAAGGGAGCAGCCTATAGACGAGACGAATCCGGAAAATCCAAGTGAACCCATGATTCGTCATCGCGTCACCGAATGGCTCTATTCAGGATGCCCGTGAGGCATCAACCATCTGATTTGACGCAAGTTTCTGCCAAGGACAGAACCCTAATCCGTCCCGCTTAAAGCTAGGGCTGTCTCAGATAAAGCCTATGGAGTCCCACTTAAAGGCGGAACCGACAGAAGTGTCGGTTTCGAATATAGATCGGCCACAGAGGGGCTGATCAGGCCTCCTTGCGGCCTTTAGGCCGAACTGAACATTGGCCTTAAATCGGACAAATGCGAAAATGAACCTCATAGTTCGGACGGATTTTGGCCAGAGCCTCCCTGCAAAATAAGGAGCTCGCCTCAACCCGCGACCACCAATAGCGATTTTCACCCGAACCGGCTGATCAACTTCAGACGCATCTGGATGTGCCGCTTGGGAGATGGATGAGGCCATGGAGAGAAAGTTCAGGAAGCACGCCAAGCGACTTCTCAAGTCGGCAGCCATGTTCTTCGCCATCCAGCAAGATGCAGGCGAGCGTGTCCGCAAGCAGACGATGGAGGGGTACGGCCGCCTCAGGGATGCTCACCTATTGCTGACCGGTGTCCTCGGTTCGGCGCTGATCAGGGCGAGCGGACTGAAGGTAGAACTCCGCGAGGGAGATATGGAGCGGACCGCCCTGCTGGCCTCGTTTGTTATCGGGATGGACCTATGCGAGCGGGCTATCGCCGAGGGCCGGCTTCTACAGGCCTGTGCCCTCGTGCGGCAGGAGATGGAGACCGTTACACAGATGACTGCCATCGCGGAAGGGAGATACTGCGACGGCAGGACGCCCAACGTGGCGGCCTTGGAAGAGGATCTCCGCCGGATGTACGGTGCCCTAACGGACGCCGCCCACGTCTCGCGGCATTGGATTGTCCGGTCGGCCACGGAATACGAAAGCGACGCCGCTGACACGAGCTACACGCGCCACTTCCCCGCCTTCGACCGAGAAGCGTCCCGAGGGCTCTTCGTCACGCACTTAGTTCTGATCGCCAGAATGTTCGGACTCTATTCGGCGGCGAAGGGAAACGCCGTCTGCGACGAGGACCGCGAGGCCGTCCGCCTTGCCTTCGACCTTATGGAGACGGAGGGGATGGTGGCATTGGAGGAGGACGAGGCCTGACAGGCCCGCCCCCTGGGGCGCCATAATCTCCAGGGCCACAGTAGGTCAGCCCTTGACCACCGCCTCCTCAGCCAGCTCCCCTTCAAATGTCTCTTCGCTAGCCCCAAGAAATTCCGCCATCCAGCGCCTACCTTCGCGGTCTAGCTGGTTCAAAAGCATGTTGGCGACCGCGTCGCGGATTAGGCTGCATTCCTTGTACTTGCGCCCGCTCCCGCAGGCACATCGGTCATTCCTCCTTTGCTTCCTTCCGACCTTCATGGCGCCCTCAGCTTTCCCAGTGGGGCCGGAAGTGAGTTCCCGAAGCGGGCGGGATCACCAGAAACATATCGTCCAGTGGCTTGCCCCCCTTTGCCCGGATGGCACACCACTGGGTCGTCTCGTCATAGGCCCAGCTCTGGTCGGGTGGGCTCTCGGGGACAAAGTAGTGGCAATAGACGTATTCCAGCGGCTTGACGCCCGGATCGAACGATTGGGCGGTGGCGAGGATCTTGCGGTAGCGGGCCCTTTCGACAGCGTCTCCTTCCACTGCCTCGAACCCGACATGGACGACGCCCGGAAGATCTTCGGGAAGCTGGTCGTTGGCCTCCGACAGCTTCTTGAGGATGTCGCGCGCCTTCGCATCGATGGCCGCTTCGGACCGGCTCTCCCATCGCAGCAGGACGGCAAGGTCGCAGTCGTCCATGTACCTCGGGTTCCATGAAGCCGGCTGATGCCGCATGATGGAAACGTAGTTGGTTGTCCTGACGTAAGATCCGCTCAGGAGCTCGTAGACCCGCGACCCGGACGACTGAATGTCGGAGTGAGCAAGTTCGGCTCTGAGGGGGGCGAGGTCCAACTCGCCGATAGTTCCGCTCCCGACCGTGTCATTCCACACCAAAGGCCGACCTCGGCCCCTGAGCCAGCGGACAACCTTCTCCGCGAGGTAGTCGCTCGGTACGCTCGCGATCTCGACCTCGAAGACCGCGTTGCAGAACACGCTCATCCCCCTGTCGGCAAGCCATTGCGCGTGCGGCCCCCAAAGCTGACGCATGGCCGCTCGCTCGCGCTCTCCGTACACGCCGGTCTCCATCCGCTTGCATTCCACGGCCCAGACTTTGCCGTCCATCCGGACGTGCATGTCCGGCGTCCGCGCGACGCCCTTCCTTTCAGGGATGAAGTCGACTACGGCGCCGGCCCTTCGGTAAGCGGCGGCTACGAGAAGCTCGAACAGCCCACCGTTATCGTGCTCGTCCAGCGTGTCCTGGATCAGGTAGCTGCGGAAATCCTTGCCGTTGTCGGAATGGATCATGCGGGGCTTCCCCCAGACCGGCCACTCGCCTTTGACGCCCAATCGCTCCAGCTCGGCGGCCTTGTCCAGCATCCCGTGACACAGGCAGAGACCGACGGCGAAGGCGCCAGGATTGTCGAGTGAAAGGTGATAGCCCACCACCATGCGGCTGAAGACGTCGATGGCCAGGGTCAGCCACGGGCGACCGATGGGCAGCCGCATCTCCTCGTCGAGTACCATGATGTCGAGCAGGGTGTGGTCGATCTGCACGACGGAAAGCGGCGCGTCGGCGCCGGGGAAGTTGCCCTTCACCGCGCCGAACTTGTCGTGGGCGGCCTTCTTGCCCTCGCGCCTCAGCACTTTCAGCTTGGGATCGACGGCGCGCAGCCGAGTCCGGATGGTGCAGGCGCACGGCTTGGTCTCCAGTTTCGCGGCTCTGCAGCGGCGATGGATCTCCAGGATAACCTCCTCGCCACTGGCCTTCTGCGTGGAGAGGTACTTTTCGTCGATGACGCTCGTGATGATCGCCTCGGCCTCGGGAGACAGGCGTTTGGGCATCTTCCGCCCCTTCCGCCTCGGCGCGAGATCGCTGACCCGCCGCCGCCCTTCGTACAATTTGATCCAATCGTAGATCGTCGTCCGGCATACACCATTTTCCTCGGCGATCCTGAGAACGTCCGCCTCCCGCCGCCGCTCGCAGCGCACCAGCGGCTTGATGATGGTGAAACGCCGCTTGACCTCGGCCAGATCTTCGGGAACCAGTGCGTCAAGGCTGCGGTCGGCCTGAACGGTTTCGGCATCCCTGATGGGACGCAGCTTGGAGACGGGAACCACCTCTTTGTCTTGGCCATCCCCAACGTCGAGCAAGACCGAGGAGGCCGTCACCGCCTCGACGATGATGCAGCGCTTGCCGCGCCAGAGAACAGAGGCACCAGGCTGAAAGCTGAATCCATTGCTCATGGCCGCTTCTCCCTTGCCAATGCGACGATGGTGGTCATGGTCAGGGGACGATCCAGGTCCACAGCCACCTCGAACTCCGCCACCATGGTCCAGATTCCGGGCAGAACCTCCGGCCGGCTCAAGTTCAGTGCCGCGGCCACCTCATCGGCGAGCGACGCGACATTCTTCTGGCCGCCTTTTCGCAAGGACTCGCGCAAGCCATCCCTCAAACCGGCGGCAACGGGGCGGCCTCGGAACGGCAGCAGGAAGGTGGCGTTCTCCAGCCGGGGCGTGCGGATTTCCAGTTCGGTCACCACCTGGAAGCGCCAGCCCAGGCGGCGGGCATAGGCGCGGGCTGCGGCAAAGCGGCCTTCCAACTGCCCGGACACCAGCATGGGATCGGTCGAGTATTTGATCTCGACCAGACGCGGTACCAGCCGACCACCGCGATAGGTCAGCAGGAAGTCGGGCACATAGGACCGAGCACGACCCTCGGCATCACCGTACTCGATCCGCACCGGCTGTTCCTCGACGGTAGCCACGGAGCGATCGAAGCGGCAGAGCAGCGCGAAATCCCGTTCCAGGGTGGATTCTACCTGGACGCCGGGCTGCCCCTGCCCCATGGGCACCCGTCCACTGACACTGCGATAACAGAGGCCGATCTTGCGTACAGGCATCGAGTGTCCCCCATCACTCTTCACAACCAACGTTAGCGTCGGGTGTGATTGTGTCGGGATCATGACGATCAAAAGGTGTTTTTGTGGCGCCGAGCCCAAGCATCCGGCGAAGCAGAGTATCCAGCCATGGCCCCACGTCTTCGCCAGCACGATGTGCGGCCCGACGGGCGGCGGCCTTTACCTCGGGCGAGACGCCATCTAGCTTCCAGTAACGTCCCTTGCCCCAGAGCCGGCCTGAGGCCACGGGCTCGGCCACTCTGCCCATGGAGCCTAGCTTAGTTCCGCACAGGGCGACTAGGTTCCGACGGCTGGCCGACTGGCCATGACCCTGGAGCAGTTGGGCCGCCGCCGCAATCTCTTCCGTGGCGTCGCCTTTGTGCGACTCTTTGAGGCGCCAGTCCACTGCATGGGCGTAAGCGAAGGGATACTCACCCACCGGGCGCTTGCGCAGATCGGTGCTGGTCATGCCCACCGTCTTGGCGGCCTCGACGAAGCGATGCGGCCATTCGGCCAGCAGCCAGTGAGCCATGGTGACCAGAACGCCTCGGGCACGCGGGGTCAGCAGGGCGCCATCCCGGACCCGTGGGAGGCTTTCCCGCCGAACCGCGAGGCTTGAGTCTTGCTCGGCCAGCCAGAGTCTCAGGGCATGGGCGTGCTTGCCACCGGCCAACAGTCGGAGCAGCAGGGCCAGCATCTCTAACACCGCGAAGGAATAGACCGGCCCGTATTCGCCGAGGCTACGCCATCCATCCCGGATCAGGTCCAGCAGATCGCGTTGCACCGGGGCGGTGTCGAGCGCGGGTTCATCCCCGGTGAAATCACGGAGATCGGCACCACAACCCGGACAGCAGATGGTGCCCCACCCGTCCTGGCGCAGGATGCTGAACGGTTCGGCGCAGGTCGGGCAACGGTCCAGCAGCAGGCGCCCATGGATCGGGCAGGCCGTGAAGAACGAAAGCCGCCAGTTGAGGCGCAAGTACGGCTGCGCATCGGCCCGCAGGCACCAGGGGCAGATCTGCTGACCGAAGCAGCGCCGCCCGCCTTCGCGCCCGGCCGGTGGCAACCATGCCAGTTTGTTGAGGCCGTCGTCGTGCTCGAACAAGCGTCCGGACCAGCGGCGGAAGGTGGCGAGCTTCAGGTCTTCGACCGGGAGTCCCGTCTTGTTCGCCAGTAGGTCCAGCAGGCAGTAGTCGGCATGACGGTCGAAGTCTCGGGGATTGCGATCCCCGCCGGGCTGGACGATGCGGTAAAGCTCGCCCGGCCGCAGGCCGTTGGCGGCGGCGGTTCGGGTGAACCATGAAGATATCGACTCATCGGGCAGCAGCCTGGGGTGCCCTGGCCAGCGGTCATCGTCGCGCATCGGCCCAACCTCCATCCGAAATGGAAGGCCGCGAATTATAGCACGATCAGGGGAAGCCTGGGATCGAACATGGCTCCCGGCAATGTATCGGCTTGAATTTCGGCAATGGGGCCGGAAGCGGAATGGCGGGTTTCGGGAGGTGGTGGAAGGTATGCAGACATCTGAATTAAGTGCAGCGGCACCGTAATTCCATGGCTTGGGGGTGAGCTTGATAAACTGGCGTAGCTAGGCGAGGATGATGGCTGACACCTCCCTCAAGGCGTACGCATTGGACAAATAATAATCTTGTCGATGACTGAAACATGAAAACCTTTGTCCCCAACGGCCCCATCTTCCCTGAAGAGCTGCTACAGGCTCATGAGGAAGGTCGTCTAGTACTGTTTTGCGGGGCTGGCATTTCTTATTACACCGGATTGCCGACCTTCAGCCGACTCGTGGAATTGGCGATGGAGGGATGCGGCGTTGCCTTCGACCGGAAGGAAAAGCATCACCCGCTGCACCGGGCGTTCATGGACGGGAAATACGACCGTGCCCTGCAAATGCTGGAACAAGCGGCCCCAGCCATGCGCACCGAGGTCATGGGCATCCTGGAACAGCCCCCGAAGCCAGGTACCGAGGATGCGCCCCTTCACCGGGCGTTGCTGACCATTGCCCGAACCAGCGCGGGGCAAACGCAGATCGTGACCAGCAATTTCGATGACCGCTTTGATCGGGCGGATGTGAATCTGAGGTGGCAGGCAGGGCCGCGTCTGGGCATTCCACGTTTGGACCACTGGTCCGGTCCCACTTATCTGCACGGCAGGATTGACCGGGCGCACGACCCCGATGGGCGGGATTTGGTTCTGACCAGTGGCGATTTCGGAAAAGCCTATCTGCGTGACGCCTGGGCTGCCCGGTATGTGGTCGAGCTGTTCCGGGAATTCACCGTACTGTTCGTCGGCTACAGCCTGAACGATCCCATCGTCGGGTATCTGGTCGATGCTCTGGCCGCCGATATGGGGCCGAATCGCCAGTTTCGCAAAGCCTACGCCTTGGCTGAATTCAGTGGCAGCGACGTGGACGAGAAAAGGCAGACCGATGCTTGGCAGGCAAAGCACGTCGAACCGATTCTGTTTCGGAAACTGGGGGGAAAGAACCCATATCGATTGCTGAATGACAGCTTGCTCGAATGGGCGCGTCACCATGCCAGCGGCCTGGGATCGCGGATTGACGAAGCGTTGACGCTGGGGGCCAAGCCCAGCCCCACCAAGATCGTCACTCAGGAAGCCCGCAATCTGGCTTGGGCCTTGTCAAAAGGTGACGGCAGCGTAGCCCGTGCTTTCGCCCAGGCCGAGCGTGCGCCCGATGTTTCCTGGCTGGAGCCCTTGTCCCAGGTCAAATTGCACCACCCCGCCAGTGGGCAGGATTTTGGACTGTTCGATTGGCCCAGCCCCACTGACAAAGGACCGCATCTTGCGCCCCTGGCTGGCGGAAGGAGCTCCATGCTGCCGCTGGCCCCGGCCACTTGGGAACTTGGCCGATGGCTCAGCCGACACATGCGGAGCCGAGCCCTGGTGGATTGGGTCATTGCCCGCAACGGGCGCGTTCACCCGGACTGGCAATACTTCCTCGAACAGAAATTTTCTGAATTGCCAGATGATGGGACTTGGAAGCCTTTCTGGCGCTTGATTCTGGATCACGCCACGAGCCCGCAAGTGTCCCGATGGTATTTCAGACCCTTGGCCCGGCGTGAAGACCTGCCGCCACCAGGATGGTCAATGGCGCTGCTGGAGGCGGCACGCCCTTACCTTTCCATCCACAAGCCATTTCAATGGGGACGGGATGCCTCGGCCCCACCCGAGCAGTTGAGCGACCTCGCTCGCTTTGAGCTGCAATTGGCCGACGACGATTTCGTGCAGACGGCCTTGGACGCCCTGGATAAGCCGGCCTTCCAGGCTGAAATGCTGGGTGTCGCGGACCAACTCACCTCCCGTCTGGCCGAGGGCATGGAATTGCTCCAGCGCGGCGGCAGCTATATCGGCGGCCTGTCGGATCGCTTTTCCCTGATCGACCCGGAGGGACGCGGTGTTCAGGGATACACCCCGCTGGTGTGGCTATGCGTGCGCATCTTCATGCTGGCCCGTGCCGACCAGCCGGATGTCGCCGTGGCATTGGCGCGACGCTGGATGAACCTGTGGCAGGTCAACCGGTTGTTCCTGTTTCGCCGCCTTGCCCTTCATGCCCTGGCTTATGCGCCGGAACTCCCGGATCGAGAGGGATTGGACTTTCTGTTGGGTAACAATCAAGAGGCCCTTTGGGCCTATGATTGCGAACCGGAATTGGCTCGTTTCCTGACAGAGCGTGTCCCGCATTTTTCGTCCAATACACGCGATGAACTGATTGCGGCGATTGTCGCGGGACCACCTCAGCGGGAATACCGGAACCTCGACGCCGATGATATCGCCGCGATGCGGCAAGGCCAGATCAACCGCCGGCTTGGGAAATTGCGCCAGGCGGGGCTGGATGCTCCACTTCCGGCGGATGCAAAACCGGAAGACATGGCGGATGCGCAGCCCGTCCGTCTGATGCGGATCAGCCGGGAAGATGAAAGCGCGGCAGCCTTGCTGGGCCTACCCCCGGAAGAAACTGTCGAGGCATTGCTGAACCAGTCCGGACGTTTCACCGCTTCGCGGCAATTGGCCGAGTTGGCCCTGGAAGGCCCCGATCAGGTGCTCAGCTGCCTGCCGCTGTTGGTGAACCAATGTCCGCCAGACTGGGATGGATGGGGCGGTCTCGCTGATTTGGCCAAAACAGAAGGGGCCGACCGCTATCTGGACCCAATCGCCCAATTCGTCCAAGACCACGAAGCCCATATCGCCGACACCTTGTTGTGGGCTCTGGCAAATCTGATCCGCAGTTGGGGAGACCGAGCCGTTGGCGAAGAGGCATTCCGCACTTCTTTTCTTCGCTTGTGGGAACGGCTTTGGCGCGCCGCGCTTCGGCACGTCGAAGCTCCATCGGAGATGGAAGCCGTCACCAAGGCCATCAATGCCCCTGGCGGCATCCTCGCGGAGACAATCACTGACCTGATTCTGGCGTTGCCCGAGGAAACGGGCCAAGCCGTACAACCCTGTTGGGGTATGACGATCGAGGGAGAAGAGGAAGCTCACCTTCACGGGCGCATCATTGCCACCTCGCGCCTGTTGTGGCTGCACCGCATGTTCGCGGAAGCGACCCGACAGATTTTGCTCCCCCGCATGATGGCCGCGCACGCCGAGGCCCTTGGCCTATGGGAAGGGTATTTCTGGGGACGCCACTGGGATGTTCCCTTGATGCAGGAACTGGTTCCGGCCTTCTTGTCGATGGCAGGGCGCTTTCAGAAGCAGGACTGCACCGAAGCCTGGAGCCAGATGTTCGCAGACATTCTGGTAGAAGCCCCCGGCCTGTTCGCCAAGGATGACGTCGCTCGGGTCATGCGCAATGCCAGGGTGGAAGATCTGCGGGCCATGGCCTGGCACTTCTTCCAACGCTTGTCGGGAGCCGAAGCAAAGGCAGGCGAACTATGGACAACAGCAATCCGGCCGATCATCGGCAAAACCTGGCCGGCGACCATCGCCCAAAACACTCCCGAGGTGGCCTCCGCACTGGTTCAAGTGGCGCTGCATTGCGGTCCGCAATTTGGCGATGCTGTGGAAATCCTGGTCCGACGCAAATTGCTTCGCCCGTTGGGGCGGCATCATGGACTTTTGCATGATCTGGAAGAGCCGGATGAAAACCAGCCCGATTTCTGCGCCGATTTTCCCGAAGCGGTCCTGGGCTTGCTTGATCAAACCACGGACGCGGATATCGCCCACTGGGACGCCCGGAGCCTGCGCACCATCCTTGAGCGACTATCGAATGCTCGCCCCGAGCTTGCTCAGACACCTGCGTATCGGAAATTACATCTCATTACTGAGCGGCATGGCCAATGATTGCCCCGCTTCAGTAAGGTTTTCCGCCACCTTCTGGCGGATAGCCTATAAGCCGGACGAATCCGAAATCTTCAGCGTCAAGCCGACAATGGCGACAGCAGGCGTCCTCTCCGGCGAATTACCCCGGATGACGCAGCTAACTGACTGCCCTACAACGATTTCGTTGGTGAGTGAGCGCCTGAATCCGTCCGCCCTATGGCTGTCGCCGTCCGGATTAAAGATGCAAAATCCGGCTTAAAGCCGAAACCGACAAGAAGGCGTTGATTTTGCTGTGTGGAGATGGCTGGGGGACTAGGATTCGAACCTAGACTGGCGGAGTCAGAGTTTGTCGGTACTTTCAATAATAGCAGTAAAAACGATGCGTTATGACACATGAAAAATTACTGCTAACGAAACTGCTAATTTTCTTCCACTTTTCTCAATGTTTTCATTGCCATAGACGCTTCAGCAGCTCGCTGCGACGCAATGCGTTTGCTCTTTGTTCTTGTCCGATTTTGCTCGTTATCGTATGCTATAATGGGAAGTCTGACCACCGAACGCGGTGGTCAGCGACGAACATACAGCATGTATGTTCGTCTATTCACCTGACATCCCTTGCTCTGTCGCGGAACCTTTCGTAGCCTCCTTATCAAATAGCGATGAAGGCGTTGCTTGCATGACAGACATGGATACCCTTGATTGGGACGTGAGCCGCAACAACCGCCCAGATTATCGGCACTGGCGCAAGGACCATGTAACCATCCTCCCTGCGATACATAGTAGTTACCTGCAATATTCCGCCAGGAATGATGTCGCCACAAAGCTACAAGATCATGGCTTTCTCTCGTTCGCCGATTTCAACTTTCTGAGCAAGGACGGGCTGTATCTATATGATGCAGCGCTCTACAGCGCGGGTGGCGCTGACCTGAATGTTGAAAAGTCGAGGGAGCTTACCCCTGGCATATGGGATCGTCGTGACGACACGATGCTTATGAGCGATAGCGGCGGATTTCAGGTGCTCACAGGGGTTTGGACGCCAAAAGACTATTACGAAAAGCGCGAGCAAATCCTGAGATGGCAGGAGGAAATCTCCGACATTGGAATCGCCATGGATGTTCCCAGTGGCTGCGTCAACAGCCGCAAGGCCAAATCCATCGAGTCGGTCGATGAAGCACTTTTCTGGTCAAAAGCAAACTTCACATGGCAGGTAAAAAATCGCAATCCCAGCAAAATGCGGATGCTGAACGTAATCCAGGGGCTGGAAATTGAAGGGCAGAACGGTGTTTTGCGTTGGTATGACGAGGTGAAGGGGTATTGCGACCGCCGCCAATGGGGGGAAAGAGCCTTTGACGGCTGGTCATTTGGGGGCTATGCCGCGCGAGATACCCAAGCCGCTTTGCGCGTTATATCGCGCATGTTGCAGGATGGGTTTTTGGGCAAACATAGCAACCATCGCTGGATTCACGTTCTCGGCGTCACTTCCGCAAAGCGGGTTGCTACCTTCACGCTTATTCAAAAGGCACTGCGGCAAATCCTGGGCGATGAGGACTTTACGGTCAGTTGCGATTCATCAAATGGCTGCTTCGCAGTTGGAACAAAAGGGAATTACTACACGGATGGTGGGAGGGGCATTGTCCAAAGAAAAGTGCTTCATGCCCAATGGTTTCAGCCAACCTGCGGAAAAGATTGCCGCATCTATTGCACGGCAGACAATCCTGACTGTGGGCCGTGCATCGAGCAGCGAATTCGCAACATGATTACCATGTTTGGCACATCCACCCTGAATTTCCATATGCCATTTGAAATGATCCTTGATCTTGTAAACTACGATGAGGCTGGGAGGCTTTCTCCTTTGGGCTACCTGGCCTTCATGAACATCAGCATGGAAATGTTCCTGCGCTACGCTTATCGCAGTTCAAGCAAGATTGTGGATGCAAAAGCGGGGGTGGTGAGCCAACTCGTTGCGGCCTTAAAGAGCGAAACGCCCGAAAGCGACCTAGCAAAGATCAAGCTGGCCTGAGAGGCTAATATACATGCTGTATGTTCGCCCCGCTTTAAGGCAGCTATAAATTTTCAACGGCGGATCGCATCATCTGGTCGTTGACCTCGATGTAGCGCTGCGTGGTGGACAAGTGGCGATGACCAGCCAGCGTCATGATCACCTTGGCCGAAACGCCCTTGTGAGCCATCTGCGTGATGAACCACCGCCGACCGCTGTGGCTGCTCGCGCCATCAATCCCAGCCAGCGCATATATCTGTCCGAATAGTTGGCAGAGCGTGTTGGCCGAGAACGCCGTGGCCTTTTGTGTCACGAGGAACGGCGCGGCGCGATCCGTTGTCGTGCTGCACGACACGAAGCGTTCCAGTTCGCGGCGCAGCTTACCACTAACGAACACCGTCCTGGCCTCCGCTGTTTTGGTGTAGCTGGCAGGCAGCACGATTTGGTCCTTCACGCGACCATCGCCGTCAATCACATCGCCAAGTTTCAAATGGGCAATCTCGCCGACGCGCATCCCCGCATAAAAACTGAGCATGAGCGCAACGCGGTTACGCGCTGCATGACGCTGATTGGCGACAACGGACAGCACGCGCTTCAGTTCCGCTTCGCTGAGTACCTTTGCTTGCTTCATCGCTTTACCTAATGAAAAGTTATCCCACTAGGTAAAAAATTATATGATCAAAATCGCAGCAGGACCGACCGCTATTATCTGCGTTGATAATCAAGAGGTTATCGCAAAACATAAGAAAAGCTGTGTTTTCTTATGTTATGGCGTTGACGAAGAAAGCTTGGTCAGTTCGCCCTGATTTTTCGAAAGGGCTGCGCGGGTTGTGTTGATTTGTTCCCGCTTTTTCGCCATGGCGGCGGACTGCTTCAGCTTCTTAGCTTGTTCGGACTTCATATCGGCTTTGAGCTTCAGATTGTCCGCGAAGGAATTTGGTGTTGTGTCTTCTTTGATAACTTCCCAAGCTCGCATGTGTTGTCTCCCGAGATGTAGTTTGTCCGCATGTATTTATAGCGAGGGATGACTGCGGCTTTGCCCTTAAGATAGCAGGAGGCCGCAAGCAATCCGTTCTGTGTCAATCAATTGATTTTCGTCTTATCGATCAGTTGGTTAGTTCGACTGCGGCTATTTCTACATATCTCGGCAGCGAAAAGCTGAAAGAGAGCAATTCATCTCTGGTAGTGCTTGGGCTACTGGAAACTCGATTGGCTATATCTCCAACTCGTATTTCATCGAATTTATCTGTTTGATGATTTCTCGATCTTTCTTTTCCCGAGTCACATTTCTCCCCCCACTGCCAAACTACGGGATGACACAAGGCGGTGTGTCCTCGCCGGTGAACTTCATTGAAGAAGCGCCTGACAGTGGGGGGAGAGATGGACGTCTTTTCCGTCGTCGTGTTATTTCGCATCAGCTAAGGCGGCACCCGAATTCCTTATCTATAGAAGCGTCTCTCCTGAGCCTTACGCTCAGTGCGGTTATGCAATTGCAAGCAACTACGGCGACGCATAACATCCGCGTCTGCGCCAAGTCCTATATCGTGAACTCAATCCGTGTGCGTTAATCGCACTCTCGCGCCTTGGCCGTAGTCTCAGTCGTGCAGCGTGCTAATCTGCCGACTGATCCTTTCTGCGCTGGTTTAAAGTTTTCCCTCTTACGTCTCGAAGTTGCGGTACTGTCGTTTCCCGCACTCTATTTATTAAGCGCCGCCTGCTTCGTTATATGGACGTTATGCCAAGCCGTTTCCAGCCATATGTATTTATCTCGGATTGAGGCCAAGTTCGTAAGAATTTTCAAAAATATTTTCGCTACTGGTTTCTTGGGCGTCCAAAGCCCCGAGTGCTTGGCTGGCGCGTATTGCCTCGCGCACTGCTTCAGTGATGGGAACAACCTGGCCGTTGAAGCCCATCTCGCAGTATCCCTTGGGTAAATTGGGCAGTCTGTTCATGGCGTTTTCTCCTCCTGGCGGCAGCGTCCAGCATGGCGCTGCTCCGCAAGCGTATTTAGCGCGGACGGCTAAATAGCGGGACGAAACGCACTGAGGAGGAACGGCCATGCTGCTGGAGAAGATCTATGGGGAATTGAGGGATATGTGGATGGTCGAGAGCCAATATGAATTCTCTCGGTTTTGGCTCGGTCAGTCGCGCAGTTACATGTCCTGCGCCAAGGCGCGGCAGCGGCCACCGTCGTTGTTGGTGCTGATGCGGTTGTCGCAGCGGCTATCGTCCATCTCGTCCAAATATGCCGCCGTGGCGACGACCGAGATGGAACGGGGCAATTGCACTCGGTTAGTCACGCTGCGGGATGGGGTTGGGAATGAAATTGAGCGGCTATCAGCGGCGAGGTAGCTGAACATACATGCTGTATGTTCGTCGATGATGAACGCCCTGGCATCCCTGGCAAAATTCAACCTTTACGCCCATCCGCAAATTTGTTAAGTGAACGCAATGGGGTCGATTAAATCGTGTAGCGGGGGCCTTAGACATCATCGGTGTTGGCCGTGGTTAGAACTGGCTGAATTTGATTGAGCATAATCATGCTGGTTTTTATGGCTTTTTCTAAGCTAACAGGACCATCAATGATGTTTAATAAAATAAAGGGGCGCGTGCCTGTGATGACCTGGGAAATATGCCCAAGGAGCCTTTCAATCTATGCCATAACATTCGCAATGGCAACGCAATCGGCCGCAGCCCAGGGCAATCTCCCCGCCTCAGACCATCCAGGGCGGATTGAGAAGCGATTTGAACAGCCACGTAAGCTGCTTTCTATATTTGAGCCTATCATTCCGGACAGTCGTCCATCCCTGAAGGAGAGTGATCGCGTCCGCATTGCCTTGGTTGGGGTGATGGTAGAGGGTGCCACAGGCTCCACCAAGCCCACGGACTTCTTTCCTCTTTATTCCGGTCTACTCGGAGGGGATGCCTCCCTCTCCGATATTTACCGGATCGCGGACGCCATCACCGGCAAGCTCAAAGCGGAAGGACGTCCGACCGCTAAGGCTACTGTGCCGCCGCAACAAATTTCGGGCGGCATTGTCCGGATCGTTATCATGCCGGAGAACGGACAGTGACATATCGCCATCGTACATCTCGCGCTCTTGGTACAAGCGTATGCCTGACCGTGCTGGCAATTGCCCCCAGTGCTATGGCGCAAGCCAACTTCTCTGCCGGAGATGATCCTGGCCGGATCGAGAAGCGGTTCGAGCAGCCACGCAAACCGCAATCGGTCATTGAGCCACAGGCCCCCGAAGTTGACGAGCAACTTCCGCCCGAAGAATCTGACAAAATCATTTTCACCCTGAACGACGTGGCCATTGAGGGCGCGACGGTCTTTCCCGTTTCCGATCTGTCTAACTTTCATGCCGACAAGGTGGGCAAGGAAGTCTCGCTCACTGAGATATACAAGTTGGCGGACGAAATCACCGCCAAGTACCGCAACGCTGGCTATATACTGTCTAAGGCCATCGTCCCGCCTCAGCGCATTGCGGACGGCAATATTGCCCTCCGCGTGGTGGAAGGCCATGTCAACGAGGTGCTGATTGAGGGAGAGGCTAACGGACGCGCAGCCCTGTTCCACGAATGGGGCGAGCGGATCAAAGAATCCAAGCCCCTTGATAACAAGGTGCTGGAACGCTACTCGCTCCTCGCCAACGACCTGCCGGGCGTCAAGGCCAAGGCGGTCTTGCGCCCATCCGAGACTGTGCCCGGCGCTTCTGACGTCGTTTTCATCGTCGAGCATAAGTACGTGGATATGTCGGCCACGTTCGACAACCGCGGTACCAAGACAAGTGGACCTCAGGAATACACCCTGGGCGCGGGCCTTAACTCTGTTCTTGGTTTGCACGAAAAGACATCCGTCAACTGGATTAATACCACCGATAAGAGGGAACTACGTTACCTTTCCATCCAGCACGACGAGGTGCTGAACTCGGAGGGAACCAAGCTTACCCTTTCGGGCAACCGTAGCCGGGGTGAACCGGGCGAGTCCTTGCGTGATTTGGAGCAACGCTCCCGCAACGTCACTCTAAGTGCCGCACTTACCCACCCCTTTATCCGCACCAGGGCAGAGAACTTCTCCCTATCCGCAGGGTTCACATCGCGGGATTCTCGCTCTGAGCAGTTGGGGCAGCTATCGTCCAGCGACCATACCAGGGCTTTCAAGATCGGAGGATCCTACGACTTTTCGGATTCCTTGGACGGCGTCAACCTGTTCGCAATCGATCTTTACCGGGGCATCGACGGGTTGGGAGCCACGCGCTACGAATACGGCTTGAAGTCGCGGGCGCGGGGGCGAGCCGATTTCACTAAATTGACCCTTGATGCGTCGCGCACCCAGCAACTGCCCAATCAGTTTGCCCTGATCATCGGTATGACCGGTCAATGGTCGGCCAATGCCCTGCTGACATCCGAGGAGTTTGGCTATGGCGGCTCGCAATACGGCCGCGCCTATGATTCGTCTGAGATCACGGGCGACAACGGCGTCGCGGGCAAGCTGGAACTCCAGTACACCAATCAGGTAGAGGATATCGGGCTAAAATACTATCAGCCATTTATTTTCTACGATGCCGGTCTCACCCACGACCGTGACCCGGTCAATACTAATGCCGTCCGTACCGGGACCTCGGCGGGCATTGGCATCCGCTTCGGCCTGACCGACTATTTCAGCGGTAGCCTGGAAATCGACAAGCCCTTGACCCGCCCGGTATCCGCCAATCTTCCCGGCGGCAAGGGCAAGGAACCGCGTTTGTTCTTCAGCATTTCGGCAAGGTACTAGGCCCATGAGCACCAATCTCGCCCAACGCTCAGTCATCCGCCAATGGCTCCGCTCCACCACCGCCCTGGTTGGATGTCTTCCCATGCTCGGCCTGACGATTTCTCTGGCCCATGCTAACCCGCAAGGTGGCGCGGTGACGCAAGGCTCTGCCACGATCAGTCAACCCGATCCTAAGACTGTGCAAATCAACCAATCCAGTGACCGCGCCATCATCGACTGGAAAAGCTTCAGCATCGCTGCGGGCGAAACTACCCGCTTCATTCAGCCTTCATCCTCGTCCATGACTCTGAATCGGGTGACGGGCGATCAGGTGTCGCAGATTCTCGGCAACCTTCAGGCCAATGGCCGCGTCGTCCTGGTCAATCCCAACGGCATCGTCTTCGGGGCAGGCTCCAAGATCGATGTTGCAGCCCTGATCGCCTCCACGGCCAACATCAAGAACGAAAACTTCATGGCGGGGAATCTGCGTTTCGACATTCCCGGCAAGGCTAATGCCCAAATCATCAATGAAGGGACCATCACCGCCGCCGATGGCGGTTTGGTCGCCATCGTATCGCCCTACCTCCGCAATTCCGGGATAATTTCCGCCCGTCTGGGCAAGGTAGCGCTCGCCGCCGCCAATGGCGTGACCCTGGACTTGTACGGCGACAACCTGATCCTCTTTCAGGCCAGCGACAAGATCGCCAGCCAGATCGTCGGAGCCGATGGCCAGCCGGTCGCCAGCCTGATCGAGAATAGCGGCAAGATTTATGCCGATGGTGGTCGAGTCCTCATGAGCGCCAGCGCCGCAAAAGGCGTAGTGGATAACGCCATCAATACCACTGGCCTGGTCAGTGCCCGTACCGTCGAGCGACAGGGCGGCGAGATCATCCTGAAGGGTGGCGACAACACGACCCAGGTCACGGGAAGGCTGGACGTGTCCGGCCTTGATGCCGCCCAAGTCGGCGGGCGTGCCGAGATTACCGGAAATCAGCTCAAGATCGGCGATAGCGCGGTGGTTGACGCCAGCGGCGGCGCGGGTGGTGGGCGCATATTGGTGGGTGGCGACTATCTGGGGGGCGAGGCCGACCCCTGGATTATGAGCCAGTTCGGTATCGAGCGCGAGCAAACAGCTATCCCAAATGCCATGACGACAACGGTCGCACAAGGGGCTTTGCTGAAGGCCGACGCGACCGCGGACGGCAAAGGCGGCAAGGTTGTCGTCTGGGCAGACGGTCACACCTCCTTCACCGGCGCCATCTCGGCGCGAGGAGCCGGCAGTGGTCTGGGTGGCTTCGCCGAGGTTTCCGGCAAGCGAACGCTTGCCTATACCGGGCGAGCCGATCTGGGCAGCTTATCGGGCCGGTTCGGGACACTGCTGCTTGATCCTGCCAATATCGACATTTTTGGTACGGCTGGTGGCGGGGGAGCCTCAACCAATATCGACGTCAATGATGGAACGTCCGGTGTGAGCGAAGCTTTGTTGGAAGCCGCATCCAGCAATATCCTGCTCTATGCTGGGACACGCATCTCGGTCCAGTCCAACCATACGTTCGGCGGGGGCGAGATCACCCTGCCCCAGAATATCAGCATCACAATGAAAACCCGTAATTCTTCGGGTAGTGGCGATGCCGACGGTTTGATCAGCTTGTACGATCCGGGAACTGCTGCACCGGGTGATGAGACTTATGTGGGCCTACGGACCCAAGGAACGGGCAGCATCAACATCTATGCGGGACGTGACGCCGGGTCGGATTTCGGTAACAAAATCTCGACCGTCAACTTACATAACTTGACCACAGAGTTGGGCAACATCAACATCTATAATGACGAGTTCATGAATTTCTACGGCACCTCCATCCGCACCTATGGCGGAGCCATTGTCATCAACAGTTCCAACAAAATCATCCCACGCGAGAACATGTCGATCCGAACTGCCTCGGCCAGCGGATCGACCAACGGCGACGTAACCATCACCTCGCCGTCGGTCAGTAATTCGTTCAGCAAAACAATTACCGTCTATCGGACCGGTAACGCCACTGTGTCGGTCCCGAACTCGCCGTCGTTCTCGATCAATGGTTCCGGGACGACTACGGCGACCACGAACACCAGCGCCGGTTCGCTCCAGGCAGCCATCGATAAATCCAACCGCATTTCGCAGGATCGCAGCGAGAAGGATCGCTCCGAAGGCATTTGGGCCTATGTGGTCAGCCAGGGCATTCAGGATCAATTCATGCAGTACGCCTCCAGTGACAAGGGGGGCTATAAGCAAAGCATTGAAAAACTTGAGGTCTATAAGAATTATAAGAATGCAGATTTCGTTAAACTATCTGACGCCGTTGATAATGGCGTTATTACTGCTGACAAGAAAGATCCCCTGTGGCGCTCCTTATATGTGGGAGGGAAGCCAACCGAAGCCCAGAATAAGGTTCTGTTTGAAAAATACTCTAATGAGAATTTTGTTGGTATTTTTAACTTACTTCGGTCTGGAAGCTTATCTCAGACAGATCAGGTCTGGAATCAAATCCCATACAATGCGAGAGTTGTTGCCGCGAAACTTCTATCAACCTTAGAAGCAAGTCAGTCTGGAAACGCCATTTCAGCTAATGACGCTATGTTTCTTGCTATCGCCCGTGAAATCGAAATGGGCGCAACCTCACTATCAAAGCTAAAGAAAGTTTATGACAGTTACCGCGCTGCACCTGAGCCGCCACCTGGGCCAGATCAGAGTGTCGGTGAAATAGCTGAGAAAACAACAGCTTCTGTCGAGTTTTCTGGTGAATCCAAGATGACCTTTGCGTTATCAGGTTCTAGCCTTGTCGAGTATAAGCTCCAAACCTTGGCTCAAGAGAAGGCCGAAGGAATTCTGTCGAATGTCAAATCTGAGCTTGAGAGTAAATTTGGGGGGGCATTCTATGGAAATCCAATTGCAAATTATTATTCCAGTCAGGTTGATTTGGTCCAGAAGGTATTTTCAAGTCAGGTGAAAAAAATAAATGAGCCCGCAATGATAAACGCCATGCAGCTTATCGATGCTGCATCAGGACACAGTGAAGACTATGGATTCGGGGCAGAGCCTCGCTATAATCTTTTAAAAGATGTGAAATTTGTTACGTCCAAGGAAACTGGGTTTAACGTCAACACGGCCTACGGAGCAAAGGAGGCATTTACCAGTGTCTTATCAATCATAGACTCCGGAAAAAATGCTGTATCAACAGCATCAGAGGTAAAAGAAATTTTGAAAACAACCTCGGATATCGCAAAGACTTTTAAGGAAGGATATGACGCAATTTTTTCGGATTCTGGAGCAATCCAAAATGCCATTAACTCTGATAACGCCCTTAATGCCGCTCGCTACTGGTCTAATGTAAAGACACCTGGAGATCTTGGTGCTGTTTATACGATGTCCACTGCTGGCCTTGTCGAGCATTACACAGACACAGCAAAGCAGGAAAAAATTCTCGCCCTTACAAACCTATACACGTCTCTGAAGAGTGGTGAGAAGGTTGTTGCCGGTGGGGATAAGCTTGTAAAGGCGTTTGAAAAACTCGCGGAAACTGTAACCGGCATGGCCGCTGCGGCTGACATGCGCAAAAGAGATATCGTCAATCTCGATATGAAAGTTTCTGGGGCTGAAAAGGTTGCTGAGCAATTATTCTATCAGCAGGCTTACCTGCAAAACAAAGCGGAGAAAGGGGAGAGCATATCTAGCGACATGCTTGTAATGGTTCCTGTAAAAAAAATACGGGAGGTTGGTTACTGGCCATTCAATCGAAATCAAGAATATTATGATATCGGAGCATACAAGCAAATTCGGGATGTTCCAGAATACTCTTCCTACCTGCGATGACATCAATATTTTTGATTCGTCGTCGATTGCTCGAATTTTTGGCGGGGTGAGAGTTCCTCCGCATCTGGCGGCTGTTGGCAAGCAGCCGTAATGCCAGCGGTTAGCCTCCTCCATTCCTCCAACAAATCCTCCTCTCGTTCCTTGTCATACCTGAACTGTCCTGTTTTCATCCACTCGCTCACCTGAGCCACGACCTTACCCTGAGCGGAGATGATGTCGTCAATGGGAACCCTGACGAAGGATTCCATATCATCGAGCAGCATCTTTTGTGCTCGCTTTGATATGTTGTCGAAAAAGCGCAGCACGGTCGGCATGGGGGCACCCAGGAAGGCGATTCCCAGCATATCCTTGTTGAACTCCCTCAGAATGCGCTGGAGTTCGAAATCCTCAAGGGCCTTGAGCTTGGCGAACGCCTCCGCAATCGCGATCTGATCCGGGGCCAGTTCAGCGGGGAGTTTTCGTAGCATCGGAACAAGGCGTTTTTCAAGCCAATCCGGGTCTTCGGGTCGCTTGCCATTCAGGTATGCGGCGATTTCCTTGTCGCAATCACCATCGTCAAATAGCTCTCCGAATGCCCCTTCGACGGTCGGTTCGCAATCGGGATGGCGATGACGAAAAGCCTCGGTATCGAGGGCCTCCTCCAAATCCTTGGCGGTCATGCGAAGCCGTGGCGGCAATGAGAACCGAGCGTGCTCCGCCGTCGTCATTGGGGCATAGCCGTCAAGATGAGCGACGCAGCCAACGCTGAGGGCCTTGAGCATTCCAAGGCGTTCCGTGGCTATCGTTCTGATACGAGCCAGCCACAAGCGTGACGCCAAGAGCAGCAGCCCAGAGCTTCCGATCAACCCGAAGGCCATATGAGACCAATCAACTTGGGCAAAAGCCAGCGCACCCGCAGTTCCGATGACGCCAAATGCAGCCGCCGTGTTGGCTGCCATTGCGGCAAAACTGAGGGTATCGTCCATGTGGCGTTGCTCGACCAGAAGGTGGCCGTCAAGAAGCCGTTGTGCCGCCTTGACCTCACCCAGCCCCAATGTGGATTGGCGGATGAAATCGATGAAGGGGGCCGACAGCCAAGGAAGATCACGCAACGCCCGGTGATAATGAAGAAGAATGCTTCGCTCGGGATGATCGCAATGGGGTTCAAGGGCTAAATCGCCCTTCATCCGCGCAATAGCCCAGAAATCATTCAGAGCAATGAGCAATGCTCGGGCCGCTTCCGGCGTGGGGGCTTCACGACGCAACTGGCGCAATGATTTGAAGCTGGCACGGATGTAATTCATTGAAGGCTCTCACATTCAATGTCATTGAGAAAACGGAGAGTCAAACTCCGTATACGCCTGATGCCGCCCATCAGTGCCAATGGACGGGATGAAGACCTCAGCCATAAAGCTGCCCTTCTTGCACTGAACGCGCATCAGCTTATTGACGAGCGCGATGGTCGTGCTGCCGCCATCCACCAGTGCCTTCACTGCGTCAATGGCGGGAAGAATGTCCTTTGAGCCGAGCACAAACTCAGTGACGAACCCCGCAGCGCCAATGGGCGACGAGAAGGTATGGGTGGTCACATCGCCCTTGCTATCGAGCACAGTCCAATCTTTTTCCGTGATGCGGAACATCGTGGTCTTTCGCGTTCCGTCGCTGATGGCTTTTACCAACCGCTGGTTTGGGTCTTTCTTGCTGATGCCAAGAGTGGATTGCAGCCACGTTGCGAAATCCCCTTCGACCTTGGCTTCCGCGTCCCATGCGTTGATCAGCTTGATGCGAGCCATCTTTTCCACGGTGGAGACATAGGTAATCGTCGCGACACCGTCCTTTTCCGCAATGCGGCGGATATCAGTGTGGGGAATCACATCACGCCAATCCCACGGCTGATCTGGGGTTTTAGCCGAGATGGCGGCGATGCCAGCTTGATAGTCGGTGATGGTGATTTCCACTGCCGCATCAATGCCATCAATCTTTGACGGGCCAGTGATGGTGAATTTGGCACCATGCTTTCCCAGAATGGCGAGCCTCTTCATGCAGCCTATGGCATTTGCCCCAAACCAGTATGTGCCGACTGGGAGGAAGTCTTGGTGAGGTAGCGTGGCGGAGAACATGCACGTGTCGTAGCTGCCATGAGATGCCTGTATCTCACAGCCCTTCTTGCCGTTTTTGATCCGCACGTTTGCGTCTTTGGGGTGGGCGACTGCGCCAACGCTCAAAAGGGCCAGCAGCTTATCAAGATCGTTCCGTTCCGCATTCGTTGCCGTGGCTGAATTCACGTCTGTCTTTGGCGCGTCACCGTGGGAAATCAGGAACTTGTCCAGCAAGGCTTTTGCGCTGTCGTCACGTTCCGCCAAGCCGAGATAGTGAGCGACCCCCGCATTATCAAAATAGATAGCGGCGAGCTGCGTTGTCCCTTTGAATTCAGGCATTTTCGGGAGTGCAGTCCGCATTCCCTTTTGAAGTTTAGCCAAGCCGCTTTTCAGCTGTTGCTCGCGCCTCTCACTGGCCGTCCTTCTGCGCTCAACCGCATCGGGTTCTGCGTCACGCTTTTCCTTCCACTTCACCCGAGCAGTTTCGATTCCCCCTTCATTCGCAATAAATTCCGCTACATCGGCAGCGCTTTCATGCGACGCATAATCCAGCACGGCGCTATAGGTGCTGATCGCTTTTTGACGGCGGGCTTTGTCCTTTTTCTCGTCATCCGTGGTCGGTGAGCACTCATCCAACGACGGATCGAAGAATGCCTTTAGAGTTGGAATATAAGGGCTGGCTTTTGTTCCCCGAGCGGTTGCCCTCACCTTCTTGTTCTCAAGCAGGTGCAGATAGGGCGGCTTTCCCGCCCAATCGCGATGAAACTTGAATGCTTGTGCAAGGGCGGCATAAAGCGCTGTGGCTTTTTCAGCTTGCGAGGTTGCTTCAGCGGCTACTTTATCGTCAAAAGCCTTGATCTCAGCCTCGACAACAGCGAGTGCTTCCTGAAAGCCCTCGTCCTCAACCTCGGACATGCAAGCCCCCTATCCAGCAAATTGCTCAGCCCCATAGTGCCCATATGAGCCTGGGGAGGCAACGAACATACAGCATGTATGTTCGTTTGATTGCGACTGTTGCTCATAAGCTGACACCTTCTTTCGGTTGTCCTCCTCGGCCAGCAGGCCATAGCATGTTCGTTATGTGTTCCCGTTGGAGGATGTGATGATGAGTGCATTGGACAAGCTGAAGCTGAGCGAAAAGACCCGACGTGCTGTCGCGGCAACGCCTGAAGGGCGTCTGCGGCACAAGCTGGTGGAAGCCATCAATCAGCAGATCGCTGCTGCGGAAGCGATGCAGAAGGGCGAGGGATTTGAAATTCGGCGCAAGCGCTGGACGAAGGACGGCGAGGGCAACAAGACCTTGCAAGACCGACTGGTCAAATTTCGCCCCTGGTACTGGCAGGAGGCCAATGGGGCGTTCATGCTGGAAGTGCGCTACGGCAACAAGATCGTGGAGATTAAGCCGAAGAAGACGGCCATTGAGATCGGCGACGTGGCGGAACTGGTTCCCACGCTGACGCTGGTGCGCGATGCTGTGGTCGCTGGCGAACTGGACAAGCAGTTGACTGCGATGAAGGGACGCTTCGGTAAGAAGCTCGCTTAAACGCCAAACAGCCCCGTACAAGCGGGGCTGTTTCCATGAGTGCGAAATTCACCCCTGATTTTAACAGATGGTGGCTGAACGATCGCAAAATAGCCTCTTCCGCTGGCTTCTTTTGAGTGCAAAATTGCTGTCTCGTTTTTCGTGCCCAAACAGATCATGTTTGCGCAGATGAATGATGAGCATAGGGCGCTTATTAGCCGCAATGGCTGAGCGTTAACATTACAAAACTATCTCATTGATCTCTTAAATGGGGGCAAAAGTGAACTTTAGCAATCTCTATACTCGCCACAAGACTCTCATTCACGGCCAATTTGTTGACAAGACATGGATTGAGTTTATGGAGGCTGCTGATAAGTTTTCTCCTGCAATGTGGGACTGGTCATTCCAGTCAATAGCGGATATTAGCTCTGCAAGAGAGTTATCAGCTACTGAGGAGGAGCTTGCCATTAATTGTCTTGTATATATTTTTGATAATATCATATCTGATATCAATGGCGGGGCGGAGAGCGAGTGGCATGACTATAGCCACCTCGCTTTTGTTTGGTGTAGCGACCATGATATTGACATGGATATTGATATCGGCAAGATCATCATAAGCCCATCTGATGGAGAACTTCCAACTATTGTTCTCGATTAGCCATGACAATGCGTTGGAACTTGTCCGCGATGAAGGGACGCTTCGGCAAGAAGCTCGCTTAAACGCCAAACAGCCCCGTACAAGCGGGGCTGTTTCCATGAGTGCCGTACTGCTGGGCAGCCAAATCGGCGGCGTGTACGACGCGCAAAGGGCCAAAGCGACGGCGGCCTATATATAAGGTGCGCCTGTCGTGTAACACGACACTCACTCGGGGTCTTTTGGCTTATCAATCATGTCGGTCAGCCTGAACTTCTTGCGCTTGCGCGGCGCATTGGGATCGGGCTTAACAACTGGCGCGTCGGGATCGTATGTCGGTCCCTCGGGCAAATTGGCCTTGCTCAATATCTCCGCTGCAAGCGCGGGATTATCCCTCAAAAGCGCCAAAATGGCATCCGTGTCCAATTGCACCTTGTCGTGGATGAGTTCGTGCGACCGCTGCTTTGGCTCGTCCTGCCCATAGTGCTTGCGGATCATCTCCACGCTGGTGCCCATGTTCTTCGCCAGCAGCCAAACGTCCAGCCTGCCTTTGATAAGGCGGTCAGTGGCATAGGTGTGGCGCAGACTGTATGGCGAGAACTTCACGCCATTGCGGTCGTATTCCAGCCCGACCGTCTTCAGCAGCGCCGACACGCCCTTCGCAAAGCTCAATATGGGCTTGCCCGTCTTGCGGTCGGCAAAAATGGGGTCGCTGGGCTTGGTCCACGGCGAAAACGCCTTAATCTGGTTCAAAATATCCCATGTTGCCTCGCTGCTGACCGCCGTGCGCTTCCCCGTCTTGGTGTCGTCGCGGATATGAACGTGGGTTTCTCTGACCACGCCAACCTCAGCCTTGTTGGTGATCAGTTCGCAATCCGCCCATGTCAGCTGCTGGTGCTCTTTCCCTGGCCGCAGCCCTGTTTCAAACATGAACTCCACGTAGGCGCAGACCATCTTGCGGTCGGCCTCCACCACCAAGCCCTTCGCGCCATTTATATAGGTGGGCATGGCCGCAAGGATGCGCTTCCACTCCGCTTCCGTGAACGCAGGCCGACGCGCAGTTTTGCGCTGTTCGTCATCAATGTCGGGGATCTGATCGCGCTTCACCCATCCGCGCTTACGCGCCGAATTGAAGATGGCTTTGAGGATGAAGATTTCGCCCGAGCGCTGCGTCTGTGTCTTTTGCGGGCGCTTGGCCTTGATGAGCTTGCCGCCGCGCATGTATTCGCGAGAAGTGTCCTTTGCCCCTGGCCCTTCCGTCCAATATGTCAGCCGCCACAGCTTGTACGCCTCAATCTGCTCCTGCCTGATAGCGTCAATGGCCTTGCTTTCAAAGTAGGGCAGCAGATAGCGGTTTATGACCGCCTTGTTGTCCTTCATCGTCCGTTCCGTGGCCTTGCCCGTCAGAACTGCCGTTTGCAGATCTTCCAAGTAGGCGTTGACGGCCAGTTTGAAGGTGCGGCTGCGAATGGGAATGCCACGGCGGAAATCGGCGGTCAGTTCGGCGTGCTTCTCGCGGGCAACGTCCTTGGCCTCCTCCAAGTCGCGCTTGCCTGTCGCTTTGGTCACATAGCCTTTCATGTTGCGAATTTTGTAGCGCGCTGTCCATGTCTGCGTGCCCATATATTCGCGCTGATAGAGCGCCACAGCGCCGTCGAGGATATGAACCACGTTGCCCATCAAAGCCTCGCAAACGCTCAATTTTTGCGGCGCAGCGTGGGAAAATCCGCGCTGGACAGCGTTTGAGCGCTGCTAATGTACTGCTAACGGTTTTTTGACACAATGAGAGCGTCGCTGCTCATTGTTAAGTCGTTGATTTTGCTTGGGAAGCGATGGCTGGGGGACTAGGATTCGAACCTAGACTGGCGGAGTCAGAGTCCGCTGTCCTACCGTTAGACGATCCCCCACCAGTCTGGCTGGTGGTCGTTCGAGGCCCCGGCGCAACCGGGGTGACCACGAGAGGCGCACCTTCTAACACAGGGCTTCGGTGGGATCAATGCGAAAGATCGCCGGAGTGAAACTCGTCCGAACCGGCGGGAATCCGGGCATTTCCGGGCACGGGGAGAGGGTGCTTCCCAGCCGTGGCCGTTTGGGAGTAACATCCGCCGCCCCGAATTTTGCAGAGTTCCCGCTTTTGGCTTACGCCTCGTCGTCTCCGTCCCGCAACACGCCGATCTATGCCGCCCTTGATCTCGGTACCAATAATTGCCGGATGCTGGTGGCGCGCCCCCAGGGCCGGGCGTTCAAGGTGATCGACGCCTTTTCCCGCGTGACGCGGCTGGGCGAGGGCCTCGGCGCCAGCGGCGTGCTGTCCGAGGCGGCCATGGCCCGCACGCTGGACGCCCTGGAGGCCTGCGCCGAGAAGCTGGAGCGCAACCGGGTGGGACGCGCCCGCATGGTGGCCACCGAGGCCTGTCGCCGCGCCCGCAACGGCGCCGAGTTCACCGCCCGCATCACCGAGCGCACCGGCATCGTCCCCGACATCATCAGCCCCAGCGAAGAGGCAGGACTGGCCCTGGGCGGCTGTGCCTCGCTGCTCGACCCGCATGTGCCCTGGGCCTTGGTCTTCGACATCGGCGGCGGCTCCACCGAGCTGGTCTGGGTGCAGAACTCGCCGCTGGGACAGCAGGTGATGGGCATCCAGTCCATTCCCACCGGCGTGGTCACCCTGGCCGAGCAATGGGCGCATGAACTGGCGTCCAATGCCGGCTATGCCCGGGTGGTCGAGCGCATCGGCGCGGCCTTCCGGCCCTTCGAAGCACTGCACACCATCGGCGGCATGCTGGCCGGCAACATGGTGCAGATGCTGGGCACCTCGGGCACGGTCACCACGCTGGGCGCCCTGCATCTGGGGCTGGAGCGCTACGACCGCAGCCAAGTGGACGGGCTGGAGCTGGGCTTTGCCGACATCGCCGCCGTCACCCGCAAGCTGGCCTCCATGAGCCACGACCAGCGCGCCGCCCATCCCTGCATCGGACCCGAGCGGGCCGATCTGGTGGTGGCGGGCTGCGCCATTCTCGAAGCCCTGTGCCGCTTGTGGCCGCTGGGCAGGCTGCGGGTCGCCGACCGGGGCGTGCGCGAGGGCGTGCTGCTGTCCATGATGCGCGAAGACGGAACCTTGGGAGCGCGAAACTGATGGCGACTGGTGGCAAGAAGAGTGCGGGCCGCACCACCGGCTCCGGCCCGGCCGGCGGATCGCGCAATCTCACCGTCAAGGTGAAGACCGCCAAGCGGCGCAAGCTGTCGTCCACCTTGTGGCTGCAGCGCCAGCTCAACGACCCCTATGTGCACGAGGCCAAGCGCCTGGGCTATCGCTCGCGCGCCGCCTTCAAGATGATCCAGCTGGACGAGCGCTTCCACATCTTGAAGCCCGGCCTGCGCGTCGTCGACCTGGGCGCCGCCCCGGGGGGCTGGACCCAGGTGGCGGTGGAGAAGGTCGGCGCCCTGAAGCCCAAGGGCGGCGGCAAGGTGGTCGGCATGGACATCCTGGAATGGGACCCGCTGCCCGGTGCCATCACGCTGCAGGGCGACTTCCTGGCCGACGACGCCCCCGACCGCCTGAAGGAGGCCCTGGGCGGCCCCGCCGACGTGGTGCTGTCGGACATGGCGGCCCCCACCACCGGCCATCCCTCCACCGACCACCTGCGCATCATCGGGCTGGTGGAAGTGGCGCTGCACTTCGCGCTGGAGGTTCTGACCCCCGGCGGCACCTTCGTCGCCAAGGTGTTCCAGGGCGGCACGGAAAAGACCCTTCTCGACCAGTTGAAGAAGAACTTCACCACCGTCCGCCACGCCAAGCCCCCGGCGTCACGCCAGGGCTCGGCCGAGACCTATGTGGTGGCCACGGGCTTTCGCGGCTCCTCCGAATAGCCCGTCCTCAATGGATCAGGGCCTCGCTCAAATGGCTCTGCATCTCGCGCGGCGTGGCGTGGGTCAGGTCCTTGACCACCTCCACCACCACCATGCGCCGGGTCAGATCGGAGATATGCTTGCGCAGCTCGCCCATCATGGCGGGCGGAGCCACCACCACCAGCCGGTCGAACTTCTGGGCGAGGACGGCGCGGTCCAACTGGGCCGCCACGCGGCCGGCGAAGCGGCACTTCTCCTCGTCCTGCCAGTCGCCCTCGTCATAGGCGTGACGGCCGATCCCGGCGGAATCGAAGGCCCGGCCGGGACGGTCGGTGGTCATTTGCAGGTTATGGGCACGCGACGGCGCCGCCAGCATGTAGTTCAGCGCCGGCACGATGTCGCGGCCGGGACCATCGCAGTGAAAGAAGCGGGCGCGGGTTCCGTCGGCGACGCAAATCCAGGTGCAGGGCTTGGACATCTGACCCTCCCTCTCGGATTGGTGAACTGGGTTCCTCACCGCCTGCCATTATAGCACCAAAGCGCCTTTGGGCGCGGCGGGCATGGCGGCAATCGCTCCCGCACATGGCTTTCGCGGAGGCGATGCTTGAGACGCGGCCCCGAATGTGTATGATGGCGCGCCACTAACCGGACCCCACCACCGGAGGCGGCATGATTATCAAGGAAGCCCTTACATTCGACGACGTTCTGCTGGTCCCGGCGGAATCCTCCGTGCTGCCCGCGCAGGCGGATACCCGTACCCGCCTGACCAAGTCCATCGAACTGGGCATCCCGCTGCTGTCGGCGGCCATGGACACGGTGACCGAAAGCCGCCTGGCCATCGCGCTGGCCCAGGATGGCGGCATCGGCGTTATCCATAAGAACCTCGACATCGACGCCCAGGCCGCCGAGGTCCGCAAGGTCAAGAAGTTCGAATCCGGCATGGTGGTCAATCCGCTGACCATCCACCCCGACCAGACCCTGGCCGACGCGCTGCGCCTGATGTCGGATTACAAGATTTCCGGCATTCCGGTGGTCGAGCGCGGCTCGGGCAAGCTGGTGGGCATCCTCACCAACCGCGACGTGCGCTTTGCCAACGACGCCGCCCAGCCGGTCTACGAGCTGATGACCAAGGACAAGCTGGTCACCGTGCGCGAAGGCGTCGACAAGGAAGAGGCCAAGCGCCTGCTGCACCAGCACCGCATCGAGAAGCTGCTGGTGGT
This sequence comes from Paramagnetospirillum magneticum AMB-1, assembly GCF_000009985.1. Taxonomy (GTDB): domain Bacteria; phylum Pseudomonadota; class Alphaproteobacteria; order Rhodospirillales; family Magnetospirillaceae; genus Phaeospirillum; species Phaeospirillum magneticum. Next base: position 4,163,776 of record NC_007626.1, read on the forward strand.
GGACGCCGATTACCGCTGCATCGGGCTGGTCACCGTCAAGGACATGGAAAAGGCCCAGGCCCACCCCACCGCCGCCAAGGATGAGAAGGGCCGCCTCAGGGTCGCCGCCGCCACCGGCGTGGGCACCGACGGCTTCGCCCGCGCCATGAAGCTGATCGAGGCCGAGGTGGACGTGGTGGTGGTCGACACCGCCCACGGCCATTCGCGCGGTGTGATCGACACCATCGCCGAGATCCGCAAGGCCTCGCCCCACATCCAACTGGTGGGCGGCAACATCGCCACGCCGGAGGCCGCCCTGGCCCTGATCAAGGCCGGCGCCGACGCGGTCAAGGTGGGCATCGGGCCGGGCACCATCTGCACCACCCGCATGGTGGCGGGCGTGGGCGTGCCCCAGCTTTCCGCCATCATGGAAGTGGCCGAGGTGGCGCACAAGCACGGCGTCTCGGTGATCGCCGACGGCGGCATCAAGTATTCCGGCGACATCGCCAAGGCCATCGCCGCCGGCGCTGATTGCGTAATGATCGGGTCCCTGTTCGCCGGCACCGAGGAAAGCCCCGGCGAGGTGTTCCTATTCCAGGGCCGCTCGTACAAATCCTATCGCGGCATGGGCTCCATCGGCGCCATGGCGCGCGGCTCGGCCGACCGCTACTTCCAGGCCGAGGTGGACGACAAGCTGAAGCTGGTGCCCGAGGGCGTCGAGGGCCGCGTCCCCTACAAGGGTCCGGTCACCACCGTCATCCATCAGATGATCGGGGGCCTGCGCGCCGGCATGGGCTATACCGGCAACGCCACCATCAAGGACATGCAGACCCGCTGCACCTTCCGCCGCATCACCTCGGCGGGCTTGCGTGAAAGCCATGTCCACGACATCGCCATCACCAAGGAAGCGCCGAACTACAAGAGCGAGTAGGACCGGCCCTGGGGCGCCGCCCGTCGGCGCCCCCTTACTCCTCCGGCCGGAAGGCCTCGGCGGGATCGTCGCCGGGGAATTTGATCAGGCTGAGCAGAACCGGGCTCATGGGGAAATCCAGCGCCGCGTTCATGGGCGGAATGGGCGACTGGAACCACTTGGCGTAAAGCCGCCCCACCTCGCCCGATTCCATCATCGCCTTGACCGTGCGGTCCACCAGCGCCTTGAACTCCGGGTCCCCCTTGCGCAGCATGATGGCGATGGGTTCGGTGTTCAGGGTCTGGGGCAGGATCTGGTAATCCTTGGGCGCCGCCGAACTGGCGATCAGTCCGGCCAGCAGGTTGTCGTCCATGACGAAGGCGGCGGCCTGGTCGCTTTCCAGCATCTTGAACGATTCGGCGTGGTCGTTGCCGAACAGCTCGGTGACCTTGATGTCGCGGCCCTGGACCCGGGCCTTAAGCAACTGCACGCTGGTGCTGCCCGCCGTGGTGGCCACCGCCTTGCCGTCCAGCTGGGACAACTTACCGATATGGGCGGCCTTTTTCACCGCGATGCGCACCGAAGCCACGTAAGTGGTGGGAGCGAAGGCCACCTGGGTCTGGCGCGCCGCATTATTGGTGGTGGAACCGCATTCCAGGTCGATGCCGCCGTCCAGCAGGCGGGGAATGCGGGTCTTGGAGGTCACCACCTCGGTTCGCACCTCAAGGGCGGCCAGGCCGAGCTGGGCCTTCACCGCCTCGGTGACGCGGCGGCAGATGTCCACATGGTAGCCGATGGGCTTCTTGTCGCCGTCCAGGTAGGACAGCGGATAGGACGCCTCGCGCACGCCGAGGACCACGGAGCCGGTTCGCTTCACCTTGTCCAGGGTCGGCTCGGCGCGTGCGGCGCCGCCGGTGGAAATTACGGCCAGGGCCAGGAACAGCGGCAGGACGAAAGGCTTCATCGCGACGGGTCCGTAAGATTATTTCGCGAAAACTAGATACCCGGTCCGCGCCGCTGTCAACGTAGCCGAGGGTACAGGGGGGTATGCGGGGCTTGCAGCCACACCCGAATTGCCGCATGTATCAGGTTATGACTCCCGCCGCACGCCTTCAGGCCGCCATCGAGGTGCTTTCCGAAATCGAGAAGTCGGCCAAGCCGGCTGATTCGGTCGCATCATTCTATTTCAAGCAGCGCCGCTATATCGGCGCCAAGGACCGCCGCGCCGTGGCCGAAGTGGTCTGGCGCGTCCTGCGCCGCCGGGCCCGCATCGACTGGTGGCTGGAGCATCTGGACCATCCCGAGCGCCCCAATGCCGAGGGCAAGGGCGGGTCCCGCGCCCGGGTGCTGGCCGACATGATCTTCGAAGGCATCAAGCCCGAGCCCGACCTGTTCCGCGGGCCGCATTCGGCCTATCCGCCCGAGCCGCCCGAGCGCCGGGTGCTGGACATGCTGGCCGGGCAGAAGAGCCTGTTCCATCGCGACATGCCGCCCCATGTGCGCGGCGAATATCCCCAATGGCTGACGCCGCGCCTCGCCGCCCTGTTCGGCGACAACCTGGATTCCGAGATGGGCGCCATGCGCGACGAGGCGCCGCTGGATCTGCGCGTCAACACCTTGAAGGCGACCCGCGACGAAGCCATCCGCGCCCTGGCCAAGGAGGGCATCAAGGCCGAGCCCACGGCGCTGTCGCCCATCGGCCTGCGCCTGGGCGCCCGCGTGCCGCTGGTCCAGGTCCAGGCCTGGCGCAACGGGCTGATCGAGGTCCAGGACGAGGGCTCGCAGCTGGTGGCCCTGCTGACCGACCCCAAGCCGGGACAGGCGGTGGTGGATTATTGCGCCGGCGCCGGGGGCAAGACCCTGGCCCTGGCCGCCGCCATGCAGAACAAGGGCCGGCTGGTGGCCTGCGACGTGGCCGAGTGGCGCGTCGACCGCGCCCAGGACCGCCTGCGCCGCGCCGGCGTCCATAACGTCACCCGCCGGGTAATCGAAGGCGAATCCGACAAGTGGATCAAGCGCTCGGCCGGGTCCTTCGACCGGGTGCTGGTGGACGCGCCGTGCACCGGCACCGGCACCTGGCGCCGCAACCCCGACGCCAAGTGGCAGTTCAGCGAGACCGACCTGCTGGAACTGGTGGCCCGCCAGGGCGCCATCCTCGACAGCGCGGCGCGCCTGACCAAGCCGGGCGGGCGGCTGATCTACGCCACCTGCTCCATCATGCGAGAGGAAAACGAGGACCGCATCGAAGCCTTCCTCGCCGCCCATCCCGATTACCGCCCGGTTCCCGTGCCCGAACTGTGGGCCGAACTGGCGGGAACCCCCTGCCCTGTCGGCGGCCCCTGGCTACGGCTGTCGCCCCAGGCCCACGGCACCGACGGCTTCTTCGCCGCCGTGCTGGAGAAGGCGCCCGCATAAGAAAAGGGCCGGCTCCCCAAGGGAACCGGCCCGAAGTCTTCCGGGAGGAAGAAAACTAGCGGCGCCAGGCCAGATCGGCGATCTCGCGGTGGTCAAGCATGTCCATCTCGCGCTCGAGCCGGCGGGCGGCCCTGAAGTCCCGAACCAGCGCGATGGCGCGGCGGACGGCCTCGGTCAGGCGGAAGTCGACGTCGAAACCGGCGGTCTGGGTGAGCTGGTGCAGGGTCATGGCGGTCATCCCGGTCTTGGGTGTTGATCTGTTGCCAACACCCTACGACGCCCCCCGCAACCCGAGAATCGACCAATTCGCATGGGCCGATGCAAAAACGGCATACCGGTACCGAATTACCAAATAACCCTACTGTTATCGGCACCATTCCAATCTAGCTCATTTAATGAAGTCTTATGGAATCCGGGACCATAAGTGGGTGTTGCAACGATGGCCGGCAGAATCGCCGGCTCAAATTCAAAGCCCTTCAGAATGAACCGGACAAGAATCCTCGTTACGGGTGGAGCAGGGTTCGTCGGCTCGAACATCGCCATGGCGCTCAAGCGCGACCTGGACGGTGTCGAGGTGGTGGCCTTCGATAATCTCAAACGCCGCGGCAGCGAATTGACCCTGGGACGCCTGCGCGCCGGAGGGGTGAGCTTCGAGCACGGCGACGTGCGCTGCGCCGAGGACCTGGGGGCGCTCGGCCCCGCCGACCTGGTGATCGAATGCTCGGCCGAGCCCAGCGTCCATGCCGGCTATGACGGCAATCCCTCCTATGTGGTCAACACCAACCTGCTGGGAACCGTTAACTGCCTGGAATATGCACGCCGCCATGGCGCCGACATGGTGTTCCTGTCCACCAGCCGGGTCTATCCCATCGCTGCCTTGCGGGCCATCCCGCTGGAGGAGCAGGGCGACCGTCTGGTGGTGCCGCCCGGCGCCGCCGGGCCGGGCTGGTCAGAAGCGGGAATCGGCACCGACTTCCCCCTGTCGGGCAGCCGCTCCATCTATGGCGCAACCAAGCTGGCGTCGGAGCTGCTGATCGAGGAATACCGTGCCCTCTATGGGCTGAAGATCGCCATCAATCGCTGCGGCGTGCTCACCGGCCCCTGGCAGATGGGCAAGGTCGACCAGGGCGTCATCGTCCTTTGGATGGCGCGCCACGTCTTCGGCGGGCCGCTGGGCTACATGGGCTTTGGCGGCCATGGCAGGCAGGTGCGCGACATCCTGCACGTGGACGATCTCTATGATCTGGTCCGCCTTCAGATGGCCGATCCGGACGGCTTCTCCCAAGGGGTGTTCAACGTGGGCGGCGGCCCCGGCGTCTCGGTGTCCCTGCGCGAGTTGACCGGGCATTGCCGCCGCATCTCGGGCGGGCAGGTGGTTCTGGGCTCGGACCCGGAAACCCGCGATGCCGACGTGCCCTATTACGTGACCGACAACGCCGCCATCACCCGGGCCTGCGGCTGGGCGCCGCGCCGGTCGGTGGAAATAGTGCTGGGCGACATCCACGCCTGGCTGCTGGAAAACCGGGCCATGCTGGCCCCGATGTTCGCCTGAGCGGATCGGAGTTAACCGGGGAGAGATCATGAGTGTCGTCGTCATCACAGGATCGGGCGGGCTGATCGGTGCCGAGGCGGCCCGTTTCTTCGATCGCCAGGGCATGAGCGTGATCGGCATCGACAACGACATGCGCGGATATTTTTTTGGCGCGACGGCCAGCACCGCCTGGGCGCGGGCCGAGCTGGAGCGCGGCTTGAAGGACTACACCCACGCCGCCGTCGACATCCGCGACACGGCGGCCATCGACACCCTCTTCGCCCGCTACGGCAAGACCATCACCGCGGTGATCCACACCGCCGCCCAGCCTTCCCACGACTGGGCGGCCAAGGAGCCGCAGGTAGATTTCACCGTCAACGCCAACGGCACCCTGGTGCTGCTGGAAGCCACCCGCAAGCACTGCCCTGACGCCTGCTTCATCCATTGCAGCACCAACAAGGTCTACGGCGACACTCCCAACACCCTGCCGCTGATCGAGCTGGAAACCCGCTGGGAGCTGGATTCCAGCCACCCCTGGGCCGAACACGGCATCGACGAGAGCATGTCCATCGACGCCAGCACACATTCGCTGTTCGGCGTATCCAAGGTGGCCGGCGACCTTCTGGTGCAGGAATACGGCCGCTATTTCGGCATGAAGACCGCCTGCTTTCGCGGCGGCTGCCTGACCGGGCCGGGCCATTCCGGCGCCCAGCTTCACGGCTTCCTGTCCTATCTGGTCAGGTGCGCGGTGACCGGCGACGCCTATACGGTCTTCGGCTACAAGGGCAAGCAGGTCAGAGACAACATCCACTCAGCCGATCTGGTCAACGCTTTCTGGCATGTGTTCCAGGCGCCGAAATCGGGGGCCGTCTACAACATGGGCGGCGCCCGACACTCGAACTGCTCCATGCTCGAAGCCATCTCCCTGTGCGAGGAGCTGACCGGTCGCCCCATGAACTGGTCCTATTCCGAGACCAACCGTATCGGCGACCATATCTGGTGGATCAGCAGTGTCGAGCGCTTCCGCGCCGACTACCCTGGCTGGAATTTCACCTACGACATCCGCCGCATCCTGGCCGAGATTCATGATGCCATGGCCGAACGGACCCTGCGGACACAAAGGAAGGCCTGATGTTCGCCTATGTCGACAGCGCCCTGATGAATAATCTTGGGCATCACGCAAATTCAGCGCGGAACATCTCGACTGAGTTGCGGTCCCGCGGCATCCCCTGCGCCGTGCTGGGCTATCTGGAGCTGGAACCTGCGCTGAAGGATGAACTGGCCGCGGCGCCCTGGTTCCGCTGCAATACCTACGGCATCTATGACAACGACCCCATTTGCGGCTGGCTGGCCAATTTCGATTTCGTGTCACGCGTGCTGGCCGACGACATGAACCGGATTCAAGGCATTGCGGCCACCGATGTCATCTATGTCAATTCCGTCCAGCCGCCCCAGTTCATGGGCATCGTGCGCTGGGCCCAAGCTTTGCCGGAAGACCGGCGTCCCACGGTGATCGTGGAATTCGGCACCGATCCCGGCCTTGTGGCCCACGACACGCCGGAAGGACTGCGATTTTCCCCCATGGACACAAGAGTGGATTCGCGGGCCGTTCTGCTGCGCTACACGGCCCGGCACCTGAGCGAAGCGGATCAGAAGTGGCTGCGCCTGGCCACCTTCGACACTCAGTCCTCCGCCATCTTTCAGTTATTGCTGGACTTTCCCGTCGGCACCTTGCCTCTGCCGCAGCAGGCGATGACCTCATGCCGCGACCGGAGCGGAACACGCCCCATCACCATCGGCATCCTAGGCCATCAGCGGGGCGAGAAGGGCTTCGACAAGGTCCCCGCACTGGTCGCCCGCCTGCTGGCCGAGCGCACCGATATTCGGGTACTGGTTCATAACGGCTTGCCCGAGGGCATGGTCACGCCTCAGCAGGAATTGCGCGCCATGGCCGCCGCCGACCCGCGCCTGACGCTGGACGAGCGCACCGCCGACGGCGTGCTGTGGGCGTCGCTGCTGGACCAGACCGACCTGATCGTCTGTCCCTACAACCGAAACCGGTTCATCTCGTCCTATTCGGCCGTGGCCAGCGAAGCCATGGCCAACGCCATTCCCGTGGTGGTCCCCGAAGGCACCACCATGCATGCGGTGATCCGTGAATTCGGCGAGCCGGGAACCATATTCAAAGAGGAAAGCGTCGAGGCCATCGCCGCGGCGACCCACGCAGCCCTCGACGATTTCGACCGCCTGGCGGAATTGGCCCGTCAGGCGTCCATCCGATGGGGGGAAACGCGCGGCGCCAAGTGCCTCGTGGACACCTTGCTGTCCTGGCAGGCGGCATCTTGAAGAAGGACTAGATCCATGAAGGTTCTGTTCAGCAATCCTCCGTGGTGGGGCGAAAAGGCCCTCTACCCCATGCCCGACGGTTCCCACCAGCTGGTGCACCGGGCCGGCGTGCGCGCCGGATCGCGGTGGCCGTTCACCTTCTTCATGGGCAACGGCCCCGACAATTACCAATTCGGCTCGTACCTGCCCTATCCCTATTTCCTGGGCCACGCCGCCACCTGGGCCAACCGCGAGCTGGGCGGCAACGTCCAGTTCCGCGATTCCATCGCTTTGCGGGAATCCTACGACAAGTACTACGAGTTCCTGGACGCCGAGCGCTTCTCCCACATCGTCATCGAATCCGCCTCGCCCAGCTGGGAGCACGACAAGGGAGTGATCGGCGAAATCTCGCGCCGCCTGCCCCATACCCGCTTCGTCATCACCGGCCCCATCACGTCCCATGGGGAGGCGCTGCTGGACGAGGCCCCCAACATCCAGGCCACCGTGCGCGGCGAATACGAGAAGGGCGTCATCAAGGCGCTGAACGGCGCCAACGGCGTGGTGGATTTCGATCTGCTGAGCGTGGCCGAGATGAATTCGGCCCCCTTCCCCTATTTCGACAACGTCATCGCCCACCGCTATTGCGACACCAACCCGCGGGGCCAGCAATTCCCCCATGCCCAGGTATTGTCCAGTCGCGGCTGCCCGTACAAGTGCATCTTCTGCGTCTGGCCGGCAACCATGACCTCCAACGACCCCGACGGCAGCGGCAAGCGCATCGTGCGCCAATACAGCGCCGATTACATGGAGGCCTTCCTCACCGAACTGGTGCAAAAATACGGCTTCCGCTCCATTTATTTCGACGACGACACCTTCAACTTGGGCGATCGTCACGTGGAGAAAATGTGCGCGGTGATGCGCAAGATCGGCGTCCCGTGGTCGGCCATGTGCCGCGCCGACACCTCCAGCTTCCATCTGTGGCAGGAGATGAAGGACAGCGGCTGTTTCGGGGTCAAGATCGGCTTCGAAAGCGGCAACCAGGAGGTGGTCGACAACATCGTCAACAAGCGCCTCGATCTGGAAGAGGCCCGCAAGGTCGCCTTCGAAATCAAGCGCGTCGGCATGACGCTGCACGGCACCTTCACTTTCGGCCTGCCAGGCGAAACGCCCGAACAGATGCAAGATACCGAAAACTACATGACCACCTTGCCGCTGGATTCCTGCCAGAAATCCGGCTGCGCCGAGATCGAGGGCGCGCCGCTCCACACCCTGGGGCGCACCTCCAACCTCAAGGCCTATCCCGGCGCCAAGATGGACGAAAACTACAGCCGCGAGACCGACGGCCAGATGAAGTTCGAGAAAATGAGGTCCATACAGGTTTGACCCGACATACTCACATCCAGGCCTCGGCGGCGGCAGGCAAAAAGTATTGGCCCTTGCTTTGCCGCCGGCGGAATCCCGCAGATTCCAATGAGATGCGCCGAATCGATCAGCCATAAATTCGTTGCGTCGAGGCCTGCATTTTGGTAGTTAATTAACCTGAGTGGCAATATGTTTTAAGCGAGCGAGCGTCCGAAGCGGCGCGTAAATCTCCAGAAAGGGGGTAGCCGTGGTTTCTTCAGTCACCTTCCAGTCGGCCGCGGCCATTGCGGCACTGACGACGACGAACATCGCGGCGTGGGACACCACGGACATCGCGGCACTGGTCTCCACCCAGCTGCAGGCGCTGACCGCCACCCAGATCAAAGCTCTGGAAACCACCGACATCGCGGCACTGACCACGACGCAGCTCAGCGTGCTGAGTTCGACGCAGGTCGCGGCCTTCGACAATACCCAGATCGTCTTCAGCGCGGCCCAGCTCGGCGTCCTCAACGCCTCGCAGCTCGGCGCGTTCTCGACCTCGGACATCGCCGCCCTCAGCACCACGGCCATCAGCGGCTTCACCACCACCCAGCTGTCGTCGCTCGCCAGCACCCTGCTGGATTCCATCGAAACCACCGACATCGCGCTGCTCAACACCACTCAGCTCTCCTCGCTCAAGACCTCGCAGCTTGCCGCTCTGTCGACCACCAATCTGAATGCGCTCTCCACCACGGCCGTGGCCGGATTGAGCGCCGCCCAGGTGAATGCGCTGACCACCGGCCAGATCGCCGCCCTGTCGACGACCCAGACCGCGTCGCTGTCCACCGCCGAACTGAACAACCTGACCTCGACCCAGATTCGCAGCCTGACCACCACACAGCTGTCGAGCCTGACCACCACCCAGTTGTCCGGCATCTCGGTTGCCCAGATCGCCAACCTGACCACCACGGCGCTGAACGCTCTGTCGACCACCGGTCTGGCGGGATTGACCAGCACCCAGGCCAACAGCCTGACCTCCACCCAGGTCGGCGGGCTGACCACCACCAACCTCAATGCGCTTGAGACTACCGATCTCGGGGCGCTGTCCACCACCGCGCTGAGCGGCCTGACCACCACCCAAACCGGCGCACTGACCACCACGTCGGTTTCGGCGCTGACCACCACCGAAATCGGCGCCCTGACGGTGACGCTGCTCAACGCGCTGTCCACCACCAATGCGGCGACGCTGACCTCGACCCAGATCACCGGCCTGAACTCGGCCCTTCTGGCTGGGTTGTCCACCACCAACCTGTCGTCGCTGGCCACCACCACGCTGGCGTCGCTGACCACGCTGCAACTGCGCGGCCTGACCACCACCCAGGCCTCGTCGCTGAGTTCGGCCCAGGTCACCAACCTGACATCGACGCAGGTCTCGGCCCTGACGGCTCAATCGATCAATGCGCTGTCGACCACCGCGCTGAACACCCTCAGCACCACCCAGTTGGGCTCGATCAACACCACCACGCTGAGCAGCCTGACCACCACCACGCTGAACGCGCTGCAGACCGCCAGCATCGCCGGGTTGACCAGCACGCAGGTGCGCGGCCTCAGCACCGCCCAGGTCGCCGGACTGACCACCACCCAGGTCAACGCGCTGGAAACCACCGACGTGGCGGCCCTGACCACCGGTCAGGTGGCCGCCCTGACCACCTTGCAACTGTCGGCGCTGTCGTCCACCAATGCCTCGGCCCTGACCGCCACCGAAATCAAGTCGCTCTCCGCCGTGCAACTGTCCGCCCTGGCCACCACGGCGGCCGCGGAATTGTCCACCACCCAGGTGGCGGCGTTCACCAGCGGCCAGATCGAGGGCCTGTCCACCACCATGTTCAACGCGCTGTCCACCTCCGCCGTGGGCAGCCTTTCCGCGACTCAAGCCAAGAGTCTGACCTCGACCCTGCTGGCCGGGCTGACCTCGGCCAATCTCGGCGCCCTTGATTCCGCCGATCTGGCTGCCGTGTCGACCACGGCTCTGAACGCTCTGACCACCACCAACGTGGCGCTGCTGACCAGCACCCAGGTTACGGGTCTCAAGGCGACTCAGATTGCCGGATTGACCACCACCAAACTCAACGCATTGACCACCGCCAATGTGGCGGAATTGCTGGTGACCCAGGTCAAGGCCCTGACCACCGCCCAGATCAGCGGCCTGTCCACCACCGTGCTCAACGCCCTGGAAACCACCGATGTCGCCGCGCTCAGCGCCGCGCAGGTGGCTTCGCTGACCACCACCCAGGTGACGGCGCTGAACTCCACCCAGATCGGTGCGCTGACCGCTACCGAGACCAAGGCGCTGTCCACCACCCAGTTGAACGCCCTGTCCACCACCAATGCGGCCGAGCTGTCCACCACCCAGGTGGCCAGCCTCACCACCGCCCAGGTGGCCGGCCTCAGCACCACCAACCTCAACGCCCTGTCCTCGACCGCGTTGGCGGGGCTGTCGATCACCCAGGTCAAGTCGCTGTCCACCACGCAGCTTGGCGGCCTGTCCACCACCCAGGTCGACGCCCTGGAAACCCGGGATGTCGCCAGCCTGAACGCGACCCAGATCAATGCGCTGTCCACCTCCAGCATCGCTGAACTGTCCACCGCTCAGATCGACGCCCTGACCAGGACCCAGGTGGCGGGCCTCAGCACCACGACGCTCAACGCCCTGGAAACCACCGACGTGGCCGAGCTGTCCACCACGCAGGTGCGCGCCCTGACCAGCGCTCAGGTGGGCGGACTGTCCACCACCCAGCTCAACGCCCTGGAAACCACCGATGTTGCCGCGCTGCTCGGCACCCAATTGACAGGTCTATCCACCACCCAGTTGGGTGATTTGAGCACCACGGTGCTGACCAGCCTGACCAGCACTGCGCTGCGCAGCCTGACCACGACCCAGGTCAATGCGCTGACCACCACTAACCTGGCGGAGCTGTCCACCACCCAGGCCGCAGCCCTGACCACCGCCCAGGTGGCGGGTCTGTCCACCACGACGCTGAACGCGCTCACCACCACCACCATCGCGGCGTTCACCGCCACCCAGGCCAAGACTCTGACCTCCACCCAGGTGGCTGGGCTCACCACCACCCAGGTGGCGTCCCTGTCCACCACTGAAATCGCCGCGCTGACCACCACGAGCATCAATGCTCTGACCACCACCAACGCCGCTCAGCTTACCACCGCCCAGATCGATGCCCTGACCAAGACGCAGGCCGGCGGCCTCACGACGACGACGCTGAACGCGCTGACCACCACCAACATCGCGGAGCTTTCCACCGCCCAGGCGCGCTCACTGACGTCGGCCCAGATCGGCGGGCTTTCCACCACCCAGTTGAACGCGTTCGAGACCACAGACCTGGCCGCCCTGACCGCCACCCAGGTCAGCGGTCTGACCACCGCCCAGGTTGCGGCGCTGACCACCACCCAGGCAAGCGCCCTGACCTCCACCGAGACCAGGGCACTGACCTCGGCTCAGCTTAATGCCCTGACCACCACCAACATGGCTCAGCTGACCAGCACCCAGGTCAGTGGCCTGACCACCGGCCAGGTGGCCAATCTCAGCACGACCAACCTCAATGCCCTGTCAACCACCGCCTTGGCAGGTTTCAGTGCCACCCAGGCCACGAGTCTGTCCACGACACAGGCTGCCGCGCTGTCCACGACGTCGCTCGGCGCCCTTGAAACCAGCGATCTGGCCAAGCTGTCGGCCACGGTGCTCAACGCCTTGAGCACCACCGGCGTCGCCGGATTGTCCTCGACCCAAATCGGCGGATTGACCAAGACCCAGCTCGTCGGCCTCTCCACGACCCAGCTGAATGCGCTGGAAACCACCGATCTGGCCGCCCTGTCCAGTTCCCAGGTGCGCAGCCTGACCGCCACGCAGATTGGCGGGCTGAGCACCACCCAGATCAATGCGTTTGAGACCACCGACATTGCGGCGCTGACCGCAACCCAGGCCCAGGGCCTGTCCACGACTCAGATCGCCAACATCAGCACGACCCAGTTGTCCAGCCTGACTACGACCGGGCTCAAGGCTCTGACGTCGGCCCAGTTGAACGCGCTGAGCACCACCTCCGCGGCGGAACTGACCACCACTCAGATTGGCGGCCTGACCACGGCCCAAATCGCCAACCTGTCGACCACCAACCTGAATTCGCTGTCGACCACCGCCGTTGCCGGCCTCAGCGCCACCCAGGCCAAGAGTCTGACCACCACCCAGGTGGCGGCCCTGACCACCACCCAGGTGAGTTCGCTGAGCACCACCGAACTGGGTGCGCTGAGCGCCACCGTGTTCAACGCCCTGTCCACCACCAACGTGGCCCAGCTGTCGTCCACTCAGCAGGGTGTGCTTTCCGCCACCGTGTTCTCCGGCCTGGGCACCACGGCGCTGAATGCGCTCGACACCACCGATGTCGCGGCGCTGACGACGACCCAGCTCCGCAGTCTGACCGCGACCCAGATCGGCGGCCTGACCACCACCACTTTGAACGCGCTCGAGACCACGGACATCTCGTCCCTCAGCGCCACCCAGGTCGGCGGCTTCACCACCACCCAAATTGCCGCTCTGACCACCACCAATGCCGCGGCCCTGACAACCACCGAAATTCGTGCCCTGACCACGGCGCAGTTGAACGCGCTGACCACCACCGACGCCGCGGCCTTGACCAGCACCCAGATCGGCAGCCTGACCACCGGTCAACTCGCCAATCTTTCGACCGCCAACCTGAATGCTCTGTCCAGCACCGGGCTGGAGACCCTGAACCGCACCCAGGTCCAGAGTCTGACCACTACCCAGGCCGCCGCGCTGAGCACCACCGCGACAAGCGCCCTGTCCAGCACCAGCGTGGCGGCAATCAGCGCCACCGTGTTGAACGCGCTGACGACCACCAGCGTCGCCGCCCTGTCCACCACCCAGGTATCCTCGTTCACGGTCACCCAGGCGGCCGGACTGTCGACCGCCAACCTCAACGCCCTGACCACCACCAACGTGGCGGCCCTAACCACGGCGCAGGTGCGGTCGCTGACCACCGCCCAGGTCGCCGGTCTGTCCACCACCCAGATCAATGCCCTGGAAACCACCGACCTGGCGGTGCTGACCACCGCCCAGGCGGCTGCCGTCACCACCACCCAGCTGGCGGCCCTGAGTTCCACCTCCGTGGCGGTGCTGACCACCTCGGCCATCCGGTCGTTGAGTGCGACCCAGCTGAACGCGCTGACGACCACCGACGCCGCGTCGCTGACCACCACCCAGGTTTCGTCGCTGACCACCACCCAGGTGGCCGGGCTGTCGACCACCAACCTCAACGCGCTGACCACTTCCGCCATCGCGGAACTGACCTCGGCCCACGCCCAGAGTCTGACCAGCACCCAAACCGCCGCCCTCAGCACCACTCAGCTGGGCGCCATCCAGTCCACCGATCTGGCGGCGATGACCACCACCGCGCTGAACGCGCTCTCCACGACCAACGTGGCCCAGCTGACCACCACTCAGGCGTCCAGCCTGACCACAGGGCAGGTCTCGGGCCTGACCACCGCGACCCTGAACGCCCTGACCACAACCGATGTGGCGGCGCTGTCCACGGCCCAGGTCCGGAGTCTGACGGCCACCCAAATCGGCGGCCTGACCACCACCCAGGTGAATGCGCTGGAAACCACTGATCTGGCGGCCTTGACCACGGTCCAGATCGGCGGCCTGACCACCACCCAGTCCGCGGCCCTGGCCTCCACCGCCGTGAGCGAGCTGACCTCGGCCGAGGTCGGCGCCCTGTCGACCAGCAACCTGAACGCGCTGACCACCACCAACGCGGCGACCCTGTCCACGACCCAGGTGAGTTCGCTGAGCTCGGTCACGATCGGCGGGCTGTCGACCACCAACCTCAACAACCTGAGCACGACCACGCTGGCCGGCCTGACCGCCAACCAGCTGCGCGGCCTGACCACCACGCAGACCGGCGCGCTGACCACCACGGCGGCGGCGGCCCTGAACTCCGCGGTCATCACCATCCTGACCGCGACTCAGATCAATGCCCTGTCGACCACCAGTCTGGCCGGGCTGACCAGCACCCAGGTCGCCAGCTTCACCACCACCCAGGTCAGCGGCCTGAACACCACCACGCTGAACGCGCTGGAAACCACCGATGTGGCGGCTCTGTCCACCACCCAGGTCCGGAGTCTGACCACCGCTCAGATTTCCGGCCTCAGCACCACCAACCTGAACGCCTTCGAGACCACGGATCTGGCTGCGCTGACCACTGCCCAGGTCGCGGCTCTCACCACCACCCAGACCGCCGCGCTGACCAGCGCCGGCGCCGGCGCCCTGACCTCCACGGAGATCTCGGCCCTGTCCACCGCGCAAATCAACGCGCTGACCACCGCCAACGCGGCGATCCTGTCCACCACCCAGCTGTCGGGGATCACCTCGACCACCCTGGGCGGCCTGACCACCACCACCCTTAACGCTCTGGCCACCGCCACCATCGCCGGACTGTCGGCCACCCAACTGTCCGGCCTAACCACGACCCAGGCAGCCGACATCTCGACCACCGCGCTCGGCGCCATCGAGACCACCGATCTGCGTGCCATCTCGGCCACGACGCTGAATGCCCTGAGCACCACCAATGTGGCAGCCCTGTCCACCGCCCAGGTGGAAAGCCTGACCACTTCCCAGGTGGCCGCCCTGAACACCACGACCCTGAACGCCCTGGAAACCACCGATGTGGCGGCCCTGACCACCACCCAGGCGCGGGCCTTGACGGCCAGTCAGGTGTCGGGCCTGAACACTACCCAGGTC
This sequence comes from Paramagnetospirillum magneticum AMB-1, assembly GCF_000009985.1. Lineage (GTDB taxonomy): Bacteria > Pseudomonadota > Alphaproteobacteria > Rhodospirillales > Magnetospirillaceae > Phaeospirillum > Phaeospirillum magneticum. The sequence continues at coordinate 4,179,109 of NC_007626.1, forward strand.
AACGCCTTCGAGACCACGGACATCGCAGCCCTGACCGCGACTCAGGTCTCCAATCTGACCACCACCCAGACCGGGGCCCTGAGCACCACGGCGCTGTCGGGCGTCACCTCCACCCAGGTGAACGCGCTGACCACCACCCAGATCAACGCCCTGTCCACCACCAACGCGGCGACTCTGACCACAACCCAGGCGGACGGCCTGACCGCCAATCAGATCGGTGGCCTGACCACCACCTTGATCAACGCCCTGGCCACCACCACCCTGGCCAGCCTGAGCTCGAGCCAGGCGGCGGGCCTGACCACCGCCCAGGCGGCCGGCCTGTCCACCACTTCCGTCTCCCAGTTGACCACCACCGAGTTGGCCGGCATCTCGGCCTCGGTGCTGAACGCCCTGACCACCACGGGCGTGGCGACCCTGTCCACCACCCAGGTGGGCGCCCTGACCGCCACCCAGGTTTCCGGCCTCAGCACCACCGCGCTGAACGCCATGACCACCACCGACATCGCGGCCCTGACCACGACCCAGGCCCGGAGTCTGACCACGGCCCAGGTGTCCGAGCTGTCCACCACCCAGGTGAACAACCTCAGCACCACCGACATTGGCGCCCTGACCAACGCCCAGATCGGCAGCCTGACCACAACCCAAACCGGTGCTCTGAATACCACCGCCCTGTCGGGCATCACCTCGACCGGCATCAACCAGCTGTCCACCACTCAGCTGAACGCGCTGTCCACGACCAACGCCGCGGCGCTGTCCACTACTCAGGTTGATGGCCTGTCCGCGACCCAGATCGGTGGTCTGTCCACCACCAACCTGAACGCCCTGTCCACCACCGGTTTGGCCTCCATCTCGTCGACCCAGGCGGCCGGCATCACTTCGACCCAGTCGGCGGCCCTGACCACCACCGCGCTGGGCGCCATCGAGACCACCGATCTGCGCGCCCTGTCGGCCACGGTACTGAACGCCCTGTCGACCACCAACGTGGCGGCCCTGTCCACCACCCAGGTTGACTCCCTGACCAGCGCCCAGGTCTCCGGCTTGAGCACTACTCAGCTGAATGCGCTGGAGACCACTGATGTGGCTGCCCTGAGCACCACTCAGGTGCGTTCGCTGACCACCACCCAGGTCGCCGCGCTGGACACCACCCAGGTCAACGCGCTGACCACCGCCGATGTCGGGGCCCTGACCACCACCCAGGTGAGCAGCCTGACCACCACCCAGACCGGGGCTCTGACGACCACCACGCTGTCCGGCATCACTTCGACCCAGGTGAAGGCGCTGTCCACCGCCCAGTTGAACGCGCTGTCCACCACCGATGTCGCGGCCCTGGATACGACCCAACTGACCGGTCTGACCGCGACCCAGTTCGGCGGTCTGTCCACCACCACCCTCAACGCCCTGTCCACCACCGGCGTGGCCAGCCTGACCTCGACCCAGGTGGCCGGCATCAGCACCACCCAGGCGGCGGCTCTGACCACGACCCAGGTCGGCGCGATCGAAACCACCGATCTGCGCGCCCTGACCGCCACGGTGCTGAATGCACTGTCCACCACTAACGTGGCGGCGCTGTCCACCACCCAGGTTGACTCTCTGACCACCGCCCAGGTCTCCGGCTTGAGCACCACCCAGCTGAATGCGCTGGAGACCACCGACGTCGCGGTTCTGAGCACGACCCAGGTCCGGAGTCTGACGACCACCCAGATCAGTGCCCTGAACACCACTCAGCTCAATGCGCTGCCGACCACCGATATCGCTGCCCTGACCACCACCCAGGTGAGCAGCCTGACCACCACCCAGACCGGGGCGCTGAATACCACGGCCCTGTCGGGCATCACCTCCACCGAGGTGAACGCCCTGTCGACGGCTCAGTTGAACGCCCTGTCCACCACCAACGCGGCGGCGCTGTCGACCACCCAGGTGTCCGGCCTCAACGCCACCCTGGTTGCCGGTCTGTCGACCACCAACCTGAATGCCCTGTCCACCGCCGCGGTGGCGGGCCTGTCCTCGACCCAGGCCTCCGCCCTCACCAGCACCCAGACCGCCGCCCTGAGCACCACTCAGCTCGGCGCCCTGGAGACCACCGACCTGGCGGCCGTCACCACCACGGCGCTGAACACCCTGTCGACCACCAACGTCGCAGCCCTGAGCACCACCCAGGTGTCCAGCCTGACCACCACTCAGGTCGGCGGCCTGTCCACCACCCAGTTGAATGCTCTGGAAACCACGGATGTGGCGGCTCTGGCCGTCACTCAGGCGCAGTCGCTGACCACTGCGCAGATCTCCGGTTTGAACACCACCCAAGTCAACGCCATCTCGACCACCGATGTCGCGGCGCTGACCACCACACAGCTGACCGGCTTGACCACCACTCAGGTCACGGCCTTGAACACCACCAACCTGGCGGCGCTGACCACATCCCAGGTGGCCTCGCTCACCGCGACCCAGGTGGATGCGCTGTCGACCACCAACATCGCGGCCCTGTCCTCTGCCCAGGTGAGCGCTCTGACCACCACCCAGGTGAGTTCGATCGCCACCACCACGCTGAACGCTCTCGAAACCACCGACGTGGCGGCCCTGACCACCACCCAGGTGCGCTCGCTGACCACCACCCAGGTGGCGGGCCTGAACACCACTCAGGTCAACGCGTTCGAAACCACCGACATCGCCGCCCTGACCACCACCCAGGTCGGCGGCCTGACCACCACCCAGATCGGTGCGCTGAACACCACCGCGCTGTCGGGCATCACCTCGACCGAAGTGAACGCGCTGTCCACCGCCCAGGTGAACGCGCTGTCCACCACCAATGCGGCCGCCCTGACCGCCACCCAGCTGGACGGCCTGAGCACCACCCAGGTGGCTGGCCTCAGCACCACCAACCTGAACGCCCTGTCCACCACCGGCGTGGCCAGCCTGTCGTCGACCCAGGTCGCGGCGCTGACCACCACTCAGATTTCCGCCCTGTCGACCACTCAGCTGAGTGCGGTCGAGACCACTGATCTGGCGGCACTCTCCGCCACCCAGGTGGATGCCCTGTCGACCACCAACATCGCGGCTCTGTCCACCACCCAGGTGTCCAGCCTGACCACGGCGCAGGTTGGATCCCTGGCCACCACCACCCTGAACGCTCTCGAAACCACCGACGTGGCGGCCCTGACCACCACCCAGGTGCGCTCGCTGACCACCACCCAGATCGCTGCGCTGAACACCACTCAGGTCAACGCGCTGGAGACCACCGACATCGCCGCCCTGACCACCACCCAGGTCGGCGGCCTGACCACCACCCAGATCGGTGCGCTGAACACCACCTCGGTGTCGGCGATCACCTCGACCGAGGTGAACGCGCTGTCCACCACCCAGCTCAACGCGCTGTCCACCACCAATGCGGCGACGCTGACCACCACCCAGTTGGACGGCCTGACCACCAGCCAGGTTTCCGGCCTCAGCACCACCAACCTGAACGCCCTGTCCACCACCGGCGTGGACAGCCTGACCACCACCCAGATCAGTGCCCTGACCTCCTCCCAGACGGTTGGCCTGTCCACGACCACCCTGGCGGCCCTGAATACCGCCGAAGTGGCCGCGCTGACCGCGACCGCCGTCAACGGCCTGTCGACCACCAACGTCGCGGCACTGTCCACCGCCCAGGTTTCGTCCCTGACGACCACCCAGGTGAGCGGCCTGTCCACCACCACGCTGAACGCCCTGGAAACCACCGACGTGGCGGCCCTGACCACCACCCAGGTGCGCTCGCTGACCACCACCCAGATCGCCGCGCTGAACACCACTCAGGTCAACGCGCTGGAGACCACCGACATCGCCGCCCTGACCACCACCCAGGTCGGCGGCCTGACCACCACCCAGATCGGTGCGCTGAACACCACCGCGCTGTCGGGCATCACCTCGACCGAGGTCGCCGCGCTGTCCACCGCCCAGATCAACGCGCTGTCCACCACCAACGCAGCGGCCCTCGCCACCACCCAGCTGTCCGGCCTGACCACCAATCAGGTGAATAACCTCAGCACCACCAACCTGAACGCCCTGTCCACCACCGGCGTGGCCAGCCTGTCGTCGACCCAGGTCGCGGCGCTGAGCACCACCCAGATCAACGCCCTATCCACCACTCAGCTGGGCGCGGTCGAGACCACCGATCTGGCGACGCTCTCCGCCACCCAGGTCAATGCGCTCACCACCACCAACATCGCGGCGCTGTCCACCAACCAGGTCGGGTCCCTGACCACCACCCAAGTCAGCGGTCTGTCCACCACCACGCTGAATGCCCTGGAAACCACCGACGTGGCGGCCCTGACCACCACCCAGGTGCGCTCGCTGACCACCACCCAGATCGCCGCGCTGAACACCACTCAGGTCAACGCGCTGGAGACCACCGATATCGCCGCCCTGACCACCACCCAGGTCGGCGGTCTGACCACCACCCAGATCGGTGCGCTGAACACCACCGCGCTGTCGGGCATCACCTCGACCGAGGTCGCCGCGCTGTCCACCGCCCAGATCAACGCGCTGACCACCACCAACGCGGCGGCCCTCGCCACCACCCAGTTGTCCGGCCTGACCACCAATCAGGTGAACAACCTCAGCACCACCAACCTGAACGCCCTGTCCACCGCCGGCGTGGCCAGCCTGTCGTCCACCCAGGTTACGGCGCTGAGCACCACCCAGATCGCCGCTTTGTCCACCACTCAGCTGAGTGCGGTCGAAACCACCGATCTGGCGGCACTCTCCGCCACCCAGGTGAACGCGCTCACCACCACCAACGTGGCGGCGCTGTCCACCGACCAGGTCGGGGCCCTGACCACCTCCCAGGTCAGCTCCCTGTCCACCACCACGTTGAACGCTCTTGAGACCACCGACGTGGCGGTGCTGTCGACCACCCAGGTGCGGAGCCTGACCTCCACCCAGATCAGCGGTCTGAACACCACCCAGATCAATGCCCTGGGAACCACTGAGCTGGCGGCGCTGACCACCACTCAGATCACTGGGCTGACCACCACTCAGACGGGTGGCCTCAGCAGCACCTCTGTGGGTGCGCTGACCACCACGGAGGTGGGCGGACTGTCCGCCACCCAGATCAACGGCCTGACCACCACCAACACGGCGCTGCTGACCACCACCCAGGTGTCGGCCCTCAGCACCACCCAGGTGGCGGGTCTGTCCACCACCGCCCTGAACGCTCTGTCGACCACTAACGTGGCAAGCCTCAGCTCGACCCAGGTGTCGGCGCTGACCTCCACTCAGGCGGCGGGCTTGGCCACCACCCAGCAGATAGCAATCGAGACCACAGACCTGGCGGCCATCTCCGCCACGACCCTGAACTCGCTGTCGACCACCAATGTGGCCGCACTGACCACCACCCAGGTGAGCAGCCTGACCACCACTCAGCTCAATGGCCTCGGCACCACCACGCTGAACGCGCTGGAAACCACCGATGTCGCCGCGCTGACCACCACTCAGGTGTCCAGTCTGACCACCACTCAGTTGGTCGGCCTGACCACCACCACGCTGAACGCCCTGTCCACCACGGACATCGCGGGTATGACCTCCACCCAGGTGACCAGCCTGACCACCACTCAGGTCGCCGGCCTCAGCACGACGGCACTCGGCGCCATCGAGACCACCGACCTGGATGCCCTCTCGACCGCCCAGTTGAACGCCCTGAGCACCACCAATGTGGCTGCGCTGTCCACCACCCAGGTGTCCAGCCTGACCACCACCCAGGTGTCCGGCCTCAGCACCACGCAGCTGAATGCCCTGGAAACCACTGATGTGGCGGCCCTCACGGTCACTCAGGCGCAGAGCCTGACCGCGACCCAGATCAGCGGGCTGAGCACCACCCAGGTGAATGCGTTCTCCACCACGGATCTCGCGTCGCTGACCACCTCCCAGATCGGCGGCCTGACCTCCACCCAGGTGGCGGCCATCAGCACCGCCAATCTGGCGGTCCTGACCTCCACCGAAATTTCGGCGCTGTCGACCACCAACCTCAACGCGCTGATCACCGCCCAGGTGGCGAGCATCACCACCACCCAGGTGGCTGGCCTGACCGCGACCCAGATCGGCGGACTGACCACCACTCAGCTCAACCAGATCTCGACCACGAACATCGCGGCTCTCACCACCACCCAGGTAAGCGGCATCAGTGCCGCCCAGGCCACGGCCCTGAGCACCGCGACCCTCGGGACACTGACCGCCACTGAGATCGGTGGGCTGACCTCCACGGCGGTGAACGCGCTGACCACCACCAGCATCGCCGCCCTGACCACCACCCAGATCAGCGGATTGGTGACCAGCCAGCTCGCTAACCTGACCACCACCGCGCTGGCAGCCATCGAGAGCACCGATATCGGGGCGCTTTCCACCACCCAGTTCGAGGCGCTGACCTCGACCTCCATCGCGGCGCTGATCACGACCCAGATCACGGGTCTGAGCACGACGCAATTGGCGGCCATGACCACCACCCAACTCAGCGGTCTGGAGACCACCGACATCCTGGCCATGACCTCGGCCCAGGCCACGGCCCTCGGCCCGCTGAACGGCAGCATGACCACCGCGCAGAACAGCGCCTGGTCCACCGCGATGAGCTATCCGTGATCCCGGATATGAGCCGTCCCTGAAGGGACGGCTCATGGTGGGCGTTCTTTCGCGTCCCCACGCCGTCAACGGCGCGGGAGCGGCTTTGCCGCGTGGCGCGACGGAGCATTCCGGCCTGCACGTCGCAAGCATCAATCCGTTAACTATTGACCGGTCATTATGAGCGGCGCCCCGCTTGGAATGACGTTTCGAGCGGGTCCCGGCACAACCGGAAACGGAACGCTCGATGACCCAGGATGTCTTTCTGTCTGCGGTGAAGGCCCTTACCGAAGGGCGGCTGACGCTTCAAGACGTGTTCGGCACAGCCGAGACACTTCACCGGGGCGGCAACACGGATTTGGCCCTGCAGCTTTATCAGCTGTGGATCGGGCTCAATCGCGACCATCACCTTCTCTATGCCGCCTATTTCAATCAGGCGGTGACCCTTTCGGCGGCGGGACGGCCCGAACAGGCAAGGGTCTCGCTTGAAAAGTCCATCGAACTGAATCCCGATTTCTACCCGGCCTACATCAACCTGGGCGGTGTGATGGAAGCGCTGGGCCAGCCGGATGCGGCCGTGGACACCTGGAATGGACTGGTGACCCGGCTGGGCGCCATCACCGGCCACGGCATCCGCATGAAATGCACCGCCTTGAAGCAGATCGCCCGCGTCCTGGAAGACCGCCACCAGATCGTCGCGGCGGAGAACGTGCTGCGCCAAAGTCTGGAATTGGACAACACCCAGCGCGAGAATGCCGAGCACCTGCTGGCATCGCGCATGGTCCAGTGCCACTGGCCGGTGATCGAGCCGTTCGAGGGCATGGACGCGCCGTTGCAGATGCGCAATTTCAGTCCCCTGTCACTGGCGGCCTATACCGATGACCCACTGCTGCACCTGGCCTCCGCCTGGGAGCATTGCTGCAAGATGTTCGGCCGGCGCATTCCCCGCCTGCCCGACGTCACACCGGCGGATCGGGCCGACCGGACGCGGCTGCGCATCGGCTATGTGTCTTCGGACCTGAAGGCGCATGCGGTCGGCTACCTGATCGCCGAAGTGTTCGGTCTGCACGACCGCGCCAAGGTGGAGATCTTCGCCTATTATTGCGGCCCGGCCGGCGAAGACCCCTTGAAGCAGCGCATCCGCGCCGATTTCGATCACTGGATCGACATCACCGGCATGAATGACGAGACGGCGGCAAACCGCATTCGCGACGACGGCATCGACATCCTGGTAGATCTCAACGGCCATACGAAGGCGGCGCGGACCCGAGTCTTCGGCATGCGTCCTGCCCCGATCAACGTCAACTGGCTGGGCTATCCCGGCACCATGGGCACCGCCTACCATCACTACATCATCGCCGACGAATGGATCATTCCGCCGGGGCGCGAGATGTACTGTTCGGAAAAGGTAGTGCGCCTGCCCTGCTATCAGGCGAACGACCGTCGGCGCGCCGTGGCCTCCGAGCCGCCATCGCGGGCCGAGGTGGGCCTGCCCGAGGACAAGATGGTGTTCTGCTGCTTCAACAGCCAGCAGAAGATCTCGCCGTTGATGTTCGATCGCTGGATGCACATCCTCCATTCCGTTCCGGAAAGCGTGCTGTGGCTGCTGGAATGCGGCGAGGAGATCAAGAACCGCCTGTGGGAGCACGCAGAGCGCGGCGGCATCGCGCGCGAGCGGGTGATCTTCGGCAAGCGCCTGCCCAGCCCCGATCATCTGGCCCGCATGACCCTGGCCGACCTGTTCCTCGATACCTTCCCCTATGGCGCCCACACCACCGCCTCGGACGCCTTGTGGATGAGCGTTCCCATCCTGACCCTGTCGGGGCACAGCTTCGCCTCGCGGGTGGGTGGATCGCTGTCCCGTTCGGCGGGTCTGCCCGAACTGGTCTGCTCGACGCCGGAAGAATACGTGGAGATGGCCATCGCGCTGGGCAACGACCGCCCCAGACTCCTGGCCTACCGCGAGCAGTTGCGCGCCGCCAAGCCCAACGCGGTGATGTTCGACACCAACCTGCTGGTCAGCCGGCTGGAGGATCTCTACGCCGAGATGTGGGCCGATTTCCAGGCTGGCCGCCTGCCGCGTCCCGACCTGGCCAATCTCGACGTCTATCTCGACGTGGGCATCGAGCACCCGGCCGACACCTCGGATTTCACCGCCGAGGACGAGTACTTCGCCCGCTGGCGCCTCGGCCTGGCCGGGCGCAATCACCTTTATCCCCTTTCGCCGGACAGCCGGCTGTGGACCAACCCCGACACGGAGAACGGTTGATGAGCGATGCCCTCGCGGAGGTCCTGAATCAGATCGCGTCCGGCAAGATCGAAGCGACCCGCGTCATCGCGGCGGCCGACAGCCTCGCCCTGCAAGGGGCCGATGCCGATGCGCTGGGCCTGTACCGCACTTGGCTGCAATACAACAGCGCCAATCCGCTGGCCTATGCCATCCAGTACAATATGGGCGTATTGCTGGGCAAGTTCGGGGACCATGACGGCGCCGTCACCGCGTTCAAGGCCGCCATCGCCCAGCGGGCCGACTTCTATCCGGCCCACATCAATTTGGGCAGCACCTACGAGCGGCTGGGACGCACCTCGGACGCGGTGACCCAGTGGCTGGGCATGGTCAACCAATTGCCCGCCATCACCGGTGAATCGGTGAACTACAAGGTCTCGGCCTTGAAGCAGATCGGCCGTGTGCTCGAGCACACCTCGCTGGAGGAATCGGGCGAGGACGCCCTGCGCCAGTGCATCGAGCTGGTCCAGCCTGCCGACGCCATGCAGCACTGGATCGCCATCCGCCAGAAGCAGTGCAAATGGCCGGTGCTGAGCGGCATCACCGGCCCCACCCGGCGCCAGCTCTTCGCCGCCATGTCGCCCCATTGCCTGGTGTTCCACACCGACGATCCGTTGCTGCACCTGGCCCGGGGCTACAAGTACTACAAGGCCAAGATCGGCCGCCCCAAGGTGTTCTTCGACCGCGACAGCCATCGCGCCGCCCTGGCGACCCGCCCCAAGCGGCGCATCCGCATCGGCTATCTGTCGTCCTATTTCCGCGAGCACGCCCACGGCTACCTCACCGCGGAAATGTACAAGCTCCACGACCGCTCGCGCTTCGAGGTCTTCGCCTATTCCTGCTCGCGCCGCACCGGCGACCGCATCCAGACCCAGGTGATGAAGGACGTGGATCACTGGGTGGATATCCTGGAGATGTCCGACGAGGATGTGGCCAAGCGCATCGCTGCCGACGGCATCGACATCCTGATCGACTTCAACGGCTATACCGGCGAGGCCCGCCCGGCCATCATGGCCATGCGCCCCGCCCCCATCGCCGTCAACTGGCTGGGCTATCCCGGTTCCATGGGCACGCCCTACCACGACTACGTCATCGCCGACGACTTCACCATCCCGCCGGACTTCGAGATGTATTACTCGGAGAAGGTGGTGCGGCTGCCCTGCTATCAGCCCAATGACCGCCAGCGTCAGGTGGCCAGCATCAACTGGACGCGCGAAGCCGCCGGCCTGCCGGCCAACGCCACGGTGTTCTGCGGCTTCAACGGCGTGCAGAAGATCACCGCCCCCATGTGGGAGCGCTTCATGGACATCCTCAGCCGGGTGCCCAACGGCGTGCTGTGGCTATTGGACGGCGGCGAACGCATCAACGAGCGTCTGCGCCAGGAGGCCATCCGCCATGGCGTCACCCCCGACCGCATCATCTTCGCGCCCAAGCTGATCAATGCCGAGCACCTGTCGCGCTATCCCCTGGCCGACCTGTTCCTCGACACCTCGCCCTGCGGCGCCCACACCACCGCCTCGGACGCGCTGTGGATGGGGGTTCCCGTCCTGACCGTGGCCGGACGCGGATTCGCCTCGCGGGTCTGCGGCAGCCTGGCCGTGGCCGCCGGGCTGGGCGACATGGTCTGCACCACCTTCGCCGAATACGTGGAAAAGGCAGTGGAGCTGGGCAACGACAAGCGTGCCCGTCAGGCCATCCGCGATCGCTTGGCCGCCAACCGCGCCACCTGCGACCTGTTCGATACGGACAAGCTGGTCTCGCACCTGGACGGTCTGCTGGCCGCCATGTGGGAGGACTTCGTCGCCGACCGGGTTCCGCGCCCCAACCTCGCCAATCTCGACATCTATGACGAGATCGGCACCGATCTGGACCGCGACGACCTGGAACTGATCGCCCGCGCCGATTATCAGGACCTCTACCGCGCCCAATTGCGCGAGGTCGATCGCCACTGCCCCGTCGCACCCGATGCCCGCCTGTGGCCGGGCGAGCCGGCCCCGCCGGCGCAAGCGGCAAAGGCAGCCGCCCCCGCCAAGGGGAAAGCAAAAAAGGCAAAGTAGACATCCAGCCGGACGTTGAAATCCCCATCCGATTTTTGTCGGGTGGGGATTTTGCTTTCAGCACAGACAAATGGAATACCCGGAATCACATTGGTACCCATTGGTATGTATCTTGGTCAGCTAACTTTCGGGAGACACCGACACTGCCATCCCATAAAATAATCATGACTTTTGCATTAGAGCTTACGAATAATAACCGTCCCGTCATTTTGCCCCGCATCGGCGACGCCAGCCCGGGACCAAGGAGAGCCGCCATGTTCGCCAATCTGAAGATCGGGACGCGGCTGTTTGCCGGGTTCGCCCTGGTGCTGTCGCTGACCGCCTTCCTGGGGGTCAATGCCGACATCGCCGGCGACGCGCTGTCGGAGCAGACCAACAAGCTGTATCGCCACCCCTTCACGGTGACCAATGCGCTGCAGGCGGCCAACACTCATATCGTCGCCATGCACCGGTCCATGAAGGACGTGGCCCTGGCCAAAACGCCGGAGGAACTGGACCGCGCCGTGGCCGACGTGGATGCGCGGGAAAAGAAGGTCTACGAGAAGTTCGCCCTGGCCCGCGAACGATTCCTGGGCGACAAGGCGGACATGGAGGCCGCCGCCAAGGCCTTCGCCGATTGGAAGCCCATTCGCGACGAGGTGATCACCGCCTTCCGCGAGGGACGCCGGGACGACGCCGCCACCATCACCAAGACCAAGGGGGCGGCGCAGGTCGCCAAGATCAGCGAAACCCTGGAGAAGGTCATCGCCTGGGCCATGGACAAGGCCGAGGCCTTCATGGCCAATGCCGAACAGGTCAACGATCGCGCCGATCTGATCTCCCGCTCCGGCCTGGCGGCGGCGCTGATCCTCGGCGCCCTGGTCGCCTGGCTCATCACCCGCAGCATCAGCCGACCGATCAACGCCATGACCGGCGTGATGAACGAGCTTTCCGGCAACAATCTGAGCGTCGACGTTCCTTACGCCGATCGCGGCGACGAGATCGGCGCCATGGCCAAGTCCGTGGGCCACTTCAAGAACCAGCTGATGCGGGTGCACCAGTTGGAGGCCGAGCAGGAAGAGCAGAAAAAGCGCGCCGAGGCCGACCGGATGACGGCCATGCGCAAGATGGCCGACACCTTCGAGGAAAGCGTCGGCAAGGTGATCGAGACGGTGACCTCAGCCGCCACCGAGTTGCAGGCTGCGTCGAGCCAGATGTCGGGAACCGCCACCGAAACCAGCGCCCAGGCGACCACGGTAGCCACCTCGGCCCATCAGGCCTCGGCCAATGTCCAAACTGTCGCCTCGGCCACCGAGGAACTGGCCGCCTCCATCCGGGAGATCGCCCATCAGGTGGAGCGGTCCCAGGCGGTGTCCGCCCATGCCGGCCAGGAGGTGAACACCACCACCAGCCAAGTCCGCGCCCTGTCGGAAAGCGTCAGCAAGATCGGCGAGATCGTCAATCTGATCAATGACATCGCCGCCCAGACCAACCTGCTGGCGCTCAACGCCACCATCGAGGCCGCCCGGGCGGGCGATGCTGGCAAGGGCTTCGCCGTGGTCGCCAACGAGGTCAAGCACCTCGCCAACCAGACGGCGCGGGCCACCAGCGAAATCGCCGGCCAGATTCAGGCCGTCCAGGACGGAACCAACGCCGCAGTCCACGCCATCGACGCCATTTCCTCGGTCATCGGCGAAATGGGCGAGATCAGCTCCGCCGTCGCCGCCGCCGTCGAACAGCAGAGCGGCGCCACCACCGAGATCGCCCGCAATGTGGAGCAGGCGGCCACCGGTACCGAGGAGGTGTCCAGTAACATCACCTCGGTGGAACAGGCGGCTCGCGAAACTGGCGCGGCGGCCGAGCAGATCAAGGATTCCTCCGCCGATCTGTCGCGTCAGGCGGAATTCCTCCGTCACGAGGTCGGCCAGTTCCTCGCCCAGGTGCGGGCCGACAAGAAGGACATGAAGCTTCTGGTCTGGGACGGCGCCCTGAATACCGGCGTGGCCTCGGTCGACCGGCATCACCAGGCCATGTACGACCAGGTCAACGAGTTCTACCGCCAGATGATGAGCGGCGACGGCAGCCGCGCCGCCGCCGCCATGCTGGCCGAACTGAACCGCAGCATCCAGGATCACTTCACCGAGGAAGAGGCCCTGATGGACAAGACCCGCTATCCGGCGGCCGAGGACCATCGCCGCAATCACCAGGCCTTCCTGGACCGCCTCGCCGGCATGAAGACCGGCCTGGAGACCAACCGCGCCGAGGCGCCGGCCGAGATGTTCGAATACGTCTCCACCTGGCTGCGCGGACATATCGGCAATGACGACCGGGCGCTGGGGCTGCACCTGCGCGAGACGCGGGCCGTCGCCTGATCCTTTGTGCCATGGCCCATCACGACGAAGTCCCGGCAGGTCGCCCCGCCGGGACTTTTTCGTCGATCCCCCCCGGATGATCTCAGGCGGTGAGGTCCAGCAGCGAGCCGCGCCGGGTCGAGGGCTCGACCTTGGCATCCTCCGACCGGGTCTTGGCCGGGCGTTCGTCGCTTTCCGTTTTCTCCGAACTGTCGGCGGCCGACGCGGGCGCCAGCTGGGTGACGCGCGAATAGCTGCGGGCACCGTAGACCGAAGGCCAGGAGACGGATTGACGGATCAGGTCGGACATGGCGAAACCCGCGGATAACAGGCCCCAAGCCTACCACAAGTCAAGAGGTTAACAAAAGGTAAAAGACGATTGAGCTTGACCCGACCGCTCCGATGGCGCAGCCTTTTGCCCCTGGGAAATCAGGGAGTCCCCTTGTCCCAGCGCGACGCCGCCGCGTCGTCGGATTGCTTGGCCTCGACCCAGGCATCACCCTCCGGGGTATGTTCCACCTTCCAGAACGGCGCCTTGGTCTTCAGCCAGTCCATGAGGAAACGGCAGGCCTCGAAGGCGGCATCGCGGTGGGCCGACGACGCCGCCACCAGCACGATGCGCTCGCCCGGCTCCAGCCGGCCGAAGCGATGAATGACCAGGGTATCATCCAGGGGCCAGCGCTGGCGGGCCTCGGCTTCGATGGCCTCCAACTGGCGCTCGGTCATGCCGGGATAATGTTCCAGGGTCATGGCGTTGACGGCGGCGCCGCTGGCCGGATCATGGCCGGCATAATCGCGCACCAGCCCGACGAACAGGCAGATGCCGCCCACGCTGGTCTTGCCCGATGAAAAACGCTCCAGCTCGGCGCCGGGATCGAAATCCTCGCGCTGCACCCGAACGGCCATGTCAGCCTCCTGTGACGGGCGGGAAGAACGCCACCTCGTCGCCGGCCTTCACCGGAGTGTCCAGGTTGCCGTAATCCTGGTTCACGGCGACGCGGACCGTGCTCATCACCTCGAAGGCGGCGGCGTGGCCGGGCGAGCGGGTCTTGAGGAACGCCACCAATTGCCCGACGGTGGCCACCTCGGCGGGCGGGGCGACGTCCTCCTCCCCCACTCCGGTCTTGGCCTTCAGCCAGGCGAAGTACAGCACCTTCATCGCATCATGTCCGCATAGGAGAGGAAGTCCACCATCTCGCCGGGCGCGATGTCGCCCCGGTCCTCGGGGATGTCCACCAGCCCGTCCGACCAGGTCATGGAGGTCAGCACGCCCGAGCCGTCGGAGGGGAACTTGGCCGCCACCAGCCGGCCGTCCATGTGGGCGAGGCGGGCGCGCAGATATTCGCGGCGCCCCGGCTTGTGCTTGAAGGCGAAGCCGGCCTCCACCGGGTAGCGGGGCAAGGCGGTCTGGGCGGCCCCCATCAGGCGCAGCACCATGGGCCGGGCGATCAGCATGAAGGTGACCATCACCGCCACCGGATTGCCCGGCAGGCCGACGAAGGGCGTTCCCGCCACCTCCCCCAGGGCCACGGGGCGGCCGGGCTTGATGGCCAGACGCCAGAAATCCAGCGAACCCTGGGCCAGCACGGCGGGCTTCACATGGTCCTCGTCGCCCACCGACACCCCGCCCGAGGTCAGGATCAGCTGGTGCGACACAGCCGCTTCGGCCAGGGCATCCCGGATGGTCTCGAAGCGGTCGGGAAGGATGCCGAGATCGGTGACCTCGGCCCCCAGGGCGCGCAGCAGGCCCGTGGCGGTAAAGCGGTTGGTGTCGTAGATGCAGCCGGGCGGCAGGTCGGCGCCGGGATCGCGGATTTCGTCGCCGGTAGAGAACACGGCGGCCCGCAGCGGCCGGTAAACCTTGAGGGACGACCGGCCGGTGGCCGCCGCCACGCCCAGTTCCTGCGGCCGCAGCCGGGTGCCGGCGCGCAGCACCACCGAGCCCTTCGAGATGTCCTCGCCGGCCTGCCGGGCATTGTCGCCCTCCGCCAGCCTGACGGGCAGCGCCACCCGGCCGTCCAGGTCCTTACAGTCCTCCTGCATGGCCACCGTGTCGGCCCCGTCCGGCATGGGCGCGCCGGTAAAGATGCGCACCGCGCCGCCCGCAGGCAGCGGCCCGTCCAGGGGATGGCCGGCGGCGACGCGCCCCACCACCGGCAGGATGCCGTCGGCGGGCAGGTCGGCGCGGCGAAAGGCCCAGCCATCCACCGCCGAATTGTCGTGGGGCGGCACATTGACCGCCGAGACCACGTCGTCGGCCAGGATGCGGCCCAGGCCGTCGTGCAGACGGATATCCTCGACACCGACGGCGGGGGCAAGGCGCTCTTCCAGCCGGGCCAGGGCCTCGGCAACCGTCATCATGTCCGCGGAGACGGCGAAACGGTCGCTCACAGCCCAACCCTTTCTACGACCAGCCCAACCCTTTCGGCGATCAGACGGCCGATGGCCTCGGTATCGTCGACGTTGAGCTGGGGCAGCGGGCAGGCCGGCGCGGGATAATCGCTGACCAAAGCCAGCATGCGGTCGTCCTCGGGCCAGAGGGGGGGCTTGCCCACCTCGTCGCGCCAGACTTCCAGGCGGGGATGGGGCCACTGGCGAAAGCCTTCCACCAGCACCAGATCCACCGCGCTCATGCGGGCCAGCAACTGATCCATGGAATATTCCGGCTCATCGCGATACTCGTGCATCAGGGCCCAGCGCCGCGCCGAGGCGATCATCACCTCGGAAGCCCCGGCCTCGCGATGCTCGTAGGAATCCTTGCCCTTCTTGTCCACGTCGAAGGCCTCGTGCGCCTGCTTGACGGTGGAGATGGTGATGCCTTGGGCGCGAAACCAGGGAATCAGGCGGATGATCAGCGAGGTCTTGCCCATGCCGGAGCGCCCGGCGATGCCGAACACCTTCATTCCGCCGATTCCCCCATATGGCTCATGCCCGAGCGCAGGTAGTCCCAGCCGGTAATGATGGTCAGGATGGCGGCAGCCCATAGGCCGACCTCGCCCACCAGCCGGGTGGGCATGAAGGTGGCGGCGTCGCCCACCAGCAGCACCGGAATGGCGGTCATCTGAATGGCGGTCTTCCACTTGGCCAGCCGGGACACCGGCATGCCCACCCGCACCTCGGCCAGGAATTCGCGCAGGCCCGAGACCAGGATCTCGCGCAGCACGATGACCAGGGCAGGCAGGAAGGACACCGTGCTGAGCCGGTCGAAGGCGGCCAGCATGAACAGCACCGAAGCCACCAGCAGCTTGTCGGCGATGGGGTCGAGGAAGCGCCCGAACTTGGACACCTGGTTCCACGACCGCGCCAGATAGCCGTCGAACCAGTCGGTGACGGCGGCGGCCACGAACAGGGCGCAGGCGGCCCAGCGGGCGGCGTCGCCGTCCACGTAGAACAGGCCGACCACCAACGGAATCACGACGATCCGCGACAGTGTCAGCAGGTTGGGAAGGCTGGTCAGCATAACGCCGGGATACTAACCCTCGGGATGGAAGTAGTCATGAATCTTTTTGGCCATGGCGTGGCTGATTCCCTCGACGCTTTCCAGATCGGGCAGACCGGCCTCGGCCACGGCGCGGGCCGAGCCGAAATGGTGCAGCAGGGCCTTCTTGCGCTTTGGCCCGATCCCGGGCAGAGCGTCCAGGGTGGATTGAACCAATCCCTTGGACCGCCGGGCCCGGTGGGTGCCGATGGCGAAGCGGTGGGCCTCGTCCCTGAGACGCTGCAGGAAGTACAGCACCGGGTGGCGGGATTCCAGGCTGATGGGCTCCTTGCCCGCCAGGAAAAAGCGCTCGCGCCCGGCATTGCGGTCGGGGCCCTTGGCGATGCCCACCAGCATGACGTCGTCGATGCCCAGTTCGGCCAGCACGCCCAGGGCGGCGTTGAGCTGCCCCCGTCCGCCGTCGATCAGCGCCAGGTCGGGCCACAGCCCCCGGTCGCGGTCGGGATCCTCCTTCTGGGCGCGGGCGAAGCGCCGGGTCAGAACCTCGCGCATCATGCCGAAATCGTCGCCGGGGGTGAGATCGGTCGAGCGGATGTTGAACTTCCGGTAAGCCGATTTCATCAGCCCGTCGGGACCGGCGACGATCATCGCCCCCACCGCGTCCGAGCCCTGGATGTGGGAGTTGTCGTAGACCTCGATGCGCTCGGGCGCCGACTCCATCCCGAACAGTTCGGCCACCCCTTCCAGCAATTTGCGCTGCGCCCCGCTTTCCGCCATGCGGCGGCCCAGCGCGTCGCGGGCATTGTCGTGCGCATGCTCCACCAGCCGCTTGCGGTCGCCGCGCTTAGGGACGGACAGGGTCACCTTGCGCCCGGCCTTTTCCGACAGGGCCTGGGCGACGATGGCGACCTCGTCGGGCTCCAGCGACAGCAGGATCTCGCGCGGCGGCGTCTTGTCGGCATAGAACTGCCCCAGGAAGGCCGCCATGATCTGCGGCGCCTCCTCGCCCTGAGCGTGGACCGGGAAATAGGCGCGGTTGCCGTAATTGCAGCCCGAGCGGAAAAAAAACACCTGGATGCACACCCCGTCGCCGGCCTGATGCAGGGCGACCACGTCGGCCTCCTCCACCTCGGCAGGGTTGATGTCCTGATGGGCCTGGATACGGGTCAGCGCCCGGATACGGTCGCGGAACACCGCCGCCGCCTCGTATTCCATGGCCTCGGCCGCGCTTTCCATGCGGGCGGTGAGGTCGTGCTGGACGCGGCGGCTCTGGCCCGAGAGAAAGGCCCTCGCCTCCTCCACCAGCGCCAGATACTCGTCGCGGTCGATGCGCTCGACGCAAGGCGCCGAGCAGCGCTTGATCTGGAACAGCAGGCAGGGCCGGGTCCGCGAGGCGAACACCGAATCCGAGCATGAGCGCAGCAGGAAGGCCCGCTGCAGCGCCGCCAGGGTCTGGTTCACCGCCCCTGCCGAGGCGAAGGGGCCGAAATACTCGCCCTTGCGGTTGCGGGCGCCGCGATGTTTCAGCACCTGCGGCCAGTCATGGTCGGCGGTGATCAGGATGTGGGGGAAGGTCTTGTCATCCTTGAGGAGGATGTTGTAACGCGGCCCCAGGCTCTTGATCAGGTTGCTTTCCAGCAGCAGCGCCTCGACCTCGGTGCGGGTGGTCACCACCTCCATGGAGGCGGTCTCGGCGATCATGCGCTGGATGCGCAGCGGCATGCGGTCGGGCCTGGTATAGGCCACCACCCGCTTCTTCAGGCTCTTGGCCTTGCCCACATAGAGCACGTCGCCCTTGCCGCTCAGCATGCGGTAGACGCCGGGGCTGAGCGGCAGGGTCGCCACCACTTGGGCGATAACCTCCACCCCCCGGGCCAGCGGCGTGGCGGAACTGTCCGCTTCGGTCAAGGCGCGCCTCCCGCGATGTCAGGGCACCGGTTTACCCTATCTACTTCGCAGGGGCAGCAGAATTTCCCTTGCATCCCGGGATATCCACGAAAGCTGTGGATAAGTCTGTTGGCAAGTTCACGGAGCAAGGGCAGTCCCCTTGAGTCTCCTGGGGTCCGAGCACTTTGCCCATTTTGTGAGCACGGTCGCTGTCTCGTTATTTTTCAATGAGTTAGTCAAGTCAAGTGTAAACAATTGGCAAATATCTGCTTTTTCCCCTGGACAGAATGGCGGCTTCCTGCCAGATGCTGCGCCGCAAAAAAGCCTGTGAACAACTTAACACTTCCACCCCTTGGGGCAGAGTCCCAGGCGCAGCCTGGACCGTTGCGGAAGCGGTTCAAAAGTTCAGACTGCCGCAGTGCAACAGATAGGGCCAATCACTCATCAGGGGTAGTACCACCCACCGCCCAGCCCAGGTGCTGCCCCCCATCCAATGCGATCATTTGACCGGTGATGGAGGGGGTTGCCAACAAGAAGCGCAGGGTCCGGCACACCTCTTCAGGCGAGGTGCCCCGGGCCAGGGGCAGGTCCGCCACCTGGGCGGCGAACTGGGCCTCGGTCTGGCGCGAACTGGGCAGGGCAGGGCCGGGACCGATGCCCACCACCCGGATGCGGGGCGCCAGGGCCAGGGCCAGGGTCTGGGTGGCGGCCCACAGGGCGGCCTTGGACAGGGTATAGCTGGTGAAATGGGGCGTCAGGCTCCACACCCGCTGATCCAGCAGATTGACCACCAATCCCTCGGCATCCGGGGGCAAGGCGCGGGCGAAGCCTTGTGTCAGCACGAAGGGGGCGCGCAGGTTGACCTCCATGTGCAGGTCCCAACTGGCGCGATCAGCCCCCAGGGCGTCGTCCTTCTCGAACACCGAAGCGTTATTGACCAGCAGGCCCAGGGGCCCCAGCGCCGATTGGGCCGATGCGACCAGGGAGGTCACCTGATCCTCGCGGCCCAGGTCCGCCGACACCACCACGGCGCGGCCGCCATGACCGGTGATCTCGTCGCGGACCGCCTGGGCGTCCGCCGCCGAATGATGGCAATGAACCGCCACGGCAAAGCCCTGCCGGGCCAGATCGAGGGCGATGGCGCGACCGATCCGCCGCCCGCCGCCGGTGACCAGCGCGGCCCGGGGCAGAAGGGGCGATACGCCGTCCCGGGTCATCGGGACTTGGCAGCCACGGGCTGGGCGGCGGGGGCCTCCGCCCCGGATGTCTCCGCCGCGGGAGTCTGGGGACGGGGCTTGCTGGCCACCACCTGGACGGTCGGCTTGGCGGCGGCGGGGCGCGACGGGGCCGGCACACGGTCCAGGGCGCCCAGCACGTCGCCGGCATGGGGCGGACGCCGGGACGGGTCGGGATCGGTACAGGCGGCGACCAGGGCCGCCAATTGCTCGGGAAAGCCGCCGGGCAGCACCGCCGGCACCGACAGGTCGGGCAGGCCGCCGATCAGCAGGCGATAGGCCAGCACGCCCAGGGAATAGACGTCGGCCCGGGAATCCACGGCGGTGGCGTTCTCCATCTGCTCCGGCGCGGTGTAGGCGGCGTCGCCCATCCAGAAGCCGGGCAGGGGCAGGTTCTTCTCCGCCAGCTTGATCAGCGAGAAATCGCACAGCTTCACGGCGCCGTTCTGGGTGGCCGACAGCAGCACGTTGGACGGCTTGAGGAAGCGGTGGACCAGCCCCCGCTTGTGCAGCGCCAGGACGGCCGAGGACAATTGCTTCATCACCAGCATGGCCCGGCTGCCGTTCATGCGGCGCGGCCGGTCGCGCTCGGACGCGGCGGCGGCGGCCTCGGCGGTGGGAAAGTCCTTGCCGATCTCATAGGGAAGATGGGCCGCCATGTAGGGCATGACGAAATAGGGCCGCCCGTCGGCCAGATGCTCCAGCGTCTTGACCCCGACGATATAGGGGTGGTCGAAGGACGCCAGGGTGCGCACCTCGGTGAGGAAGCGGCTCAGCTGCTGCGCGGGACTGAGCAGGCTGTCGTCGCCCGGCTTGGGGTCGAACAGCTTGGCCGCCACCGGAACCTGCAGGTCCGGATCGTGGCACAGAAACACCCGGCTGTAGCCCGTGGTGACCACCGCCGTGTGAATGACGTATTTGCCTATGCGCTCCATGAGCTTTCCCATGCTCCTTCCCGGCCGGCGCGAGCCCCGGCCCCATCCTTGGGCATTACTCTAACAGAGTAGAAAGCGCTCGTCCCCATGACCGATGGGTAGTTACCGAATCAACCGCGCCGACGCCCCCTGGGCTTGCCGGTGGAGCGCGGCCGCCCCTTGGTCCCCAGATTGACCTCGATGCCCAGGTCCAGCGCCTCCAGGCGGCGCAATTCGTCGCGCAGCCTTGCCGCCTCCTCGAACTCCAGATCGGCGGCGGCGGCCTTCATGCGCTTTTCGATATCGGCCTTGACCGAGGCCAGATTGTGCCCGACCCCGTGGGCCAGCCCGGAATCGCCGGTGCCCACCGTGACGTAATCGGCCTCGTAGACGCTGTCCATGACGTCGGAGACCGCCTTGCGGATGCCTTCCGGGGTGATGCCGTGAAGGGCGTTGTAGGCCTGCTGCTTCTCGCGCCGCCGGTTGGTCTCGGCCAGGGCGTAGTCCAGGGAGGCGGTCATCTTGTCGGCGTACAGGATGACCCGTCCGTCGATATTGCGCGCGGCGCGGCCGATGGTCTGGATCAGCGAGGTCTTGGAGCGCAGGAATCCTTCCTTGTCGGCGTCGAGGATGGCCACCAGGGCGCATTCGGGAATATCCAGGCCTTCGCGCAGCAGGTTGATGCCGATCAGCACGTCGAAGGCGCCGAGGCGCAGGTCGCGGATGATCTCGATGCGCTCCAGGGTGTCGATGTCGGAATGCAGGTAGCGCACCCGCACGCCGTTGTCGTGCATGTACTCGGTCAGGTCCTCGGCCATGCGCTTGGTCAGCGTGGTGACCAGGGTGCGGTTACCCAGCCGCGCCATCTGCCGCACCTCGCCCAGCAGGTCGTCCACCTGATGCTCCACGGGCCGGACGATGCAGACCGGGTCGATCAGGCCGGTGGGGCGGATCACCTGTTCGGTGAACACGCCGCCGGTGCGCTCCATCTCCCACGGGCCGGGGGTGGCCGAGACATAGACCGTCTGGGGCCGCATCAGCTCCCATTCCTCGAACTTCAGCGGCCGGTTGTCGATGCACGACGGCAGGCGGAAGCCGAACTCGGCCAGCACGCTCTTGCGGTTGAAGTCGCCGCGGTACATGCCGCCGATCTGCGGCACGGTGACATGGCTTTCATCGACGATCAGCAGGGCATCTTCGGGCAGGTACTCGAACAGGGTGGGCGGCGGGTCGCCGGGGCGCCGGCCGGTGAGATAGCGGGAATAGTTCTCGATGGACTTGCAGTGACCGGTGGTCTCCAGCATTTCCAGATCGAAATTGGTGCGCTGTTCCAGGCGCTGGGCCTCCAGCAGCTTGCCCTCGGCGTGGAAGCGCTCCAGCGTCTCCTTCAGCTCCGCCTTGATGCCCTTGATGGCCTGGGTGATGGTGGGGCGCGGCGTGACGTAGTGGCTGGACGGGTAGACGGTCACCTCGGACAGCGAACAGGTCTTCTCGCCGGTCAGCGGGTCGAACTCGTTGATGGCCTCGATCTCGTCGCCGAACAGCGACAGGCGCCAGGCGCGGTCCTCGTAGTGGACGGGAAAGATCTCCACCGCGTCGCCCCTGACGCGGAAGGTGCCGCGCTCGAAGGCGGCGTCGTTCCTGGTGTATTGCAGTTCCACCAGACGCTTCAGGAGGTCCGAGCGGTCGATGCTTTCGCCCACCTTCAAGGCGACGGTCATGCGGGCATAGGATTCCACCGAGCCGATGCCGTAGATGCACGACACCGAGGCCACCAGGATCACGTCGCGCCGTTCGAGCAAGGCCCGCGTCGCCGCATGGCGCATGCGGTCGATCTGCTCGTTCACCGCCGAATCCTTCTCGATATAGGTATCGGTGCGCGGGATATAGGCTTCGGGCTGGTAGTAGTCGTAGTAGGAGACGAAATACTCCACCGCGTTATCGGGGAAGAAGCCCTTCATCTCGGCGTAAAGCTGGGCGGCCAGGGTCTTGTTGGGGGCCAGGACCAGGGCCGGACGCCTGGTCCTGGCGATGACATGGGCCATGGTGAAGGTCTTGCCCGAGCCGGTGACGCCCAGCAGCACCTGGTCGCGCTCGTCCGCGTCCACCCCGGCCGACAGTTCGGCGATGGCCTGGGGCTGGTCGCCGGCCGGCTGATAGTCGGAGACGATCTTGAACTCCACATCCCCCTCGGGCAGGGGCGGGCGTTCCATGAAGTCGAAGGGCAGTGGACGGCTCATGGCGGCAGTATAGAGCCTCCACGAGCCGAACGGAGCCCCTTTTGCGGCTCAGCTCGCCCGAACTTCGGCGATGAAGCCGCCCACATTGCCGCGCAGCCGGTCCGATTCCCCCGACAGGCCGTCGGCCAGCCCCGACAATTGCTGGGCGGCGACGCCGGTCTGGCGGGCGGCGTCGAGCACCTTGCCGATGGATTGGGAGACCTCGCTGGTGCCGGCGGCGGCCTGCTGGACGTTGCGGGCGATCTCCTGGGTGGCGGCGCCCTGCTCCTCCACCGCCGAGGCGATGCCCATGGTGTAATCGTTGACGGTGGCGATGGTGGTGGCGATGCCGCCGATGGCCGCCACCGCCCGCTCGGTCTCCGCCTGGATGGCGCCCACCTGGGCCTGGATGTCGTCGGTGGCCCGCGCCGTCTGGTTGGCCAGATTCTTGACCTCGCCCGCCACCACGGCGAAGCCCTTGCCCGCATCGCCGGCCCGCGCCGCCTCGATGGTGGCGTTGAGCGCCAGCAGATTGGTCTGACTGGCGATGTCGGTGATCATGTTGACCACGTCGCCGATGCGCCTTGCCGCCTCGGCCAGGCCGCGAACGGTGGCGTTGGTGGCCTCGGCCTCGCGCACCGCGCCGTCGGTGGCGGTGGCGGTTTCCGCCACCCGGCGGGAGATCTCCTGGATGCTGTGGGACAGTTCCTCGGCGGCGGCGGCCACCGTCTGGACATTGGTGCTGGCCTCCTCGGCGGCGCTGGCCACCACGGTGGATTGCTCGGTGGTGGTGGTGGCGGTCTGCGACAGGGTCTCCGTCGAGGCCCGCAGGCCGTTGACGGCCGTGGCCACGCCCCCGACCACGGAATCGATGGAATCCACGAAAGTCGTGGTGACGGCTTCCACCCGCTGGCGATGCTGGTCGCGCAGGCGCGCCGCCTCTTCCTCCCGCGCGGCGCGGCTGTCCGCCTCGCGGGCATTGTCGCGCAGGACCTGGATGGCGGTGGCCATGGCCCCGATCTCGTCGGTGCGCCCGGCATGGGGAACGGAAAAATCGCGCGAGCCGCCGGCGAAGTCGCCGATCACCCGGGTCAGTTCGGCCAGCGGCGCCACCACGCGGCGGCCGATGCCCACCACCACGAAGGCCAGCACGCCCGCCGCCGCCAGCATCAGGCCGCCCATGAGCAGGAGATTGCGCAGGGCATTGTCGCGCTTTTCGTCGGCGACCCGGCGGGCCTCGCCGATGGCGGCGTCGCGCATGAGCATGATGGCCTGAAGCATGGGCGCGCTCTGGCGCCGCCACTCGGCGGGGTCGAGGTCGTACTTGCCGTCGGCCATACCGGCCTTGGTCACCCGGGCGCGCAGCGGCTGGAACGGCCCCATGTAGGCCGAATTGACCTTGGCCAACCCGTCGCGCAGACCGGCGGAACTGTCGGGAGAACCGGCGGCCGAGTTCAGGATGTCCCACAATTGCTGAACCCGCCCATCGGCCAGGTCGATCTGGTGGATCTGCTCGGCGGTGAAGGGCTTGCCGCCCTGGATTACCGACAGATGCATGGTGGCGAGGCGCCCGCCATGGTCGCGCAATTGCCAGGCGGTCTCGGCCAGGGAAGCCGGCGTCGCCACCTGGGCGTCGATGGCGAACAGGCGCCGCTCCAGCCGTCCGGTCATGCCGCCGGCCACCTTCAGCACGTCATACATGCCGGCGACGAAGTCCTTGCGGAAGGGGGCGATCTTCTGGGGGTCGGAACCGATCACGCCATCGCTCCGGCTCCGCCAGTCGGTGATGGCGGTACGGATCTTCGCCACCCCCTCGGCCACGTCCCGGGCCTCGGCCAGCGGCGTGGCCAGGGCCAGCTTCTCGGTGGCGTTCAGGGCTTCGTCCAGGGTGGCGCGCACCTCGGCCATGGTCTTGC
Source organism: Paramagnetospirillum magneticum AMB-1 (assembly GCF_000009985.1). Lineage (GTDB taxonomy): Bacteria > Pseudomonadota > Alphaproteobacteria > Rhodospirillales > Magnetospirillaceae > Phaeospirillum > Phaeospirillum magneticum. The sequence continues at coordinate 4,203,978 of NC_007626.1, forward strand.
GGGCGGCGGGGTCTCCGTCCAGGGCGACGCTGGTGGCGCCCCGTTCGGGGGCCAGGGCCTCGGAAATCCGGGTCGATACGCCGAGCAGATCGACCAGTTGGCCGGCATCGCGCGCGGCGCGGTACTCGCCCCAATTACTGGCCAACAGCACGACGGCCGTGAGAGCCAGAACAGCGGCAACCGCCGCCAGACAGGCCGAAACGAAGCCCTTGATCGACATCGCCACCTCCCTTGGGTCTTGGCCAGACCACACCCTTTGTCCAAGGCTAACATAGACGGAGGGTCTTACACCATATGGGGGAGGATACGGATGACGGCCACTCAGGACGCGGGAGACCACCCACATCGGCGCAACGCCTCGACCATGTGCTCGGGCGGCGGCGCCGTGACCCGCACCGGGTCCTTGGACGGCGCCAGGGCGGGAAAGGCCACCGCGCGGGCCAGCAGGTGCAGCCTGACCTTGGGCTCCGGGTCGGGGCCGTAATAGGCGTCGCCCAGCAGCGGGCAACCGAGATACTGGGCATGGATGCGGATCTGGTGGGTGCGCCCGGTGCGCGGCCGCCATTCGATCCAGGAGAGGCCATCGCTCCGCCCCAATACCGACCAGTCGGTAATAGAAGGCTGCCCCGCCGGGTCCACCTTGATCCGCCAGCCCTGCCCCCGGGCCGAGACCTTGAGCAGCGGCGCGTCCACGGTGCCGCTGTCGGCGGCGGGTGATCCATGACTGACCGACCAGTATACTTTCTCCACCCGCCGGTGCTCGAACATCTTGCCCAGACGCTTGATGGCCTTGGCATGACGCCCGAGGATCAGGCAGCCCGAGGTATCGCGGTCCAGGCGATGGGCCAGCTTGGGCATTTCGGCCCAACCGAAGGCCAGCGCCCCCAGGTAAAGCTCCAGGTGGTCGGGCGAATTGGGACCGGCATGCACCGCCAGCCCGGCGGGCTTGTCCAGGACGATGACGTCCTGGTCCTTGTAGAGCACGCGGGAAAGGATCTCGTCGGGGGTCATGAAAAAAGGCTCTCGGGTGTCATCCCGACAACCATCGGGAGGAGGGATCTCGTCCTGGCATGATCGTTCAGACCTTGAGCCAGCATGCCAGACGGAGATTCCTCGCTGCCGCTCGGAATGACAATGGAAATCCGGCTTAAGCCGATCTTAACGGCGGCGCCCTACCCTTTCGCCCATCCGCAAGGAGAGACGCCCAGGAAATGAAGATCATCGCCACCATCGAGGCGCGCATGACCTCGTCGCGCCTGCCGGGCAAGGTGCTGCTGCCGGCCCAGGGCAGGCCCATGCTGGCCCGCATGGTCGAGCGCCTGAAGATGGTGCCCTCGCTGGACGGCATCGTGGTCGCCACCACCGTCAACGCCACCGACGACCCCATCGAGGCCCTGGCGGCCGAACTGGGCATCGGCTGCTGGCGCGGGTCCGAGGACGACGTCTTGAAGCGGGTGCTGGACGCCGCCCACGCCTTCGAGGCCGATGTCATCGTCGAGCTGACCGGTGATTGCCCCCTGATCGACCCCGCCATCGTCGAAACCTGCGTCCAGGCCTACCGGGCCGCCGGGGTGGACTATCTGTCCAACGTGCAAGAGCGCAGCTTCCCCATCGGCATGGATACCCAGGTGTTCGCCACCGCCATCCTGGACGACGTGGCGCGCCGCACCGACGATCCCACCGATCACGAGCATGTCAGTCTCTATATCTACCGCCACCCGGAGCTTTACTCCCTGAAGAACGTGGCGGCCCCCCCCGAACTGCGCGACCCGGAGCTGCGGCTGACCCTGGACACCCCCCAGGATTACCAGCTGATCGATCAGGTCTTCGCGGCGCTGCTGCCCCAGGGTCCCGGCTTTGCCCTCGGCGACATTCTGGCCCTTCTCCAGGCGCGGCCCGAGCTGCGCAAGATCAACGACCATGTCGCCCACCGCTGGGTCTGAGCCGCTGCGGGCGCTGATCATCGGCTGCGGCGCCATCGCCGGCGGCTATGACGAGGCCGAGCCCAAGTCGGACCAGATCCTGACCCACGCCAAGGCCTATGCCCGCCATCCCGGCTTCAAGGCCGTCGCCTGCGTCGAACCCGACGCTGAGCGGCGCGCTGCCTTCATGACGGCCTGGGACATCCCCGCCGGCTTCGCCACTTTGGCCGAGGTGGACCTCGCCTATGACGTGGCCAGCGTCTGCGTCCCCACCGCCCATCACGCCGAGACCCTGGAGGCGCTGCTGGCCTCCCCCGCCCGGCTGGTCTTCGCGGAAAAGCCGCTGACCGACGACCTTGGCCGCTCGCGCGCCATCGTCGAGGCCTATGAGCGGGCGGGCAAGCCGCTCTGCGTCAATTATCTCCGCCGCTGGGCCGGCGGCCTCGTCCATCTGCAGGCCGAGATCGCCCGGGGCCAGTGGGGCGCCTTCCAGAAGGCCTCGGCGTGGTACACCAAGGGCCTGCTGAACAACGGCAGCCATTTCCTCGATCTGCTGTCCTTCCTGCTGGGCGAGCTGGCGCCGGTCTGCGCGCTGGGCACCGTGGCCGACGGCCGCGCCGACGACCCCACCCGCGACGTGGTGGTGAAGACCGCTGCGGGCGCCCCCATTCATCTGCTGGGGGCCGACATGCACGCCTTCTCGGTGTTCGAGGCCGAGCTGATGTTTGCCGGCGGCCGGATCAGCCTGACCGATTCCGCCTTCAAGATCACGCGGCGCCCGGTGACCGACAGCCCGCGCTTCGCCGGCTACCGCACCCTGGCCGAGGGCGTCACCAAGGACAGCGGCCTGGGCTATGCCATGCTCGACGCCGTCGACAACATCGCCCGCCACCTCAACGACGGCGCCCCCTTGCGCAGCACCGGGCACAGCGCCCTGGCGGTCCAGGAGCTGTGCGCCACCCTCGCCTGTCTGCCGGAGACCCATTGATGAGCACCCTGGCCCTTCTGGGCGGCGATCCCGTCCGCACCAAGCTGTTCCCCGCCTATTCGGTCATCGGCGAAGACGACCGCGCCGCCGTGGCCAAGGTGATGGAAAGCGGCATCCTGTCGCGCTTTCTCGGCACCTGGCACAACGACTTCTTCGGCGGGCCGGAGGTCAAGGCCTTCGAGCACGAATGGGCCACCGCCTTCAAGGCGGCCCACGCCATCAGCGTCAATTCCGCCACCAGCGGCCTTTACGCCGCGGCGGGCGCCGCCGGAATCGGGCCGGGCGACGAGGTCATCGTCTCGCCCTATACCATGAGCGCCTCGGCGGTGGCCGCCCTGGTGTTCAACGCCGTGCCGGTCTTCGCCGACATCGATCCGCACAGCTATTGCCTGTCGGCCAAGACCATCGCCGCGAAAATCACGCCGCGCACCAAGGCCATCATCGTGGTGCACATCTTCGGCAACGTGGCCGACATGGACCCCATCATGACCCTGGCCAAGACGCACGGCCTGACGGTGATCGAGGATTGCGCCCAGGCGCCGTTCGCCACCTACAAGGGCCGCCCGGTGGGCACCCTGGGCCATATGGGGGTGTTCAGCCTGAACTATCACAAGCACATCCACACCGGCGAAGGCGGGGTGGTCACCACCAACGATTCCCGTCTGGCCGAGAAGGTGCAGCTGATCCGCAACCACGCCGAGGCGGTGGTGGAGAAGAAGGGCACGGCCGATCTGGTCAATATGATCGGCTTCAACTTCCGCCTGGGCGAAATCGAGGCGGCCATCGGGCGGCGGCAATTGCTGAAAGGCCCCGATCTGGTGCGGCGGCGCCAGGCCAATGTCCGATACCTGGAGGACCGCATCAAGGGCATCCCCTTCCTGTCCATGCCCCAGGTCCAGGACGGAGTCGAGCACGTCTACTACGTCCACGGCCTGTCCTATGATTCCGAGGCGGCGGGCGTGTCGCGCGCCACCTTCGTGCGCGCCCTGAAGGCCGAACTGGCCGCCACCGAATTGCGGGAAGGCGAAGGCGTGCTGATGGGCGAAGGCTATGTCCGCCCGCTCTACCTCCAGCCGCTCTACCAAAAGCTGGTGGGGTATGGCGAGGTGGGCTGTCCCTTCAAATGCCCCCATTACACCGGCACCCCCGATTACGCCCCGGGCTCGTGCCCCGACACCGAGGATGCCCATTTCAACCGGGTGATCACCCACGAGCTGATCCGCCCCCCGGCCAGCCGCGCCGATCTGGACGACGTGGCCAACGCCTTCTCCAAGGTGGCCGAGAACATGGCGGCGCTGCGCGACATGGAGCGCCAGTGATGTCCAAATACCGGGTCGAGCCCCTTGCGGCCCTGGCCCCGGACGACGGCTTTCCCCAGTGGGACGCCCACCCCTTGCGGGGCGGGTTCGCCGCCCGGCTGTATCCCACCGTGGCGCCCGCCCACACGGATTGCTCGGCCCAGGTGATCGGCCCGGCGGGACCGGTGGTGCGCCTGCGCGCCACCATCGGCCCCGACGAGATCTCCTATTGGGGCCTGCCCGCCCTGGTGACCTGGAAGCCCGATGCCGAGGCCAAGCATATCAAGTCGGGGCTGGCGGCCACCCTGGACCACCTGACCGCGGCGGCCAAGGCCGGCGGCCGGTCGCGGCTGGTGATCGGCAGCGCCGCCCAGGCCGATCCCGATCCCCTGGCCGCCCTGCTGGCCGATCGGGGGGCCGAGGGGCTGATCCAAGCCTCCGCCCAGGTGGATCTCACCCGGCCGGAAGAGTCCTTGCGCGCCGATATCCGCGACAGCTACCGCTCGCTGACCAATTGGGGCAGCCGCAACCTCAGCCTGTCCTTCGTCAACGCCGCCCATCCCGACCGCGCCGCCTTCAACCGCTTCCCCGAGTTCCATGCCCGCGTCGCCGGCGGCCGGCGGCGGGGCGACGACTACTGGCAAGTCTATTGGACCGAGATCGTCGAGGGCCGCGCCGAAATGGTGCTGGGCTTCCTGCCCTCGGAAGACGGGAAGGACGGCACCCTGGTCGCCGGCTCCATCGTGGTCTGGGCGGGGGGCACCGCCTATTACGCCTCGGGAGTCTACGACCGCGACAAGTTCGACAAGCCCCTGGGCCACTGGCCCCTGTGGACCGCCATCCTGCGGGCCAAGGCGGCGGGGCTACGGGCCTTCGACCTGGGCGAGAGCCCTTCACGAGGCCACGCCGACGCCAAGGAAGCCTCCATCGCCTTCTTCAAGCGCGGCTTCACCTCGGGACGGAATTTCCGCATCCGCTGGGTGCTGGGAGTTTAACAGGCGGCGGAGAAATACCCCTTCGGGGGCTTTTGCCCCCGAGCCCCCAACCGGGCAGCCCAGCTTCCCAGGCCCTTCAGTTTTTTAAAAAAGCTGGAGGTTCGGAGGCTGTGCCTCCGAACGGGTCAGGGCGGGTGCCCTGCCGCGAAGCGGGGCTTTTAAACGTCGAAGCCCTGGGGCTTCCCGCCCTTTTCCCACTTGGCCCACATGGTGTCGAAGGCCTGTTCCAGCGGGCCGACGAAGGCCTTGCCGTCGAACAGAGGCGAGGTTTGGGTCGCCGCCCACAGGCGCTGACGCACCTGTTCCAGGGCGGCCCGATCCTTGGCCAGATGCTGGGCCAGGGCGTGGTAGGCCCCCTGGGACTCGGTGATCAGCTCGTCCAGGCCCAGGGCATGCAGCAGCGAGCCCGCCACCCGCGAGGCGAAGGTGCGGCCCACCCAGGCCACCACGGGCACACCCGCCCACAGGGCGTCGCTGGCCGTGGTGTGTCCGGCGCAAGGCCAGGTATCGAGGAACAGGTCGGCGGCCGACAGGCGAGCCATGTGCTCGGCCTGGGACAGGCGGGGCGCGAAGATCAGCCGGGCCGGGTCGATGCCCACCGCGCTGATCATGGCGCGCAGGCTGGCGGTGGCGGCGGGGTGGAACTCCACGAACCACAGCACCGCGTCGGGCTGCGCCTGCAGCACGCTGATCCACACCGCCAGGGTCTCGGCGTTGATCTTGAAGGTGTTGTTGAACACCGCGACGACCAGGGACTCCTCGGGCAGGCCCCACTTGGCCTTGGGCTCGCGGGTCAGGGCGCGCGGCCGGCGGGAATCATTGGGCTGGTAGCACAGCGGCAGGCGCACCACCTGCTCGGCGTAATCGCCCTCGGCCCCCGGCGGAATCACGAAGGGATCGGCGATGATGTAATCCATGCAGGTGCCGCCGAAGGTGCCGGGAAAGCCCAGCCACGCCACCTGGATGGGTGCCGGGCGAGCGGCCAGGATGGCGGTGCGGGCCCGGCCCGTATGCCCCTTGAGGTCCACCAGGATGTCGATGCCGTCGGCGGCGATACGCTTGGCGCAATCGGATTCGGCCAGCGGCCCCAGTTCGACCCAATGGTCGCAGGCCTCGGTCAGGCGGGCGCGCACCGCCCCGCTCTCATGGGGGCCATAGGAATAGGCGAAGATCTCGAAGCGGGATCTGTCATGGCTTTCCAGCGCCTCGGCCAGCAGATAGGCGGTGGCGTGCTCGTGGAAATCCTCGGACAGATAGCCCAGGCGCAGACGAGGGCGGCGCGGCGCCGGCTGATGGGCCATGGGCGCCACCCGGTTCTCGATGAACGAGGCGGCCTCGTCGGCATGGCGGCGCAGCTCGGCCGGGCTGAAATCATGAATCAACAGGGTGAAGGGCGCCACCGGCAGGCTCTTGCCGGTGCGCCACGAGGGAAGGGCGGCAATGGCCTCCTTGACCACGGGAAGGTTGTCCCAGTCGCACACCACCGCCAGTTCCAGGCCGAGATAGCCCAGGGCGCCGCCATCGGCGCCGCCGGTCAGCCGCACCACATTGCTGTAGGCCAGGGCCGAGGTCTCGTGGTCGCCGGTCTGCGCCGCCAGGGCGGCCATGTTGCGCCAGCCGTCCACATAGGAATCATCCAGTTGCACGGCCTTGCGATAGCATTCCATGGCCTCATTGGGCCGCCCGTCGGACATCAGCACGGTGGCGAGATTGCCGTGGAAGGCGGCGGCTTTCGGGCTGGCGGCGATGGCGCCGCGAATGAAGCGCTCGGCCTCCTTCAACTGGCCCTTCTGCATGGCCACCAGGCCCGAGAGGTGCAGACCGTCGGGATGGAGCGGCGCGATCTTGAGCAGGCTCTTGTAGAGACCCGCCGCGCCGTCCAGGTCGCCGGAAAGGTGGAGCTTCACCGCATCTTGCAGGAGCTGGTCCGCCATCTTGTGCTTGCCGCCGCTCAACTGCTGCTCCATTCACCATACGCCCTTGGTAAAGGATAGGGTGCGGGGAACAGGGCGTCAACGCGTTGCCGCCCGTTTAAGGTTTTCTAAACATACGGTTTGGCAAGATTCCTTCGCCTGACGTATGATTCGGGAAAGTTCCGAGGCGGCGATGGGCCGCGCTCAAATGAAGTCGGGGGAAATCGCATGTCCCAACCTATCCAGATCGAATCGCTGAAGATCGGCGAACAGGATGCCTTCGGCCTGGTCGAGGCGGCCATCACCCTGGATCAGTCGCGCGGCGACAAGGCCCGTCTGGCCGCGGCCCTGGAACAGAATCTCCAGCTGTGGGTGGCCATCCGCACCCTGGTCTCCGACGCCACCAGCGGCCTGCCCGACGCGGTCAAGACCAACCTGACCCGCCTGTCGGACTTCGTCGCCGACACCACCTTGAAGAAGGGTGTCGAGATCAGCGACAACACCATCACCACCCTGGTGAACGTCAATCTGCAAATTTCCGAGGGGCTGCTGGAAAGCGCCAACCGAACCTGACCGATCTTCCCCTTCACGGCGGCGATCTTGCCGCCGCCCAGGCCCGGTGGGGCCATCCCGCCCAGGGCTGGCTCGATCTCTCCACCGGCATCAACCCCTGGCCTTATCCCCTGCCCGAGCTGCCGTCCGATTGCTGGCGGCGGCTGCCCGAATCCGGCCGCCATCAGGCGTTGCTGGCGGTCGCCGCCCGGCGCTGGTCCGTTCCGGCCAACGCCCGCGTGGTGGCGGGAAGCGGCAGCCAGGCCCTGATTCAGGCCCTGCCCCGCATCACGCCGCCGACCGAAATCGCCATTCTCGGCCCCACCTATGGCGAGCATGCCCGCGCCTGGAGCGCCGCCGGCCACCGGGTGCGCGACGTGGCAGGACTCCAGGAGGCCGCCGCCTCCCCGGTGGTGGTGGTGGTCAATCCCAATAATCCCGACGGTCGGGTCGTCGCCCCCGAGGACCTGCTCGATCTGGCCGCCCGGCAGGCGGCACGCGGCGGATTGCTGGTGGTGGACGAGGCCTTCGGCGACGAACGCCCGGAATTGTCGCTGACCTCGCGCCTCGGCCCCGGACTGGTGGTGCTGCGCTCGTTCGGCAAGTTCTTCGGTCTGGCGGGAATCCGGCTGGGCTTCGCCGTGGCCGAAGAGGGGCTGGCCGCCCGCCTGACCGATCATCTCGGCCCCTGGCCGGTCTCCGGCCCCGCCATCGAATTGGGCGCCCAGGCCCTGGCCGACCGGGTCTGGACCGAGGCCACCATCACCCGCCTGCGCGACGCCGCCGCCCGCCTGGGAGACATCCTGACGAGGACCGGGCTGGAAGATCTGGGCGGCACCTTCCTGTTCCGGCTGGCCCGTCACCATCAGGCCCCCGCCCTCTACGAACGCCTGGGCCGCGCCGGCATCCTGGTGCGCGCCTTCGCCTTTCGCCCCGACATCCTGCGCTTCGGCCTGCCCGGCAGCGAGGCCGACGAGCAGCGGCTTCGGGCCACGCTGGCGGGCTGAATTCAGATATTCGGAAACGCTTCAGACACACGAAAGCGGGCCCGGCCAAAAGGACGAACCTCAACAGGTCATGAAAAGCCTATGCGGCCCTGGCGCGATGCCGGCCGTTCTTCCCGGATCAAGCGGCGACCGGAATCGCCGCTCAGATCTTGACCGAACCGCTGGACGGCGCGGGCGCGGCGGGTGCAGCAGGAGCACTGGGCGCGGCAGCCACCGGAGCGGGCGGGGCCTTCACATCCTCGGGAGCCGGCGTGGACGCCTTAGCGGAGGATTGCGGCTGTTCGATCGCCGTCGGGATGTTGCGCTTGTACTCTTCGACCACGTGGCGGGACGGATACTGTTCGACTTCCTTGCCCGTGTCGCCGTCGCGAACGACCAGCAGAGCCAGACCGGTTCCACTGTCGACCTTGACCACCGGAGAGGTGTAGCGGGGAGGCTCGGTTACGGACGCGGTTTCCTTGGTCTCGACAGTCGCAGGCTGAGCCGCATGAGCCGCCGCGTGGGGCGCCTCGGCGACCGGTGACCGGAGCGGAGCGTCGGATGCAATCGAGGTGGACATTCTGCCCTCCTATTTTTGGTGAACTATGACAACTGCCGTTTTTCGGAAACCACAGAGGGACTCCGCCCGACAGCGCCTTCTGGCACAAGCCACAGAGTACAAGATTCATCCTTTGTGAAGCAATCTGATTCTTGACAGCCGGCCGGGCTTCTGAATCAGCCAGGGGTTGCTTCAAGATCGGCGGCGCGACGCGCCAGGCCCGGCGGCGGAAGCGCACCGCCCGCCACATGGGACCGGCGGTCCAGCATGATCTTGACCGTGGCGCGGGCGAACATCTTGAGCCGCCCCATCTTGTACGCCTCGGACAGATCGGGCGACTTGATGATGCCGAGAAAGAAGCGGGAGATCTCCCCCAGGGTCTGCTCGCGCAGCTGGGTGTCGCTGTCGCGGCGCAGCAGGGCGCCCACCATGTCCTGGGCGGCCGCCATCAGTGCCAGACCGTCGGTCTGGGCGTCGAGCAGCGTGCACATCTGCTCGAACAGGCGCCTCGCCTCTTCCGGCAACTGGATATCGTCGGCCGCACGTGCCATGGAATCCCCCTCCCTCAATGGGGGAATCATGACAGGACAAAGACCGAAGCGCCAGCGGTCAGCGCAGCTTGCCCGGCCAACGCTCGTCGGGCGACGGCGCGTCCACGCGGATGGGCCGGTCGCGCAGGTCGGCCCGGCGCACGCTGCCATCCATGGACAGGGGTAATTCGTCGACGAACTCCATCCGCGACGGAACCTCCACCGGCGAGCGGGTCAGGCGGACCCAGGCCTGAAGCTCCCGTGTGAAGGCGGCATCGGCTGCCCGCCCCCCCGCCACCACGAAGGCCTTCAACTCGCCCGACGTCCATTCCAGTACCGCCGCCGCGACCACGTCGGGATGGGCGGCCAGGGCCAGTTCCACCTCTTCCGGCTGCACGGGGCACCCTCCGACCAGGACGGCGCCCTCGGGCAGGGATGGCGGATCGGGCCACAGATAGTGGTCGAGATCGCGAAAGCCCGACCGTCCGGTGATCAGCCAGCCATTGACCCGCCGCGCCGCGCCGGCGCCGTCGCCCCAATAGCCGAGAAAGCTGCCCGGCGCGTTGGGCGACACCGCCAGCAGGCCGCGATCGCCGGCCCGCAAGGGGCGGCCGCGCTCGTCCACCGCGTCGATGGACAGCCCCGGCGCCGCCCGGCCGGGCGAGGGCGGGCGCAGTTCCATCAGCCCGGCCAGATTGGCCGCCACGGCGCCGCTTTCCAGCACGCCCCAGGCCTCGTTGGCATGGACGCCGAACACCTTGATCACCCGCTCGTGCAGGTCCTCGTCCAGCGGCTCGGGGCCGCTGGCGATGGCGCGCGGCATGGCGTGGGGCCGGCTGGCTGCCGCCTCGGTCAGGGCGCCCAGATGGTGGGGAGGCACATAAGCGGTGCGCACGCCGTGGCGCGACATGAGGTCCAGGGCCTGGACGGGATCGAAGGGGCCGGGGCAGGCCACCACCGGCACGCCGTGATGCCAGGCGGGCAGCACGGCGCGGAACAGCGCCTCGGCTCCCATCCACTCGCTCGAGGTCCAGACGATGTCGCCGAACTGGGGGAAGAAGGTCAGCGACATCTCCACCGCCGGCAGGCCGCCGGCCATGGCGCGATGGGCGTGAATCACCCCGGCCGGCCTCCCGCAGGCGGCTTCGGGATAGAAGATGAAGGCCGGATGGTCGGCTGGGGTCACCAGGGGGGTGAAGGCGTCGGAGCTGCGCTCCAGCTCGGACCACAGGTCCAGGGCACCGCCGCCGCCGCCCACCGCCAGCACCCGCTCCAGCTCGGGCAGGCGGGACCGGGCGCGCTCCAGCGCCGGCAGCGCCGCCGGATCGACCACCGCCACCCTGGCGCCGCTGTCGGCCAGCCGCCAGCCCAGGGGCTCCGAGCCCAGGGACAGCGGCACGGGCACCAGCACGGCGCCCATCTTTGTGACCGCCAGCAGGGTAACCGCCGCCTCCAGCCCGGCGGGCAGCGCCATGGCTACCCGGTCGCCGGGAGCGATGCCCATGGCGGCCAGCCCGTTGGCCAGCCGGTTGGACAGCAGGCGCAGCATGTGGAAGGTGTGGCGCTCGACCCCGCCATCGGCGGCCTCGACGATCAGGGCGGTGCGATGGCCGTCGGCCCCGGCCATGGTCTGGCGGTCGCAGACGTCGAAGGCCAAGTTGTAGCGCTCCGGAATCTTCCAGCGAAAGGTCCGGCAGGCTTCTTCATAGGAACGGCAGGCGGTCAGCATGAATCGTCCTCAGCCACCCAGCGGCATCAGTTCCTCGAACCACTGATAGGTTCCGACGTCGTCGAACATGACGCCATCGAATCCCAGGTCCATGATTCCGGACAGATACTTGCCCAGCAGGCCACGCCATTCGCCGCTGCCCAGGTCGGTGACATAGGTTCCCGGCCCCTCGTCCAAGGCGTAGAGGAAGGCGGGGTTGCCCACTTCCCACCCCTTTTGCCAGTACCAGCGCCAGTCATAGGCCCGGCCCAGCGGCATCACCGCGATGGCCAGGCGGCGCGGCCCCAGCTTCTTGAACTTCAGGCGCTGGATGTCGGCCTTGACCAGCAGTTCGGCCGAGCGATGGGCCACGTCCACCAGGACGATGTCGTAATTGGTTTCGGCGATGGCCTCGATGAACTTGCCCTTGGTGCCGAACCGGTCCGAGCGCAGCACCGGCAGCCAGTTGCGGGCATGGGCGATGGTCAGGATTTCCCGGGCATTCTCGAAGGCGGGATGGGCGCGCGGCGTCTCGTCCAGCGGCCCCGTCCCGATCTTGGCATAGGGCGTCACGCGATCGCGGATGGCACCCTTGTAGGCGGCCTCGCGGTCGGCGGGCTTGTCGCACATCTCGATGGCCAGGACGTTGCGCCCCTCGGAGCGGATGGCGTCGAGGGCATAGGTCTCGCGCCGTTGAATCTCGGCGCGGGCCTGCTTCTGCTTCAACTCGTTGTACTTGCGCAGTTCCTCGGCCGGGTCGTTGCTGAATGGCCCCATCTCGATGGCCACCGGCGGCCGGTGGATGCCGCGCTTCTTCTCGGCGTCCAGCTCCAGGTCCAGGTCGCGCCGGGCCTTCAGCACCTCGTCCAGGGGCTTGCCGTCAAAGGCATAGGGGCCGCAATACAGGCCGTCCATGACGATGCCGTCCAGCACTTTGACCAGCGGCCGGAACACCGAGCGCAGCGGCGGACGCTTGATGAAATTGGTGCCGGAGGGATCGTGCAGGTCGTCCCACTCCATCTCCAGCTCGCCCTTGACCAGCAGCTCCGAGCCGCCGCGCATCAGAACCTGGAAGGCGGGATTGCGCTTCTTGGCATAGGTGCCCAGCTCGATGACCACGTCGCGGGTCTGCTCGCGGAAATTGGGGATCATGGAGGGCGGCGGCGGCACGAAGTCGCGGGGCGGCTCCACCGCCAGGGCGGGCGAGGCGCTGCCTAGCAGCACCAGCGCGGCGATCAGGCGTTTCATCATGCCTATTCCTGACTTGTCATCCCGACGACCTCCGGGAGGAGGGATCTCCTCCTGGCACGGCTTTTCAAGGCTGGCACCGCCGCGCCAAGCGGGGATCCCTCGGCTTGGCTCGGGATGACAATCGGAGCGGTTAGCATCGCTCGGTCGCGTCATGCCAGCAACTCCCCCACATGCCCGGCGATGGCAAGGCTGGACGTCAGGCCCGGACTCTCGATGCCGTACAGCGCCGCCACGCCGGGCACTCCGGTCTCTCGCGGACCATGGATCAGGAAATCGGCGGCCGGCTCGCCCTCGGCGGTGATCTTCGGGCGGATGCCGGCATAGGCCGGCTCCAGCGCGCCGTCGGCCAGATCCGGCCAGTAGCGGCGGATGGCGGCGTAGAAGGAATCGCCGCGCCGAGGATCCACCTGATAATCCTCGGCCTCCACCCATTCCACGTCGGGACCAAAGCGCCCGCGCCCGCCCAGGTCCAGGGTGAAATGCACCCCCAGCCCGGCGGCCACCGGCACGGGATAGACCAGCCGGGTAAAGGGCGTGCGACCCGACAGGGTGAAGTAATTGCCCTTGCACAGATGGGCCGGCGGCACGTTCTTCAAGCCCAGGGCGGCGCCCAGGCGCGGCGAGGACAGCCCGGCGGCCAGCACCACATTGCGGGCCAGCAAGGTAGTGGGCTCGGCCCCGCCCACCGACAGCAGCATGCCGTCATCGGTGGCGCGGCCCCCTGTCACCGGCGACTTCAGCGCCAGGGCGGCGCCCCGCTCCTCGGCCTCGCCCAGCAGGGACAGCATCAGCCCATGGGTGTCGATGATGCCGGTGGCCGGCGACCACAGCGCCGCGACGCAAGCCAAATCGGGCTCCATCTCGCGGGCATGGGCGGCGGAAATGCGGGTCAGCCCCTCGACGCCGTTGGCGCGGCCCTTGGCCAGGATGGCGTCCAGTTGGGCGGCCTCGGCCTCGTCGGTGGCGACGATCAGCTTGCCGGTCATGGCGTGGGCGACGCCCCGGCTGGCGGCATAGTCGCGGAGCAGGCGGTTGCCCTCGACGCACAGCCGCGCCCGCAGGCTGCCCGCCGGATAATACATCCCGGCATGGATCACTTCGGAGTTGCGCGACGAGATCCCCGAGCCGATGGCGCCCTCCGCCTCGAGGATAATCACCTCGGCGCCGGCATGGGCCAGGGACCGGGCCACGGCCAGCCCCACCACTCCGGCTCCGATCACCACGCAATCCACCCGCTCGGCGGCGCTTTGGGTCAACACCTTGTTCTTCCCCATCGAAGGCACATCTAGATGTCGCGGAGGATAGCATCGGCGGATCAAGGGTTAAAGACGCATCGCCGTTGCACCCGCCCCCCGCCGTCGCTAGACTCCGCTGCAACGCACCATCGCCGGATACCCGCCCGTGACCGTCAACACCGCCCTGTCCGTCTGTCCCCACGACTGCCCCAGCGCCTGCCCGCTGGTGGTGGAACTCCCCGAGCCGGGCCGCATCGGCCGGGTGCATGGCGGCGAGATGGCCTATACCGGGGGCGTGGTCTGCGCCAAGGTGGCCCGCTATGCCGAGCGCGTTCATCACCCCGATCGCCTGACCACGCCGCTGAAGCGCGTGGGCGCCAAGGGCGAGGGCAAGTTCGCCCCCATCTCGTGGGACGAGGCGCTGGACGAGATCGCCCTGCGCCTGCGCGAAGCCGCCGACCGCCTGGGGCCGCAGACCGTGTGGCCGTATTTCTACGCCGGCACCATGGGCCATGTGCAGCAATCGGCCATCAACCGCCTGCGCCGCATCATGGGCTATTCCGAGCAGGCCAAGACCATCTGCTCCACCGCCGCCAGCACCGGCTGGATGGCGGGGACCGGCGCCAAATGGGGCGTCGACCCGCGCGAGATTCCCGAAAGCGACCTGATCGTCATCTGGGGCGCCAATCCCGCCGCCACCCAGGTGCATCTGATGGGGCTGATCAATCAGGCCCGCAAGCAGCGCGGCGCCAAACTGGTGGTGGTCGATCCCTATCGCACCCCCACCGCCGAGAAGGCCGACCAGCATCTTTGCCTGCGTCCCGGCACCGACGGCGCCCTGGCCTGCGCCGTCATGCATGTGATGTTCCGCGATGACCTGGCCGACCGCGCCTACATGGCCCGCTACACCGACTGCCCCGAGCGGCTGGAAGCGCATCTTCAAAGCCGCACGCCCCAATGGGCCGCCGCCATCACCGGCCTGTCGGTGGACGAGATCGAGGCCTTCGCCCGGCTTTACGGCGCCACCAAGCGCTCTTATCTGCGGTCGGGCTATGGCTATTCCCGGTCGCGCAACGGCTCGGTCAACCTGCACGCCGTCTCGTGCCTGCCCGCCGTGTCCGGCGCGTGGCGGCACAAGGGCGGCGGCGCCTGCCAGAGCATGGGAGGCGTCTTCGACCTCCGCCGCACCCTGCTGGACGGGCTGGATGTGCCCGCCGCCCCGGTCCGCATCCTGGACATGAGCCGCATCGGCCCGGTTCTGACCCATGACCCCAAGGATCTGGCGGGAGGCCCGGCGGTCACCGCCATGCTGGTGCAGAACTCCAACCCGGCCACGGTGGCGCCCGACAGCGGGCTGGTGCGGCGGGGTCTGGCCCGCGACGACCTGTTCCTGGCCGTGCACGAGCAGTTCATGACCGAGACGGCGCGCTTCGCCGACATCGTGCTGCCCGCCACCACCAGCATGGAACACGCCGACCTTTACACCAGCTATGGCCACACCTTCCTGCAGGTGGCCAAGCCGGTGATTGCGCCGGTGGGCGAGAGCCGCGCCAACCACCGGGTGATCGCCGAGCTGGCGTCGCGCCTGGGTGCCATCCATCCCGGCTTCGAGATGGACGAGTGGGAGATGATCGATCAGGTGCTGGTGGCCTCCGACCTGCCCGGCGCCGAAGAACTGCACGTGCTGGGCGGTCTCGACTGCGCCAAGGTGTTCGAGGACGCCCATTTCCTTTCGGGCTTCGGCCACGAGGACGGGCGCTTCCGCTTCGCCCCCGAGTGGAAGGCGGAAGGGCTGCCCGAACTGCCCGACCATCTGGCGGTGACCGACGCGGCGGACGAGGCCCATCCCTTCCGCCTGATCACCCCACCGTCCAGGCACTTCCTCAATACCAGCTTCACCGAGATGCCCACCTCGCGGGCCCAGGCCGGGCGGCCCACCGCCCTGATCCACCCGGAGGATTGCGCCGCCTTAGGCGCGGCCGAGGGCGACATGGTCCGCATCGGCAATTCCAAGGCCGACATCATCGTGCATGCCAAGCCCTTGGCCGGCATCGCCCGCGGCGTGGTGGCGGTGGAGGGCATCTGGCCCGACGGGTTCTTTGCCGGTGGCAAGGGCGTCAACCACCTCACCAGCGCCGACCCCGCTCTTCCCGGCGGCGGTGCCGTCTTTCACGACACCAAGGTCTGGCTGCGTGCCTGTCATCCCGAGCGAGAGCGAGGGATCTCCGCCTGATACGGCGGTGCCGGATTGGAAACGACGCGCCAGGATGAGATCCCTCCTCCCGATGGTCGTCGGCATGACATTGAAAGGGAAGCCATGAGCAAGAAAGCCCACGTCATCGTCGTCGGCAACGAGAAGGGCGGCACCGGCAAGTCCACCATCTCCATGCATCTGATCGTCAGCCTGCTGGACCGGGGCCTGTCGGTGGGCAGCATCGACATCGACGCGCGTCAGGCGACCCTGACCCGCTATATCGGCAATCGCGCCGCCCGCCAGGACCGGACCGAGCTGAGCCTGCCCATCCCCGAGCACATGGCCATTCCGCCCACCGGCGACGCGAGCGCCGATTGCGCCCGGCTGGAGGAGGTCTTCCGGGACTTCGCCGCCCGCCACGACGTGGTGGTGATCGACACCCCCGGCAGCGACCACCCCATGTCGCGCCTGGGCCATTCCTTCGCCGACACCCTGGTGACGCCCCTGAACGATTCCCTGGTGGATCTGGACGTGCTGGCCCTGGTGGAGCCGGGCAGCATGAAGATCCGCCGCCCCAGCCATTACGCCGAGATGGTGTGGGAGACCAAGAAGGCCCGCGCCATGCGGGGCGAAAAGGCGGTGGTGGACTGGATCGTGCTCCGAAACCGCCTGTCGACCCTGGACGCCCGCAACAAGCGCGACATGGAAAAGCTGCTGGCCGATTTGTCCAAGCGGGTCGGCTTTCGCGTCATTCCCGGCCTGGGCGAGCGGGTGATCTACCGCTCCATGTTCCTGGAAGGCCTGACCCTGATCGACCTGAAGAAGAAGCCGCTGGGCTTCGACTTCAACATGAGCCACGTGGCGGCGCGCCAGGAGCTGCGCACCCTGGTCGAGGCCATCGGACTGGGGCAGCCGGGTTAACGCTTCAACGCCAGGAGCAGCACGCCGCCGGTGATCAGGGCGATACCGCTCCAATCGCGCAGCGAGGGGCGCTCGCCCAGGAACAGGACGGCGAAGATCGCCACCAGCACCACGCTCAGTTTGTCGATGGGCGCGACCTTCGCGGCCTCGCCCAGCTTCAGGGCGCGGAAGTAGCAGACCCACGACGCCCCCGTCGCCAGGGCCGACAGGACGATGAACCCCCAGGCGCCGGCCGGAATCAGGGTGGGATCGCTCCATTTTCCGGTGGCGGCCACGAACAGCGCCAGCACCACCAGAATCACCCCGGTGCGCAGCAGGGTCGCCATGTCGGACTCGATGCCCGCCGCCAGACCGGCCTTGGCGAAAATGGCGGTCATGGCGGCAAACACCGCCGACAGCAGCGCCCAGGTGACCCAAGGTGAAACCGAGCCCATCTCCGACCTCATCGGGTTGACCGTCAGTCGGTGATCATACACCCGGTCGAGGCCAAATCCCGATGCGTTGGACTCATCGGGATCCGGCATCAATGCCGTGCCGGCGGCCTTGCCCCCTGGGGGTGCTGGATGATCACGCCGTACCAGCCCAGTCCCTCGTAGGTCTCGTAGCCCGGAGTCAGGGAATAGCCGGTGACCATGCCCTGCTCGTCCACATAGGAGCCGGCCGGTCCCTGCCGGGTATCGAGCGGCACCCGCTCGGTCAGAACACCGATTCCGTCCGAGGCGGCGATCACCCGGAACTCCTGGTCGAGCAGCAGACATCGGGTTCCGGCCTTTTCCTCCTCGCGCAGGCGCACGCCCTTGACCACGGTCTCGGCCTGGGCCTGCCAGTCGAAGAAAATGCCCAGCGCCCCGATCACCCGGCCGTCGTTCTCGCCGCCCTCGCGGATGGCGGCGCTGTAGGTGGCCACCTGGGCGCCGCCCAGCGGACCGTTGGTGGAGATGTCGGCCACGGCGTATTCGCTGCCGTCGCGGGTGGCCATGGCGTCCCGGAACCACGATTCGCCCGAGACATCGGCGCCGATGGCCCGCGGATAGCGGTCGGGGCGGCCGCTGGCCACCACCCGGCCCTCGGCGTCGGCGATCCACAGGTCCAGATAGACCGTGTAGGAATCGAGAATGACCCCCAGGCGCTTGCAGGCGAAATTGGCTGCGTCGGACGTGCCCCCGGTCAGACAGTCGACCACGGCGGAATCCGTGGCCCACCAGCGGACGTCGCACGAGCGCTCATAGAGGTTGCGGTCGATGATCTCGATCATGTTCAGCGCCAGATCGGCCAGGCGCGAGCCGCGCAGCTGCTTGACCATCACCTGGCCCAGGGTCATCAGGTCGTTGATGGAGGACGACAGCTCGCCCTCCAGCGACTGGGTGATGGTGTTGATGTTGTCGGAGACGTTCTTGACCTCGTTGGCGACCACGGCGAAGCCGCGCCCCAGCTCGCCCGCCCGCGCCGCCTCGATCAGGGCGTTCAGCGACAGGATACGGGTGGTGCCCGTCACCTTCTTGATCTCGCTGATCTTGTCGTTCGCGACGGTGTGCACCGCCTGGGTCAGTTCCAGGATTCGTTCCGGCTCGGCCATGAGTCCCCCAACTGCTGCCTATTTTCTTGTCAGAAGTATGCTCTAGCTTCTTTTTTAGGCAATTGATGCAGGGAATACCAACAAAAAATGCCCCGCCGGGGAGCGGGGCATCGGTAACCATACTTATGTCTGAGGCAGATCAGTCCTCGCGGTGAGTGCGCTCCAGCCGCTCGTGACGCTCCTGCGCCTCGATGGACAGGGTGGCGATGGGGCGCGCCTCCAGACGGCGGATGCTGATGGGCTCGCCCGTCTCCTCGCAATAGCCGTAGGAGCCGTCGGCGACCCGGCCGATGGCGGCATCGATCTTGGAGATCAGCTTGCGCTCGCGATCGCGGGTCCGCAGTTCCAGGGCACGGTCGGCCTCGGCCGAGGCGCGGTCGGCGATATCGGGCTCCTGCATGCCGCCTTCCTGGAGATGCTGCAGCGTCTCGTCGGATTCCCGCAAGAGCTCCGCCCGCCACCGCAGCAGCTTCTGGCGGAAATATTCCTTCATGGTGTCGTTCATGAAGGGCTCGTCCTCGGACGGAACATAGTCCGGCGGCAACATGACGGTCATACGATCCCTCGAATTCCTGATCGGGGTTCAAGTCGCAGCGCAATATATGGATAGGGAAGCACCCCCGCAAGCGCCGTCTTGCACGGCGACACTCCGGCGAAGGGTAATTCTGCGTCAGGACAGGGAAAATCAGCCGCGCGGCGACAGCTTGGCCAACTCAACCTCGACGCGAAGCTCGATCTCGTCGAGGATGGCGGCCAGCCGCGGGTCGCCGCAATTCTCGCGCCGGGCCCGCACATTCTGGGCCAGGGCCATCATCCGGCCGGCGGGGATTTCCCCCATCAGCAGGCCGTGGCGCAGTTCTTCCAGACCGTCCAGCAATTCCTCGCCACGGCGGACCAGGCGGCGGCGCGCCTCGCGCTCGACGGAATTGTCCATCTGCTGCACCACCAGAAGGGCGTCGATGCCGGCCATGCCCACCGGGGCCTCGACGGCATGCGCCTCCTCCATCGAATCCATGGATTCGATCAGAGCCTTCTTGAACGCACCCTTGGCGCCCGTGCTTTCGGACTTCTTGGTGCCGGAGACGGCACCCTTGGAGCCCACGCCTGAAATCTTCATGCCCTGACTCTACCCGGTTGGGCCGGAACGTGACAGGCGTTATTTCGCCAGAGCCGGCGCCCTGGGTCAACTGGGCAGGTTTTGCCGGGCAACACGGCGTTTCATGCCCGGCCAAAACCGCCGCTCCGCCCCAATATAGGCAATCACCTCATTGTTTTAAAATGATTTTTTCTTTGGCATGGGTTTCGCAAGGGAGGGACCGCAAGACCCATGACCCCATTCGCTGGGAAGAAACCGCCATGAAGCCCTTTGCCCGCCGAGCCCTGCTCACCGCCGAACCGATCCGCGCCCTGCTGCTGGCCGCCTCGCTGCTGGCCGCGACGCTGGGGCTGATGCCCGCAGAAGCCTTCGGGGCGTCGCGCATCAAGGACATCGCCGATTTCGAAGGGGTCCGCGACAACATGCTGGTGGGCTACGGCCTGGTGGTCGGCCTCAACAGCACTGGCGACTCGCTCACCAACGCGCCGTTCACCAAGGAAAGCCTGACCGGCATGCTGGAGCGCCTGGGGGTCAACATCCGCGACAAGACCGGCGCCATCAGCTCGCAGCTGACGCCGAAGAACGTGGCCGCCGTGATGATCACAGCCACCCTGCCGCCCTTCTCGCGCCAGGGCACCCGCATCGACATCAACGTCTCGGCCATGGGCGACGCCAAGGACCTGCGCGGCGGCACCTTGCTGGTCACCCCGCTGATCGGCGCCGACGGCGAGGTCTATGCCGTGGGCCAGGGCCAGGTGGCGACCGGCGGCTTCACCGCCTCGGGCGCCTCGGGCTCGTCGGTCACCAAGGGCGTACCCACCGCCGGGCGCATCGCCAACGGGGCCATCGTCGAGCGCGAGCTGCCCTTCGAGATGTCGCACCTGGAATCGGTCAAGGTCAGCTTGCGCAATCCCGACTTCACCACCTCGCGCCGCATCGCCCAGGCCATCAACTCGTTCCTGGGCGGCGACATGGCGCGGCCGGTCGATCCCGGCACGGTGCAGATCGCCGTACCCCCGGGCTATCGCGGCAACGTGGTCGGCCTGCTGACCGATGTCGAGCAACTGCGCGTCGAGCCCGACCAGATGGCCCGCGTGGTGGTCGACGAGGTCTCCGGCACCATCGTCATGGGCGAGAACGTGCGCATCAGCACGGTGGCCATCGCCCAGGGCCAGCTGACCATCCGTATCACCGAGACACCGCAGGTGTCGCAGCCCTCGCCCTTCTCAGACGCGGGCACCACCACCACCGTGCAGCGCACCGACATCCAGGTGGACGAAGGCGCCGGCAACAAGCTGGCCGTGGTCCCCCACAAGGTCACCCTGCAGGAGCTGGTCGAGGGCCTGAACAGCCTGGGCATCGGCCCGCGCGATCTGATCACCATTCTTCAGGCCATCAAGGCGGCGGGCGCGCTGCAGGCCGAGCTGGAGGTCCTGTGATGAGCATTCTTCCCTCCACCGCCGCCACGCCCTACATCGACAACGGCATGCCCGGCATGAAGATGCCCAAGGCGGGCGCCGCCGACACCGCCAAGGCCGCCAAGGCCGGGCGCCAGTTCGAGGCCATGTTCATGGGCCAGATGATCAAGAGCATGTTCGAGGGCATCAAGACCGACGGCATCTTCGGCGGCGGCAGCGGCGAGGAGATGTTCCGGTCCCTGCTGACCGACGAATACGGTAAAATGATGGCCGCCAAAGGCAACGGCATCGGGATCGGCGCCGCCGTCCAGAAAATGCTGCTGAGCCACCAGGAGGTGCAGTGACATGACCGACGACCGCGATCTTCACGACCACGACCTGCTCGACGACGACGAGCTTCGGGCCGCCCAGGCCGAGGCCGAGCTGTTCTGGTACGACGACCTGCTGTTCGCCTGCAGCAATCTGTGCGACCTGCTCGACATCGAGAACGACGCGCTGCTCAGCCACGACCCGGAAACGGTGCGGCTGCTGGCCGACAACAAGGCCGCCCTCGCCCGCCTCTATGAGCAGTCGGTCCAGCCCCTGATGGACGAGCCCGACCTGGCCACCCTGCTCGACGACGACCGGCGCGAGATGCTGGTGGCGGTGGGCACCCGGCTCAACGAACTGATCGAGACCAACGCCCGGCGCCTCAAGGCCGAGATGGAAGCCTATCAGCGCGTGATGGACATCATGGCCGACGCCGCCAAGAAGAACGTCACCAGCACCACCGCCTACGGCAAGGCCGGCATCTTCGACGCCAATCTCGGCGCCGGCGGCTCGCTGTCGTTCAACAAGGCCCTTTGACGCCTTCATAAGGCGGGGAAGAGAAATCATGTCCCTTACCCTCGGACTCAATTCGGCTCTCTCGGGACTTCTGACCAATCAGAAGGGCCTGGACGTCATTTCCCAGAACGTGGTGAACGTCAACACCAAGGGATACGTCCGCAAGCAGATGACTCCGGAGTCCCGTGTGGTGGCCGGCGTGGGCGCCGGCGTGCAGCAGGGCGCGCTGACCCGCAACGTGGACGAAGGCCTGATGCGCGACATCCGCCGCCAGACCTCGACCCAGGGCGCCCTTGACGTCACCCAGACCTATTACCCGCGCCTCGAGGACATGTTCGGCACGGTCGGCAGCTCCAACTCCATCTCGCACCAGATCGAAACCCTGCAGGCGTCGTTCGAGACCCTGGCCACCCAGGTCAACACTCCCGCCTTCCAGTCCTCCACGGTCCAGACCGCCAACGACATGACGGACCAGTTCAACGAGATGACCACCCATATGCAGAACCTGCGGCTGGAGGCCGACCGGGCGCTGCACGACACCACCGGGCAGGTCAACAAGCAGTTGGAGGACATCTTCGACCTCAACCAGAAGATCGTCCGCAACAACGCCATCGGCGGGGATATCGGCGACCTTCAGGACAAGCGCGACAACGCGCTGACCACGCTGTCCAAGTACATGGACATCCAGTATTTCGAGCGCGGCGACGGCTCGGTGGGCGTCTTCACCAAGAGCGGCAAGACCCTGGTGGACAAAGGCCCCGCCGTGCTCAGCCACGTGGCCACCACCATCACCGATTCGTGGATGACCTCGGCCGGCGGCAATTTCAACAAGCTGACGCTGAGCACCACGGATTCCCCCGATGTCGGCGAGGACATCAACGATGGCGAGGTTCGCGCCCTGCTCGATCTGCGCGACACCATCGTTCCCAACCTTCAGGCCCAGATCGACGAGGTGGCCTCCAAGCTGAAGGACGCGGTCAACCAGGTCCACAACCGCGGCACCATCTTCCCGACCCAAAGCTCGAAGATGGTCGGCACCCGCCAGCTGGCGGACCCCAACAATCCGGCGCTCAACGGCTCGAACCCCCAGAACATCTGGTTCTCGGGCAACGACGACACCACCATCGCCCTGTTCGACACCAACGGCAACCAGCTGGCGGCCACCACGGTGCGCACCATCATGAGCAGCACCAGCTACACCGATGCCGCCGGCGCCGCCACCGCCCTCGACATCTCGGACGCGGCCACCACGCCCGGCGTCAAGATGACCGACGTGGCCGCCAAGATTCAAAGCTGGATGCGCCAGCAGAGCTACCAGGGCAACATCATGTCCGCGGCCAGCGCCTCCGTCTCCACCGGCACCCTGGTCCTCGACACCGGCGTTCCGTCGGTGACCCTGGCCTTCCGCGACCAGAAGGCCACCGCCGCCGGCTCGGCCGCCGCCGATGCCCGCATCAATTTCGACGTGGACGGCGACAACAAGGCCGACAAGCAGGTGGCCGGCTTTTCCAACTTCTTCGGGCTCAACGATTTCTTCACGGCGTCGGTGCCCAATTCCATCGTCGATTCCGACGTGGTCTCCAAGGACTTCACCCTGGGAGCGGCCCGCAGCTTCACGCTGTCCGATCCCACGGGCAAGATCGGCAACACCATCAACATGTCGGCCGGGTCGTCGCTCTACGACATCGCCAAAAAGATCAATGCCCAGACCCAGACCAATGAATCGGCCACCCTGTCCTCGTCGTCCCTGACCACCACCTCGACGACCAACATCACCATCAACGATGCCAACGGCCGGGTGACCCAGCTCAGCCTTGCCTCCGGCAACATGACGCTGAAGGACATCGCCGACGCCATCAACGCCCAGGGCAGCTCGGCCCAGGCGGCGGCGGTGCAGGAAGGCCCCAACGCCTATCGCCTGCGGGTCTGGGACAGCCGCGGCGTGCCGCTGGACGTCACCGTCAACGGCGGCACCATCGGCACCTCGGACATGAAGTCCTATCTGGGCCTGCAGCCGTCGCAGCTGGTCGAGGCCTCGGTCATTCCCGAAGGCGCCGGCTATCGCCTGCGCATCCGCCAGACCTCGGACCGGGAACTGTTCCTGGGCGCCACTCCCGACACCCTGACGCCGTCGGGCAGCTTCATCACCGAACTGAAGATGCACACCGCGTCGTCGCGCAAGGCCGGCACCATCGCGGTGCGCACCGACATCCAGGGCTCACCGGCCAAGGTCAGTCGCGGCTCCATGCAGTACAACACCGATCTCGGCAAGTACTTCCTGTCCGAAGGCGACAACACCACCGCCCTGGCGCTGGGCGCCGCCATGTCGTCCAAGACCGACATGGCCACCGCGGGCAGCCTCTACGCCGGCAGCTATACCTTCGCCGAGCACGCCGCCGCCTCCATCGCCCAGGTCTCCACCGATGCCGCCCACGCCAAGGACCGTCAGGACTACCAGACCACCCTGGGCCAGGCGCTCAATTCCCAATTCGCATCGACCAGCGGCGTCAATCTGGACGAAGAGGTCGCCAATATGATCAACTTCCAGCAAGCCTATTCCGCGTCGGCCAAGGTGATCTCGACGCTGCAGGAAATGCTGGATACCCTTGTCAATATCGTGAAGTAAGGGAGGCCGATCATGACCCGCATCGGCACGCTCGGCGCCAACAACGCCTTCGTCAACCGGATCTTGGATATCCAGACCCGGATTCAGACCGAACAGATTCAGGTGACCTCCGGCCTGAAGGCCCAGTCCTACGACGGGATCGCCGCCGGCACCAACACGGTGATCAATTTCCAGAACGAACAGGCCATCGCCCAACGCTTCATCGACAACAACGATGTCTGGAACACCAAGCTGGAGGCGGCGACCACCGCCATCGCCAGCGTCAAGAAGACGCTGACCATCTTCCGCGATTCGCTGGAGTCGTTTCGGCAGAACAATCCCAAGAACGAACAGAACATCAAGGGCATCCAGAACACCGCCTTCCAGGCGCTGCAGAGCATTCAGGCCGACCTGGGCACCAACGTCAACGGCCAGTATCTCTTCTCGGGCGGCCGGGTGTCCGACGTGCCCATCCAGTTGCCCGCCGGCAGCCTGTCCGAATTCCAGTCCATGTATGACGGCTCCATCAACACCTTCTCGACCACCCGCAACGCCGACACCCAGGCCGTGTCGCTGACCAATGTCGAGACCTCGGCCATGAGCTTCAACGGCGCCAACGGGGTGATCACTCCGGCCCGGGCCGACGCCTTCAAGACCATCTATCCCGGATCGCGCATCACCGTCTCGGACAGCAACGTGTCGCCCCCCAACAACGGCGACTTCACTATCCGGTCAAAGGCCATCTGCGACCTGACCGGCACTCCGCTGGCCGAGGGCAGCACCACCACCAATGTCATCAGCTATGGCAGCGGCCCTGGCACCATCCTGGACACCGCCACCAACCAGCTGAACTTCGCCTTCGCCCCCGACGGCACCATGAACATGACCGCCGCCACGGCGGGCTCCCTGGCCAACCTGACGGTGGGAACCAAGTTCACCATCGGCCCGCAACTGAACAACGGCGCCTCGACCACCGGCTACGAGGGCTCGTTCGAGGTGGTCAGCAACAAGAACGGCGTGGTCAATTTCCGCACCAATTACGACACGGCCAAGGACGAAGCCGTGGCCTCCACCGACCTGACCTTCGGCATCAACGGCGGCGCCATGGCCAATCCGGCCACGGCGGGCACCTTGAACTTCACCACCACCAGTTCGGCCGTCACCGGCAAGACCACGGTGACCCTGACCGCCGCTACCGGCGCGACCATCGATTTCAGCACGGTCAGCGTCGGCGACCAGCTTTCCCTGGGTGGCACCGCCGGCCACAACGGTACCTTCACGGTGACCAACGCCACCGCCACGTCCGTCTCCTTTGAGATCAATCCCGAAGGGGCGCGCATCGCCCAGTTCCTGCCGCAGACCGGGCGCTCGGACGTCTCCATGTCGTTCAAGGACACCAATGCGGGGGCGACGGTGACCCGCAACAACACCAATTTCGGCTCGCTGACCTTCGCCTCGACGGGCACCCTGGGCGAGCGCATCACCTCGTCCAATGCCAACGGCTTCCTGGACGACGGCGGCAACCCCTACCCGGCCAATGGCACCATCATCACCATGAAGAGCACGTCGGGGGTCAACGACGGCGTCTACAAGGTGGTGGCCAACAACGGCAATTACATCGAGATCGCCAGCGCCAGCCTGACCACGGAAACCCTGTCGACCAAGACCAAGATCGATTCAAGCTCGTGGTACAAGGGCGACACCCTGCAGCTGCAGCACCGCGTCGACATCGACCGCACGGTGGATGTGGGCATCTACGCCTCGGACCCGGCCTTCGAGAAGGGCATCCGCGCCCTGGCCCTGATCGCCCAGGGGCAGTTCGGCACCGCCGGCGGCCTGGACTCCCACCAGGAGCGCATCGGCCAGGCCCTGTATCTGGTCAACGACTCGCTGGAATCGCCCGCGGCCGGCACGCCACCCTTCGGCACGGAAAAGGCCGGCGACGTCAAGTCGGTGGCCAGCCTGCTCGACGGCACCCGCAAGACCATCTCGCTGAAGAACGAGAAGCACAACCAGTTCATCGGCTTCCTCAGCAAGCGGGTGGCCGACATCGCCCAGGTGGACAAGACCGAGATCGCCACCAAGATGCTGTCCGACCAGACGGCGCTGGAGGGCAGCTACCAGGTGCTGGCCCAGGTCAAGAACCTGTCGCTGCTGAATTATCTGAAGTAGTCCCGACGCCCCAATGACCGCGACCTGCGGTGATTGGGGCGCGCGCGGACATCAATCCTGGACGACGGCATCCGCGGCGGCGACGCTCTGCAGCGAACCCAGGACCTTGGTCTCGTGATCGAGCAGGTGGCGGGTAGCCTTCAGCGCCTTGTAGTAATGGCCCTCGGCCACCGCCTCGTTGATCTCGTCCTTGATGGCGGAGGCGCTGGGGCAGGCCTCCACATAGCTGTCGAGATAGTGGTTGAACATGCGCAGATATTCACCGCGCTTGGTCGGGAAGATATAGGCGCATTGCAGGGCGAAGTAGACCCGCGACGCCGGGGTCACGCTGTCGGAATCAGAGAGGATCTCCTTCTGACGCAGGATCGAGCAGTCATTCAGCACCCGCACCTTGGTGTTGGAACTGGCGTTCTCCAGCACCGCGCCGTTGATGATGAGCTTCTCGCCCGGCTTCAGATCGATAATAAGCGGCAACGCAACGCACTCCGTTCTTTGGTGGCGGCGACAATGGCACCAAGCGCCATGTCCGGCAACCACCGGCAAGTATGGCTCGACCTCCGGCCCAAGCCCTACAGCTAAATTTAGGTCACCAGCCGCCTTTTTCCAGCCAGGCTCCCACCATCCATAAACGGTCGGCGCCCCAAAAGCCTTCGCCGTCCACCAGAAAAAACGGCGAGCCGAAGACGCCCTTGGCGATGGCGGCCTCGGTTTCCTCCTTGAGACGGCCCTTCCACTGGGGGGATTGGATGGCCGCGGCCATCTCGTCCGGGTCGATGCCCAGGGGCACGCCCAGGGCACAGGCCACCTCCGGGCTGGAGATATCCATGTTCTCGGCGAAATAGGCGAGGTAGACCGCCCGGGCATAGCTCCTGGCCAGGTCCTTGTCCCGGCCCTCCAGCCACCAATAGGCCCGCGAGGGGGGCAGCGCCGGAACCGGGAAGGGGTCGGGCAGGCGATAGGGCGCCCCCATCAGCCGCGCCACGCGTTCCCAGTCGTGGCGGGAATACTCGCCCTTCATGGGCTGGCTGACCAGCGGCAGGTTGCCCGAGGCCTTGAAGGCCGAGCCGATCATGATCGGCTTCCACGCCACCTCGCGGCCGAAGGCGGCCACCAGCTCGTCCACCTCCAGGGAGGCGAAGTAGCCGTAAGGCGAGGCAAAATCGAAATAGAACTCCACCGGCTGGGTCATGCTTTGCTCCCTACCAGGACAGGCGAGACCCATCGTAATGGATGAAGGCGCCGCTGTCCCCGGCCGTCAGCCCGGCCATGACCTTTCGCATGCCGGCCACGGCGGTCTCGGCATCCAGGGGAGCGTTGGCCCCGCCCATGTCGGTGCGCACCCAGCCGGGCGACAGCGCCACGGTGAGAATGCCGCGCGGCGCCAGATCCACCGCCAGCCCCTTGATCACCATGTTGAGGGCCGCCTTGGCGGCGCGGTAGGCGTAGGACCCACCCGAGGTGTTGTCGGACATGGCGCCCATCTTGGACGACACCGCCGCGATGATCCTGGCCCCGGTCATCTGGTCGGCGAAGGCTTCGGCCAGCTTCAGCGGCGCCAGGGTGTCGACGGCGACCACCTTCATGAAGGCGGCGGGGTCGACGGCGCCGAACTCCTGCTTCTCGCCGTAGATGCCGGCATTGTTCAGCAAGATGTCCAGCCCCACCCCGGCCAGCGAGGCTTTCAGCCGCGCCACCTGGGCCGGGTCGGCCACGTCGCAGACATAGACCTCGCCGCCCGCCTCGGACAAGGCGCGGCCCGCCATGGGATCGCGCACCGTGCCCAGCACCCGCCAGCCCTCGGCGGCATATTGCCGGGCGAACTCAAGCCCCATGCCGCGATTGGCGCCGGTGATCAGGATGGTGGGCATGATGCGTCCTCCGTTGGTTGGCGGGCAGGATGCCCGCGCTCCATGCCCGGAGCGCGGCCGTCCCCGCCGCTCTTTACGCCTTGAGAGCGGTGACCTCGATCTCCACCTTCATGCGCGGATCGACCAGGCCGCAGACGATGGTGGTGTTGGCCGGGCGGATGCCCTTGAAGGCCTTGCCCAGCACCGGGGCGATCTGCTCGAAGAAGGCGGCTTCGGTGATGTAGGCCTTGACGCGGACCACGTCCTTCAGCGACGCGCCGCCCTGCTCCAGCGCGGCGGCGATGGTGGCGATGCACTGCTCGGCCTGGGCGACCACGTCGTCGGCGATCTGCCCATCCTTGAAGCCCGAGGTGCCGGAGACGAACACCCAGGGGTCCTGGCGCACGGCACGGGAATAGCCGGCCACTTCCTCGAACGAGGAACCGGAAGAGATCAGCTGACGGGTCATGGAACGGTCCTTAAGACAGAAATGATGGAAGACAGCTTCATAGCGTATTTCGGGTCAGCCCGCCAAGATGCGCTCGAGGAACGGCACGCGGCCCTCGCGGTCCTCCACCTCCAGCACCCAGAGGTCGGAATCCACGTCGCGGCTGCGGCGGATATAGGCGTCGGCCTTGTCCTCGGGCACCGGATCGGGGCCGGTGGCGCGCAGCCACGCCGCCTCGCCCGCCCCGTCACGCACCTGGGTGAAGACCTCGCAGCCGGCGGCGCCGCGGTTGAGCTTGACCAGCACCGCCCCGGCATCCTCGTCGCCCTTGGCCACCACGAAAGCCGGAATGGCCAGCACGGAACAGCGGCGGATGGTGGCATGGACCCACAGCTTGGCCTTGAGCCGGGGCTGGGTCATTGTTTGAGAAGGAACACGGTTGTTCCGCTCCCAGTGCCTGTCATCCCGAGCGAAGCCGAGGGATCTCCGCCTGATGCGCTGTCGCCGAACCTGTCAAGGTTGAGCAGGATGAGATCCCTCCTCCCGATGGTCGTCGGGATGACATTCCGAACTTTCAGTCTCGGCTCGCTCACACCGGTTCCTTTTCCTTGGGCGGGGCGGCGTTCTTGTCGCCGGCGTGGTCGGCCTGGGCCATACGGGCCCGGGCGGTTTCCCAGATGACTTCCAGCAGGGCATGGTCGTGGGCGACGAATTTATGGAAGTCGCGCGCATCGAGGATCAGCAACTGGCAGCGGCTGACCGCCTTGACCGTGGCCGTGCGGGGACAGCGTTCGATCAGGGCGATCTCGCCGAAGAAATCGCCGTTCTTCAAGATGAAGGTTCCGGCCCGCCCCTTGACCTCCACCTGTCCGCTGACGATGAAATACATGCACTCGCCGGTGTCGCCCTCGCGCATCAGCACCTCGCCCTTGATGGCGCGGGCCAGCTTCAGCAGCCCGGCGATCTCGGCGATCTGGCTGGCCTGCAGGCGCTGGAAGAACGGTACCTTGGCCACCAGATGCCAGGTGGAGACGAAATTCTGGCGCTTCATCTCCTCGGCGAAGCCCGACGCCAGGATCGAGGCGGGCAGCGCGAACATGCACAGACCCAACACCGCCACCACGCTGCCGAACAGCTTGCCAAGGGGCGTGATGGGCACCACGTCGCCGAAGCCCACCGTCGACAAAGTGACGATGGCCCACCACATGGCGGCCGGCACGCTGGCCAGGGCCGGATTGGCCCCACGCTCGGTGAAATAGATCAGCGTCGAAGCCGAGATGGCCAGGATCAACATGATGAACAGCGAGGCCAGCAGCGGCCGCAATTCATGCAGCACCACCACGCCCAGGGTTTCCAGGGCGGGGGAATAGCGGGCCAGCTTGAGGAAGCGCAGGATGCCGAACACGGTCTCGCCGTCATGGGGCATCAAGGCGGTGGCTTCGCCCACCAGGAAGGGCACCACCGCCAGGAAGTCGAAGATGCCGTAGGGCGAAAGGGCATAGCGGGCCATGGCGGCCAGGCCCGACTCCCCGTCCCCCCGCTGAGCCCGGGCGACCACCAGCCGCAGGATGTAATCGAGGGACAGGATCACCAGGAACAGCCCGCCCGTCGCCGAGACGGCGCCTTCGAACCCGATCCAGGCGTCCGGCACCGTGTCGACGATGGCGATGGTGGTGGACAGCACGATGCAGACCACCAGCAATCCCCGGTAGACCATGGCACGCATGGAGGGAAACGGCCCCTCTCCCACCAATCCGTAAAGCCAGTCGATCATGGCTCCCCCTTCGATCCGGCAATACTATAGCGATGCCACGCCGAGGGTGCATCGTCGGATTTACGATGAAAGCCGAGGCCCCCTACCCCAAAGGCAGGGAGAACTCGGCCACCACCGGGGCGTGATAGCTTTCCGGCGGCGCATGAATGGTGGCGGGCGAGACCAGTTCGTCGCCCAGGGTCTCGTTGTGGATCTCGGCTCCCAGGTACCATCCCAGCAGCGGCCGCGACACCAGGATGTGGTCCAGCATCACCGGTCGGCCGTGATGAATCACCGAATAGCGCTGGCCTTCCGGCAGGCTGCGCTCCAGCGGCACCAGCATGCGCATGGCCAGATGGCCGTTGCCGGTGTCCTCGTCGTCGCCCTTGATGATGCGCATGCCGGCCTCGTGCTCGCCGGCATTGAAGTCGCCGCACACCACCACCAGGGCATCGGGGCGGGCGTCGAAGATTTCCTCGACCAGCAGGCGGACCTCCAGGGCCTGTCCCGCCTGCTTGACCCCGGCCAGGAAGTAGCCCTCGGCCCAGCCGCCCACCGACAGCCAGCGGCCGAACCGCTCCTTTTGGCCCTGCAGCCAGACGGCGCGCGGCGCACGCAGATGGACGTTGATCACGTGCAACGAGCGCCCGCCCGGCAGGCCAAGCTCGGCGTGCAGGATCGGGCGATCCCATTCCACGCGCTGGGGCTCGTCCGGGGCGGGATTGGCCCGGACCGGGCGATAGGCGCAAGGTGGGACCAGATCGTGCCAGACCTGGCGGTGTGCCCGGATGGGCATCTTGGAAATGATCACCAGATTGTGCTTGTCCGACGGATGGACGCCGCCGCGGTTGAGGCTGTGGACCCGGTGCCAGTGCTCGTACTCGGTCCCGGCCAGCAGGCGGTCGAGGGCGGTGAAAAGCCTCGGCCCGCTCTTGGTGACCGAATGGGTGTTGACCTCCTGCAGGCACAGCACGTCGGCCCGCAGGCGCTGGAACTGCGGACGCATCAGCGCCACCCGGTCGTCGAAATCGATTCCGCCCGCCGGGCGCTCGTCCAGATTCTCCAGATTGAAAGTGGCGATTCTCAGCGGCGTCACGTCGTCCTCCCTGCCGCCTTGAGTCTACCATCATCCACCGCCGCCTCGACATGCGGAATGCTTGTACCCTTTAGGATGTAGGGTATAGTGGGAGCGGACGGGAACGCAGGGGCGGGGGACCCGATGACATCGATCGCGTGGAGCGAGGCTTTCAGCGTGGGCAATTCCCTGCTGGATTCTGACCACCGGATCCTTTTTGACCTGCTGACGCAACTGTTCGACGCCACCGATACCGGCCAGAGCCGCGACGTGGTGGGCAGCGTGCTGTCCGCCCTTTCTGAATATGCAGAACACCATTTCCGTCGGGAGGAAGCCTTATTGGCCGCCTCCGGATACCCTGATATCGAAATTCACAGGGCCGAACACCGCCGGCTCGAAGATCATGTGCGCGACATTTCCGGGCGCTATCGCGCCGGAGAACGCGGCGTGCTCGACGAACAGGTTGTGGAATTGCTCAAGAAGTGGTTGACCCAGCACATCCAGGTTACGGATAAATCATACAAGCCGTGGGTTGAGCGGACAGCAGATGGCGGAACCATACCGCCGTCGGTGACATGAGGGACGCCAGACAGTCATGACGACCGAGCGCAAATTGTTCACGGCCGAGATCAAGCGGCTTCAAGAGCGTGGCGTCGCGACGCCCAATGCCTCCAATTCCGAGGTCCTCAAAGCCATCAACGATCTGCGTGGCGACATCAAGGGCCTGGAAGCGCTGGTCCGCGGCGAGGCGCCGCCGCCGGTGGCGGCCGCCCCTATCGACGACGTACTGCCCCAGAAGGCCGCCGAAGTCTCCATGCTGAAGACGGAACTGCGCGCCCTGGCTGTCTGCATCGAGCACACCAAGGCGGAAATCGCCGCGCTCCGCCCCAAGGACGCCGACGACGACCGGCTGATTGCCGTGACCTTCGAGCTGGACGCCATCGTGTCGTCCACCGAACGGGCCACCGAGCAGATCCTCGAAGCGTCCGAAAAGATCGAGACCATCGGCCGGGAAATCCGGGCGCATGCCGCCGATTCCTATGTGGGCCGCCTGGTGGAGGACATCAACGACACCGTCAGCTCCATCTTCGAGGCCTGTAATTTCCAGGACATTACCGGCCAACGCATTACCAAGGTGGTGAAGACCCTGAAATACGTCGAGGCCCGCATCAACGCCATGATCGAAATCTGGGGACCGGAGAACATCTCCGATGTCTCGCCCAAGATCTTCGAGGAGCACAAGGACGACGATTCCAAGCTGCTCAACGGCCCAGCCCTGGAAAACCAGGGAATCTCCCAGGACGAGATCGACAAGCTGTTCGGGTAAATACGGCAAACACCCGACACGAACCAAGTATAGCGACAATAAAGGCCTCCAAATTCCGGAGGCCTTTTCTTTTGAACGCCATTCACATATCGCGGCACTTGACCTGCTCTCTCCAGGCCCTAAAGTGGGGCCGCGTCAGACGGCCGGACGGCCGCCCTCGGATTCACCTCCGGGGGAGGAAAGTCCGGGCTCCACGGAATACACGGTGCCGGATAACGTCCGGCGGGGGCGACCCTAGGGAAAGTGCCACAGAAAGCAAACCGCCCGCTCCCAGGCCTTCGGGTTTGGCAGCTGGTAAGGGTGAAAGGGTGCGGTAAGAGCGCACCGCGCGACCGGCAACGGAAGCGGCACGGTAAACCCCACCGGGAGCAAGACCAAATAGGGACGGCACTGTTCTTCTTCGGAAGGACGAAACGCGTTTCCGCGTCGCCGTCCGGGTCGGTCGCGAGAGGCGTCCGGTAACGGACGTCCCAGATGAATGGCCGTCACCCGCTTTCGGGCGGGGACAGAACCCGGCTTACAGGCCGTCTGACGCATTTCCCATGAATTCCCAAACCATGCCGCCAACCCTCGATGGGGCGATTCGGGCCTCTGTTCACGATGTGGTCCCGCCCGGGTTTTTCCACCCTTCGGACTCCTGATTGTGAAAAATTAGTAAATATCAAGGTGCTGCGGGGCGTTCCTCGAGTACTTTAGTAAAAACTTGCCAGCATTGTTCCTAATTGCCTCTTTCCCATGCGATTACTATCCGATTCCATTGACTCCCATGATTTCCCATGATATCCCATTAATCACCATCCCATCGGGGCGCACAGGTGTATTGCGCCCTGGGGGACGGAGCAGGGGTTTTCGGGCACAGCAAGCGGAAGGCGGACGAGGGTGGCACTCTTCCTCTCCACATTCGTCAATAGGGTCGATAAGAAGGGTCGGGTCTCCGTCCCCGCGACCTTTCGTGCTGCCTTGGCCGCCCAAAGCTTCGCCGGCATCGTTTGCTACCGCTCCTTCACCAACGCCTGCATCGAAGGCTGCGGCATGGACTTCATGGAGCGCCTGTCCGACGGCGCCCAGAGCTTCGACGCCTTTTCCGCCGAACAGGAGGATCTGTCGGCCCTGATCTTCGCCGATGCCCGCCAGTTGCCCTGGGACCCCGAGGGCCGCATCGTCCTGCCCGAGGACATCCTGGCCCATGCCGGCATCTCTGAATCCGTGTCCTTTGTCGGCAAGGGCCAGACCTTCCAGATCTGGGCGCCCGACGCCTATAAGGCGGTCGAGGCCGAGATTCGCGCCCGCGCCCTGCAATCCCGCCCCACCCTGCCCCTGCGCCCCAGGGTGTCCTCGTGAGCCCGCAACCCCACATCCCCGTCCTGCTGGCCGAGGTGATCGCCGCGCTGGCGCCCCGGAATGACGGCGTTTACCTGGACGGCACCTTCGGCGCCGGCGGCTATAGCCGCGCCATCCTGGCGGCCTCGGCCTGCCGGGTGTGGGCCATCGACCGCGACCCCACCGCCGTGGCGCGCGGCAAGCTTCTGGAAGAGGGCTCGGCCGGGCGCTTTTCCATGATCGAGGGCCGTTTCGGCGACATGGACTCCTTGCTGCGTCAGCAGGGCGTCAACCAGGTTGACGGCATCGCCTTGGACATCGGCGTATCCTCCATGCAGATCGACCAGCCGGAACGCGGCTTCTCCTTCGCCAAGGACGGGCCGCTGGACATGCGCATGGAGACCAAGGGTCCCAGCGCCGCCGACATGGTCAACGACACGCCCGAGACCGAACTGGCCAACATCATCTACCGCTATGGCGAGGAGCGCCTGTCGCGCCGCGTGGCCAAGGCCATCGTCGAGGCCCGCCGCCTCAAGCGCTTCGAGCGCACCGGCGAACTGGCCGAGGTGGTCCGCAAGGTGGTGCCGCGCTCGGGCGACGGCATCGACCCGGCCACCCGCACCTTCCAGGCGCTGCGCATCGCGGTCAACGACGAGTTGGGCGAGCTGGAGCGCGGCCTGGAAGCCGCCGAACGCCTGCTGGCCCCCGGCGGCCATCTGGCGGTGGTGACCTTCCACTCGCTGGAAGACCGGGTGGTGAAGTCCTTCCTCAAGGCCCGCTCGGGCGAGGCGGCGCGCCCCTCGCGCCACGTGCCCCAGGCCCAGGGCTCCGGCCCCGCCGCCAGCTTCGCCCTGCTGTCGCGCAAGGCCATCGGCCCCGCCCCGGACGAAGCCCGCGCCAATCCCCGCGCCCGCTCGGCCAAGCTGCGCGCCGCCGCCCGCACCGCCGCCCCCGCCTGGGAGACCGTATCATGAGGCGCGGACTGACCGGCACCATCACCTGGACCCTGCTGGCGCTGTGCGTCGGCGTGGTGCTGTTCGTGGTGAAATACGAGGTCAAGGACCTGGAGGCGCGCCTGGCCGGGCTGAACGCCGAGATTCACCGCAACCAGGAGACCATCCACATCCTGCGCGCCGAATGGAGCTATCTCAACGACCCCATCCGCCTGCGCACCCTGTCCGAGAAGCACCTGGGCATGAAGCCGGTGACGCCGACCCAGGTGGCGACGCTGGACACCCTGCCCAAGGACGGCATCCCCGCCACCGGCGTGGTCTACGCCGCCGTCTCCCCGTCCCGCCTGTCCCTGCCGGTGCAGGCCCCCGCCGCCCAGGCGCCCAAGCCCGCCGCTCCGGTCACGCCAGTCAAGCTGGCGGAAGGCCCGGCCAAGCCCCGGCCGGTGGACAATGCCCGACCCCAGCCGGGCAAGCCGCAAACGCCCAAGCCCGGCACCGTCACCACGGCCCAAGGTCCCACGGTCAAACCCCTGGACGCCCCCGTGGCGGCCCCGGCTCCGGCCCCTGCCCTGGCGAAGGGCGGCCGGAGCATCGTCATTCCGTCCCCGGCCCTGGCCCAATCCGAGCAGGGAGGGGCACGGTGAGCATCTTCGCGCCCCGCCGCCACACTCCGGGCTTCCACGCCGGCGACGACCTTCAGGCCGGCGCCGCGCTTCGTCTGGACGGCGTGCGCATGCAGGCCATCGAGACCGGCCGGTCGCGTCTGGTGGTCACCGCCATGGTCTTCCTGCTGGCCTTCGCCGCCATCGGGGCACGCATGGTCGACGTGGCGGTCGTCGACCGCAATCCGCCCAAGGCCCACGCTCAGCCCCAGGCCCGCAGCGACGAGCTTCAGATGGAACGGGGCGACATCTCGGACCGTACCGGGGTGCTGCTGGCCTCGTCCCTGCCCACCGTCTCGCTGTTCGCCCGGCCCGAGGATCTGAAGATCGCCAAGGTCGACGTGGAGAACGCCGCCATCCGCCTGGTGACCGTGCTGCCCGAGCTGGACCTGGAAGAGACCATCGAGCGCCTGTCGTCGGGCCGTCAGTTCGTCTACCTCAAGCGCAACCTGACGCCCCGCCAGCAATACGACGTCAATTCCCTGGGCATTCCCGGCCTGCTGTTCGAGAAGGGCGAGCGCCGCATCTATCCCCACGGCCCACTGGCCTCCCACGCCGTGGGCGTCACCGACGTGGACAACAAGGGCGTGGCCGGCATCGAGAAGCGCTTCGAGAACGCGCTGAAGGAAAGCCGCGAGCCCCTGGCGCTGTCGCTGGACATCCGGGTCCAGACCATCGTGCGCAACGAGCTGGCCCGCTCCATCGAGGAGTTCTCGGCGGTGGGCGGCACCGGCATGGTCATGGACGTGCGCACCGGCGAGCTGATCGCCATGGTCAGCATGCCCGATTTCGATCCCAACGATCCGCCGGCGCCCACCGATCCGTCCATGTTCAACCGCGCCACCAAGGGCGCCTACGAGATGGGCTCCACCTTCAAGCTGTTCAACACCGCCATGGTGCTGGACAACGGCCGGGCCAACCTCAATTCCAGCTTCGACGCCAGCAAGCCGCTGGTCTTCGCCGGACACACCATCCACGACGACCACGCCCTGAACCGCTGGCTGACCATTCCCGAGATCCTGATCCACTCGTCCAATATCGGCTCAGCCCGCATGGCGCTGGATGCCGGCACCGAGGTCCAGCGCGCCTTCATGGCCCGCATCGGCATGCTGCAGGCCCCGCCGCTGGAACTGCCCGAGGTGGGGGCTCCCCTGGTCCCCTCCCCCTGGCGCGAGATCAACACCGTCACCATCTCGTTCGGACACGGATTGTCGGTGACCCCGCTGCAATTGCTGGCCGGCACCGCCGCCCTCGTCAATGGCGGCGAGTACCACGCCCCCACCCTGCTGGCCCGCGCCCCGGGCGACGCGGTCCCCGCCATCCGGGTGATCAAGCCCAAGACCTCGGAGGCCATGCGCCAGCTGATGCGCATGGTGGTCACCGACGGTACCGGCAAGAAGGCCGACGTTCCCGGCTACGAGGTGGGCGGCAAGACCGGCACCGCCGAAAAGGTCGGCAACGGCGGCTATCGCAAGAAGGCGGTGCTGTCCTCGTTCATCGCCGCCTTCCCCATGGATGCGCCGCGCTATGCCGTGCTGATGATGATCGACGAGCCCCAGGGCACCAAGCAGACCTACGGCTTCATCACCGCCGGCTGGACCGCGGCCCCGGCCGCCGGGCGGGTGATCGCCCA
This sequence comes from Paramagnetospirillum magneticum AMB-1, assembly GCF_000009985.1. Taxonomy (GTDB): domain Bacteria; phylum Pseudomonadota; class Alphaproteobacteria; order Rhodospirillales; family Magnetospirillaceae; genus Phaeospirillum; species Phaeospirillum magneticum. Next base: position 4,241,740 of record NC_007626.1, read on the forward strand.
GATCGCGCCGCTGCTGGGGCTGATGCCCAAGACCCTGCCGATTCCCCCGTCCACCTTGCCCAAGGGAATCGCCCGCACCGGAGGAGGCCGTGAAGTTGCGGCGGTTGAGTGACATGACGGCGACAGCGCCCGCCCGCGATGTGACCATCACCGGCCTGACCGCCGATTCCCGCGCGGTCAGGCCGGGCTATCTTTTTGCCGCCCTGCCCGGAACCAAGGCCGACGGGCGGGCGTTCATCCCCGCCGCGCTCGCCGCCGGCGCCGTGGCCGTGCTGGCCCCCGAGGGCTCGCGCCCCGACCTGCCGCCCGAGGTGGTGCTAGTCACCGATGCCAATCCCCGCCGCCGCTTCGCCCTGATGGCCTCGGCCTTCCACGGCGCCCAGCCCCGGGTGATGACCGCCGTCACCGGCACCAACGGCAAGACCTCCACCGCCGAGTTCTTCCGCCAGATCATGGCCCGCCTGGGCCACGCCGCCGCCGCCATCGGCACCCTGGGCATCACCGCGCCGGGCTGGGACAACCAGGGCGGACTGACCACCCCCGACCCCGCCGGGCTGCACGCCGATCTCGCCCGGCTGGCCGAAATGGGCGTCACCCATGCCTGCATGGAGGCGTCCAGCCACGGCCTGGACCAGCACCGCCTGGACGGCGTCCGGCTGATGGCCGCCGCCTTCACCAACCTGACCCGCGATCATCTCGACTACCACGCCGACATGAACGCCTATGCCGAGGCCAAGCTGCGGCTGTTCGCCGAAGTGCTGCCCGAGGGCGCCACCGCGGTGATCAACGCCGATTCCGATCTGGCGCCCCGCGCCGTCGAGCTGTGCGCCAAACGCGGCATCACCGTGCTGGGCTTCGGCCGGACCGCCCGCGACCTGCGGCTGATCGAAGCCCGGCCCACCGCCGCCGGCCAGGAGTTGGACCTGGAGATCATGGGCCGCGCCGTGACCATCCGCCTGCCGCTGGCCGGACGCTTCCAGGCCGACAACGCCCTGGCCGCCCTGGGGCTGGCCCTGGCCTGCGGCGCCGACCCGGTGGCGGCACTCGAGGCGCTGGGACACCTGGACGGCGTGCCCGGCCGCCTGCAGCAGGTGGCCAGCCGCGCCAACGGCGCCCCGATCTATGTGGATTACGCCCACACCCCCGACGCGCTGGAGACGGTGCTGAAGGCCCTGCGTCCCCATGCCGCCCGCCGTCTGGTGGCGGTGTTCGGCTGCGGCGGCGATCGCGATGCCGGCAAGCGCCCCCTGATGGGCGCCATCGGCTGCCGTCTGGCCGACGCCATGATCGTCACCGACGACAACCCCCGCTCGGAAGACCCGGCCGCCATCCGCGCCGCCGTGCGCGGCGCCTGCCCCGCCGGCATCGAGATCGCCGACCGCCGCGGCGCCATCCGCGCCGCCGTGTCGGGCCTGCAGAAGGGCGACGTCCTGGTCATCGCCGGCAAGGGCCACGAGCAGGGCCAGATCGTCGGCGCCTCCGTGCTGCCCTTCGACGATGCCGCCGAAGCCCGCGACGCCGTCCGTCTCGCCGATGGAGACGCCTCATGATCCGCCCGCTGTGGACCTCGGCCGAAGTGGCCGCCGCCGTGGCCGGCACCCCGTCGGGCGCCGCCTGGGAAGCCCAGGGCGTGTCCATCGACAGCCGCAGCATCGAACCCGGCGACCTGTTCATCGCGCTGGAAGGCCCCAACCACGACGGCCACGACCATGTGGCCTCGGCCCTAGCCAATGGCGCCGCCGCCGCCCTGGTGCACAAGCTGCCCCGGGGCACGGCCGAGGACGCGCCGCTGGTGCTGGTCAAGGACACCATGACGGCGCTGCAGGACCTTGGCATTGCGTCCCGCGCCCGCAGCACCGCCCGCATCGTGGCGGTCACCGGCAGCGTGGGCAAGACCGGCACCAAGGAGATGCTGGCCCTGGCCCTGTCCGACCAGGGCGCCACCCATTACAGCGTTGGCAGCTTCAACAATCACTGGGGCGTACCGCTGTCGCTCGCCCGCATGCCCACCGCCGTGCAATACGCCATCTTCGAGATCGGCATGAACCATCCCGGCGAGATCACCCCGCTGGTCCGCATGGTGCGCCCGCATGTGGCGGTGATCACCACCGTCGAGATGGTGCACATGGAGTTCTTCGCCTCCACCGCCGAGATCGCCGCGGCCAAGGCCGAGATCTTCGACGGGGTCGAGACAGGGGGCACCGCCGTGCTGCCCCGCGACAACGCCCATTTCGCCTACCTGAATGACGCCGCCCGCACGGCCGGACTCAAGGATATCCGCAGCTTCGGCAACCACATCGAAGCCACCGCCCGCCTGCTGGACTGCGCCGTCGACCCCCAGTCCACCGCGGTCTTCGCCCTGGTGGCCGACCAGCCGCTGTCCTACCGCGTCGGCGTGGCCGGGCGGCAATGGGCCATGAACTCCCTGGCCGTGCTGCTGGCGGTCGAGGCCCTGGGCGCCGACGTCAATCTGGCCGCCATGGCCCTGGCCGCCATGGCGGCTCCCAAGGGGCGCGGCCAGCGCCGCCGGATCGAGATCGAAGGCGGCAGTTTCGAGCTGATCGACGAAAGCTACAACGCCTCGCCGGTGTCCATGAAGGCGGCTATCGCCATGCTGGCCTCGGTGCGGCCCGCCAAGGGCGGACGGCGCATCGCCGTGCTGGGCGACATGCTGGAGCTGGGCCCCCAGGGTCCGTCCTTGCATGCCTCGGTGGCCGAGACGGTGGAAAGCTGGAACATCGATCTGGTGTTCACCGCCGGGACGCTGACCGCCCACCTGCACGACGCCCTGGCCGCGCCGCGCCGGGGCGGCCACGCCGCCGATTCCGACGCGGTCGCCGCCCTGGTCAAGGCAGGGGTCCGCCCCGGCGACGTGGTGATGGTCAAGGGTTCGGCGGGCAGCCGGATGGGACGCGTGGTCAATGCTCTGGCCGAAGGGGGCCGCTCGAATGCTGTATAATCTCCTCTACCCCCTGGCCGACCAGGTGCCGCTGTTCAACCTGTTCAAATACCTGACCTTCCGCACGGGCGGCGCGGTGCTGACCGCGCTGATCGTCGCCTTCCTGGTGGGACCGCGCATCATCGCCTGGCTGCGCCAGTGGCAGAAGCAAGGCCAGCCCATCCGCGCCGACGGCCCGGAATCGCACCTTCTGACCAAGAAGGGCACGCCCACCATGGGCGGCTTCATGATCCTGCTGGCCCTGTCGGTCTCCACTCTGCTGTGGGCCGATCTGCGCAACCAGTATGTGTGGATCGTCCTGCTGGTCACCCTGGGCTACGGGTTGATCGGCTTTTGGGACGACTACCTGAAGGTTTCCAAGAAGAACCCCAAGGGCGTGCCGGGCAAGGCCAAGCTGGTGGCCGAGATCGCCATCGCCCTGGCCGCCGCCGCCTGGGTCTGGAGCCTGCAGCGCGAGCCCCTGGCCGGCGCCCTGGCGGTGCCGTTCTTCAAGACCGTGCTGCTCCAGCTGTCGTGGTTCTACCTGCCCTTCGCCGTGTTCATCATCGTCGGCGCCGGCAATGCGGTGAATCTCACCGACGGCCTGGACGGCCTGGCCATCGTGCCGGTAATGATCGCGTCGGGCGTCTTCGCCATCTTCTCCTATCTGGTCGGCCACGCCGTCTTCGCCAATTACCTGCAGATCCACTACGTCTCCGGCTCGGGCGAGCTGGCGGTGTTCTGCGGCGCCCTGGTGGGAGCGGGCCTGGGCTTCCTGTGGTTCAACGCCCCGCCGGCCATGGTGTTCATGGGCGACACCGGCAGCTTGGCTCTCGGGGGGGCCCTGGGCGCGATATCCGTCGTGACGAAACACGAACTGGTGCTGGGCATCGTCGGCGGCCTGTTCGTGCTGGAAACCGTCTCGGTGATCGTCCAGGTGGCCTCGTTCAAGCTGACCGGCAAGCGCGTCTTCCGCATGGCGCCGCTGCACCATCACTTCGAGAAGAAGGGCTGGGCCGAGCCGACCGTGGTCATCCGCTTCTGGATCATCGCCACCATCCTGGCCCTGGCCGGGCTGGCCACCCTGAAGCTGCGCTGAGGTATCCCGGTCATGATCTCCGTTCCCCTCCTCAAAGGTAAGCGCGTTCTGGTGATGGGCCTGGGCAAGTCCGGGACCGCCACCGCCCGCGCCCTGCTGGCGGCGGGAGCGGGCGTGATGGCCTGGGACGACGGCGAGGCTGCGCGCAAGTCCGGCGCCGAAGCCGGCATTCCCATCCGCGACCCCAGCCTCCTGCCGCTGGACAAGGCCGACCTGCTGGTGTGGAGCCCGGGCATCCCCCACACCCACCCCCAGCCCCATCCCCTGGCCGAAAAGGCCCGCGCCGCCAACCTGCCCATGGTCTGCGACGTGGAGCTGCTGGCCCAGGCCTTGCCGGGCGCGCGCATGCTGGCGGTGACCGGCACCAACGGCAAGTCCACCACCACCACCCTGTTGGCCCATGTGCTGGACGAGTGCGGGCTGCCCGTGGCCGCCGGCGGCAATCTGGGCACCGCCGCCCTGGACCTGCCCGAACTGCCGGGCGACGGGCGCTATGTGCTGGAGCTGTCGTCGTATCAGTTGGAGCTGACCCACAGCCTGAAACTGGGCGTCGCCATCCTGCTCAACGTCACCCCCGACCATCTGGGGCGCCACGGCGGCATGGCGGGCTACATCGCCGCCAAGCGCCGGGTGTTCGACTTCCTGACCCCCGGCGGCGCGGCGGTGGTCGGCATCGACGACGGCCCCTGCCGCGCCATCGTGGCCGAGCTGGATCGTCGCGGCATCCGGGTGGTCAAGATCTCCGTGGATTCCGTGCTGGCCGAGGGCGTTTCCGCCCCCGAGGGCGTGCTGCTGGACAACGCAAAGCCGGTCTGCGACCTGAAGACCATCCCCAGCCTGCCCGGCCGCCACAACTGGCAGAACGCCTGCGCCGTCTATGCCGCCGCCCGCGCCGAGGGCCTGTCGCCCAAGCAGATCGCCCAGGCCCTTGCCACCTATCCCGGCCTGGCCCATCGCCAGGAGCTGGTGGGCGAGGATCACGGCATCGCCTGGATCAACGATTCCAAGGCCACCAACGCCGACGCGGTGGAAAAGGCCCTGGTCTGCTACGACCACGTCTACTGGATCCTCGGCGGCCAGGCCAAGGAAGGCGGCATCGCCTCCCTGGAAAAGCATTTCGGCCGCATCCAGCACGCCTTCCTGATCGGCGAGGCCACCGAAGCCTTCGCCGCCACCCTGGACGGCAAGGTGCGCTTCACCCGCTGCGCCACCCTGGACAAGGCGGTGGCCGCCGCCCGCAATCTGGCGGTGTCCGATTCCATTCCCGGCGCGGTGGTGCTGCTGTCGCCGGCCTGCGCCTCGTGGGACCAGTTCACATCGTTCGAGCATCGCGGCGACACCTTCCGCGAGCTGGTCCAGGCCTTCGACCAGGGAGGCGCGGCATGAGCGTCACCTTCGGGCGTACCGATACCTCCGTCCTGGGCCGCTGGTGGTGGACGGTGGACCGCTGGACCATCGCGGCGCTGTTCCTGCTGGTGGCGGTCGGCGCCATCCTGACCATGGCCGCCAGCCCGGCGGTGGCCGAGCGCATCGGGGCGCAAAGCTTCCACTTCGTGCGCCGCCAGTTCATGTTCCTGGCGCCCGCCATCATCATCATGCTGGGCGTGTCGCTGCTGGCGCCGAAGCAGGTGCGCCGCATGGCGGTGATCGGCCTGCTGGGCTCCATCCTGCTGCTGGCCGTGGTGCCGGTGCTGGGCGGCGAGATCAAGGGCGCCAAGCGCTGGCTCAATCTGGCCGGCATCTCCATCCAGCCGTCGGAATTCGTCAAGCCCATGTTCGCCGTGGTCTCGGCCTGGATGTTCGCCTCGGCCCGCCTGGACCCCGCCTTCCCCGGCCGGATCATCGCCACCGCCCTGTTCGGACTGGTGGCCGCCCTGCTGCTGATTCAGCCCGATGTCGGCCAGACCGCCATCCTGACCGCCATCTGGGGCACCCAGTTCTTCCTGGCCGGGCTGCCGCTGATCCTGGTGGTGGGGCTGGGGCTGGCGGCACCCATCGGCATCGTCGGCGCCTATTACGTCTTCCCCCACGTCCAGGCCCGCTTCGACAAGTTCCTCGATCCGTCGGGCAGCGGCGCCTATCAGGTCACCACCGCGCTGAACGCCTTCAAGAACGGCGGCCTGTTCGGCAAGGGCCCCGGCGAAGGCCGCGTCAAGCTGGTGCTGCCCGACGCCCACACCGACTTCATCCTGGCGGTGGGCGGCGAGGAATTCGGCGTGCTGATGTGCCTGTTCGTGGTGATGCTGTTCGCCTTCATCGTGCTGCGCGGCTTTTCGCGCATCCACAAGGACGACAATCTGTTCGTGGTGCTGGCCACCGCCGGCCTGCTGGTCCAGTTCGGCCTTCAGGCCATCGTCAACATGGCCTCGACCCTGCGCATGATGCCGGCCAAGGGCATGACCCTGCCGTTCATCTCCTATGGCGGCTCGTCCATGGTGGCGCTGGCGCTGGGCATGGGCATGGTGCTGGCCCTGACCCGCACCCGCTATGGCAGGGAGGGCATGGAGGCATGAGCACCCAAAAGCCCCTCATCGCTCTCGCCGCCGGCGGCACCGGCGGCCACGTCTTCCCCGCCGAGGCCCTGGCCTCGGTGCTGCTGGATCGCGGCTACCGGCTGGCCCTGATCACCGACAAGCGCGGCGCCGCCTATGGCGGCACGCTGGGCAAGCTGGAAACCTTCCGCATCTCGGCGGGCGGCATCGCCGGGCGCGGCAAGCTGTCGGCCCTGCGCTCCGCCCTGGAACTGGGTCTCGGCCTGATCCAGGCGCGATCCATCCTCGGACGCATCCGTCCGGCGGCGGTGATCGGCTTTGGCGGCTATGCCTCGGTGCCGGGCATGGGGGCGGCTGCCCTGGCCGGCATTCCCACCGCCATCCACGAGCAGAACGCCGTGCTGGGCCGCGCCAACCGCCTGCTGGCCGGGCATGTGCGGCGCATCGCCACCTCCTTCGCCGAAGTCAGCCACGTGGAGCCCAAGCTGGCGCCGAAGCTGGTCCATACCGGCATGCCGGTGCGCGCCGCCATCCTGGCCAGCCGCGACGCCAGCTATGCGGGGATCACCGCCGAGGGTCCCATCGAATTGCTGGTGTTGGGCGGCAGCCAGGGGGCGCGCATCCTGTCCGAAGTGATCCCGGCGGCGCTGGCCCGGCTGCCCGAAGCCCTGCGCACCCGCATCCGCATCGCCCAGCAATGCCGCCCCGAGGACCTGGAGGGCGTGCGCCGGGCCTATGACGGCACCGGCATCGACGCCACCCTGGACAGTTTCTTCGCCGACGTGCCCGAGCGGCTGGCCCGCGCCCATCTGGTCATCGCCCGGGCGGGCGCCTCCACCGTGGCCGAGCTGACCACGCTGGGCCGTCCGGCCATCCTGGTGCCCTATCCCTTCGCCGTCGACGACCATCAGACCGCCAATGCCCACGCCGCCGAGGATTGCGGCGGCGCCTGGCTGATGCAGCAGGATTCCTTCACCGCCGATTCCCTGGCGGCGCGCCTGGACTCCCTGTTCACCCACCCCGAAGCCCTGGTGCGCACCGCCGTCTGCGCCCGCAACGTGGGCCGCCCCGACGCGGCCGAAGCCCTGGCCGACCTGGTGGTCGGGCTGATCCCCAATGAGAGTGGAGCCTGACCCATGCGCACCATGTCGCTGAACATCGGCACCATCCACTTCGTCGGCATCGGCGGCATCGGCATGTCGGGCATCGCCGAGATCCTCCATAACCTGGGCTATTCGGTCCAGGGCACCGACATCGCCGACAATTACAACGTCGAGCGCCTGCGCAAGATGGGCATCCGCGTCCATATCGGCCACGCGGCCGAGGCGCTGGGCGATGCCCGCGTGGTGGTGGTGTCCTCGGCGGTCAAGGCCGACAATCCGGAAGTCCAGGCGGCCCGCGCCAAGCTGGTGCCGGTGGTGCGCCGCGCCGAGATGCTGGCCGAGCTGATGCGCCTCAAATCGGCCATCGCCATCGGCGGCACCCACGGCAAGACCACCACCACCTCGCTGATCGCCGCCCTGCTCGATACCGCGCGGCTGGACCCCACGGTAATCAACGGCGGCATCATCAACGCCTACGGCACCAATGCCCGCCTGGGCGCCAGCGAGTGGATGGTGGTGGAAGCCGACGAATCCGACGGCTCGTTCATCAAGCTGCCCTCCACCGCCGTGGTGGTGACCAATATCGACCCCGAGCACATGGATCATTACGGCACGGTGGAGCGCCTGCACGAGGCCTTCCGCACCTTCGTCGAGAACATTCCGTTCTACGGCTTCGCCGCCATGTGCATCGACCACCCCGAGGTCCAGGCCCTGGTGGCCCGCGTGCCCGACCGCAAGCTGGTGACCTATGGCTTCAACCATCAGGCCCTGGTGCGGGTCGAGAAGCTTTCCATGGACATCACCGGCGCCCGCTACGACGTGGTCATCACCGACCGTGTCACCGGCGCCACCCGGACCATCGCCGACATCCACCTGCCCATGTACGGCGAGCACAACGTGCTGAACTCCCTGGCCGCCATCGCGGTGGCCAACGAGCTGGGCCTGCCCAACGACGTGGTCAAGACGGCGCTGGGCGGCTTCAAGGGCGTCAAGCGCCGCTTCACCCGCACCGGCGAGGCCAAGGGCGTCACCGTCATCGACGATTACGGCCACCATCCGGTGGAGATCGCCGCCGTGCTGAAGGCGGCCCGCTCCGCCTGCCAGGGCAACGTCATCGCCGTGGTCCAGCCCCACCGCTATTCGCGGCTCTCCAGCCTGTTCGCCGAGTTCTGCACCTGCTTCAACGACGCCGACATGGTGATCGTCGCCGACGTCTACGCGGCGGGCGAGAAGCCCATGGAGGGCTTCGACAAGGCCGCCCTGGTCAAGGGCCTGCAGGAGCACGGCCATCGCCGCGTCATGGCCCTGGCCGATTCCAAGGCCCTGGCGCCCCTGGTCAATTCCCTGGCCGGTCCCGGCGACATGGTGGTCTGCCTGGGCGCCGGCAACATCACCAGCTGGGCCCACGCTTTGCCCGCCGATCTGGCGGCCCTGCCCGACCCCTCGCCGGGGGGCGCGGAATGATGACGGCACGCAAGGACTCCGACTGGCGCGACATGCTGCCCCGGGTGCAGGGGCGGATGAGTTTCGACGCCCCCATGGCGCCCTTCACCTGGTTCCGGGTGGGCGGCAATGCCGAGGCGCTGTTCCGTCCCGCCGACCTGGACGACCTGATCGCCGTGCTGGAGGTTCTGCCTCCGCAAGTGCCGGTCACCGTGGTCGGCGTCGGCTCCAACCTGCTGGTCAGGGACGGCGGCGTTCCCGGCATGGTCATCCGTCTCGCCGGTCCCTTCGCCACCATCGACGTGATGGGCGACACCATCACCGCCGGAGCGGGCGCCCTGGACCTCACCGTGGCCCGCACCGCCGAGGAGGCCGGGCTGGCCGGGCTGGAATTCCTGTCGGGCGTGCCGGGCACCATCGGCGGGGCGCTGCGGATGAATGCCGGCGCCTTCGGGGCCGAGATGAAGGACGTCACCGTCTCGGCCCAGGCCCTGGACCGCGCCGGCAATCTGCAGATCCTCGGCCCCGAGGAACTGGGCTTTTCCTATCGCCGCTCGGCGGTGCCCGAGGGCTGGATCTTCCTGTCGGCCTCCCTGAAGGGGCGTCCGGGCAAACCGGCCGATATCGGCGCGCGCATGGCCGAGATCGCCCGGGTCAGGGAAGAGTCCCAGCCGGTCAAGGTGCGCACCGGCGGCTCCACCTTCGCCAACCCGGAAGGCCACAGCGCCTGGAAGCTGATCGACGCGGCGGGTTGCCGCGGGCTGGTCATGGGCGGCGCCCAGGTCAGCGAGAAGCACTGCAACTTCCTTTTGAACACCGGCGACGCCACCGCCGCCGACATCGAGGATTTGGGCGAGGAAGTCCGCCGCCGGGTCCTGGAGACCAGCGGCATCGACCTGCATTGGGAAATCCGCCGTATCGGCATCAGGAGGGATGCGTCATGAGCGCTCGCACCGCCCTCTCTGCCCGTCACCCCGAGCGGATGCGAGGGGTCTCCGTCTGCTCGGTCCATACCAACGTCCCCGCGCCGCGCCAGGATGGGATCCTTCGCTGCGCTCAGGATGACAGCCTTACGGGAGCCTCCTCATGAGCAAGCGCGTCACCGTCCTGATGGGGGGAGCCTCGGCCGAGCGCGACGTGTCCTTGCGCTCGGGCGCCGCCGCCGCCAAGGCGCTGGAGCAGGCGGGCTTCGAGGTCGCCCTGGTGGATTGCGACCGCAACCCGGCCGAGCTGGTGCGCGCCATCACCGAGACCAGGCCCGACGTGGTGTTCAATGCCCTGCACGGCCGCTTCGGCGAGGACGGCTGCGTCCAGGGCGTGCTGAACCTGCTGGGCGTGCCCTATACCCATTCCGGCCTGCTGGCCTCGGCGGCGGCCATGGACAAGGCCTTCGCCCGCGCCCTGTTCGCCAGTGCCGGCATTCCGGTGGCCGAGGGCCGGGTCATCACGCGGACTGACCGTAACGGCCCCGATCCCCTGCCCCGTCCCTTCGTGGTCAAGCCCCTGAACGAGGGCTCGTCCGTCGGCGTGTTCATCGTGCGCGACAACCAGCCGTCGCCGCTGCCCGACTGGCCCTTCGACGCCGACGAGGTGCTGGTGGAAAGCTTCATTCCGGGGCGCGAGCTGACCGCCGCCGTGATGGGCGACCGGGCGCTGGGCGTGCTGGAAATCACCTCGGACCACGGCTTCTACGATTACGAAGCCAAGTATGCTCCCGGCGGGTCGCGGCACCTCATGCCCGCCCCGATCCCCGAGGCCGATTACGCCGAGGCCTGCCGCTTGGCCGTGGCCGCCCACAAGGCCCTGGGCTGCCGCGGCGTTTCCCGCGCCGATCTGCGCTACGACGACACCGTTCCGGGCCAGCCGCCCCGGCTGGTCATGCTGGAGGTCAACACCCAGCCCGGCATGACCGCCACCTCGCTGGTCCCCGAGATGGCCGCCTATCAGGGGATCACCTTCCCCGAGCTGGTGCGGTGGATGGTGGAGGAGGCGCGATGCGACTGAACCCCAGCGACATCGTCATCACCGCCGACGACCGTCCGGGCATTCACCGGGCGCCGCGCCAGATCTCGGCCAAGCGCCAGACGGTGGAGGCCCCGGCCGCCCGCCCCAAGGCCAAGCGCCGCTGGCCCCGCCTGCGCCTGGACATGAGCCCGCTGCAGCGGCTGACCGGATACGGGCTGGCGGCCACAATCCTGCTGATCGGCGGCCTGGCCCTGTGGCATTCGGGCAAGCCGCAGCGTCTGGTGCGCGAGACCGCCACGGCCTTCCTGAACTCCACCGCCGAAGCGGGGTTCCAGGTGGCCGACATCACCGTCTCGGGACGTCGCCGCACGCCCACCGACCAGTTGGTTTCGGCCCTGGGCGCCCAGTACGGCGATCCCATTCTCGGCCTGGACATCGCCGCCGCCCGGGCGCGCATCGAGGCGCTGCCCAGCGTGCGCGCCGCCGCCATCGAGCGCCGCCTGCCCGGCGCCATCCACCTGTCCATCGTCGAGCGCCAGCCGGTGGCCCTGTGGCAGACCGACAGCCGCTTCGTGCTGGTGGACCGCGACGGCCACAACATTCCCGGCGCCATCGAGGGCTTCGAGGACCTGCCCCTGGTGGTCGGCGACGGCGCCCCGGCCCGCACCGACGAGCTGTTCGCCCTGCTGGCCACCGAGCCGGAACTGGCCTCGCGGGTCAAGGCCGCCATCCGGGTGAGCAACCGCCGCTGGAACATCAAGCTGGACGACGTGGAAAAGGGTCTGGAGGCCCGCCTGCCCGAGCTGGACACCCAGGTCGCCTGGCACCGTCTGGCCGAACTGGAAAAGACCCGCGCCCTGTCGGGCAAGCAGATCACCATGATCGACCTTCGGGTTCCCGACCGTCTGGTTCTGAAAAGCGAGCGCGAGCCGGTGGTCAACACCGCCTCGGCGGCTCCCCCGGCGCGGGAGCGCTGATCATGGCGGCGCGCAACGGCCTCATCGCGGCGTTGGACGTGGGCACCACCAAGGTGTGCTGCTTCATCGCCAAGATCCAAGACGACGGCAGCCCCCGCATGGTGGGCATCGGCCATCAGGTGGCGCGCGGCATGCGCAACGGCACCGTGGTCGACATGGAGGAGCTGGAAACCTCCATCCGCGCCGCCGTCGAGGCCGCCGAGGAAATGGCCAACGATCAGGTGCGCGCCGTGGCCATCAACATCTCGGGCGGCCATCCCGGTTCGGCCAACGTCAAGGTCGAGGTGGCCATGAACGGCCACGCCGTCAACGAGGCCGACATCCGCCGCATGCTCGAACACGGCCGCGCCCATCACGAAAGCCCCGACCGCGAGCTGATCCACGCCATTCCCGTGGACTACACCATCGACGGCAACGAGGGGATCAAGGACCCGCGCGGCATGTTCGGCGACCGCCTGGGGGTCGCCATTCACGTCATCGCGGCGGGGATCGGCCCGGTGCGCAACCTGTCGACCGTGGTCAACCGCTGCCATCTGGACATCGAGGCCCGGGTGGTCAGCCCCTATGCCTCCGGCCTCGCCTGCCTGGTGGAGGACGAGAAGGAACTGGGCGTCACCTGCATCGACATGGGCGGCGGCACCACCTCCATCGCGGTGTTCCTGGGCGGCCAGCTGGTCCACACCGACGTCATCGCCGTGGGCGGCGCCCATGTCACCAGCGATATCGCCCGCGGCCTGTCCACCCCGGTGGTCCATGCCGAGCGGCTGAAGACCCTCTACGGCTCGGTGATCCCCTCGGCGTCGGACGATCGCGAGATCTTCAAGGTGCCGCTGGTGGGCGAGGACGAGGACGGCGCCTCCAATCAGGTTCAGCGGAGCATGCTGATCCAGATCATCCAGCCCCGGCTGGAAGAGACCTTCGAACTGGTGCGCTCGCATCTGGAGCAGAGCGGCTTCGACAAGCTGGCCGGGCGCCGCGTGGTGCTGACCGGCGGCGCCAGCCAGATGCAGGGCGCCCGCGATCTGGCCGGTCAGGTTCTGGACAAGCAGGTGCGCCTGGGCAAGCCCATCGGGCTGCACGGCCTGCCCGAGGCCACCGGCGGCCCCGCCTTTTCCACCTGTGCCGGATTGATCCGCTACGCCCTGGTCCACGCCCCCGCTCCGTCGCGGGGCAAGCGGACGGGCGCCGGCGGCGACGGAGCGTCGGGCTGGGGCCGTCTCGGCTCGTGGCTCAAACGGAATTTCTAAGCTTAAACCGGGCCGACAACGAATCGGCCACACAGCGCGGAGGACCTGGATATGCTGACTTTTCTCCCCGGGGCTCACCAAGAGCTCAAGCCTCGAATCACCGTGGTGGGTGTGGGTGGCGCCGGCGGCAATGCCGTCAACAACATGATCCTGTCGCGGCTTGAAGGCGTCGAGTTCATCGTCGCCAACACCGACTCCCAGTCCCTGGGCCAAAGCCGCACCGAGCGCCGCATCCAACTGGGCAATCAGGTCACTCAAGGGTTGGGCGCCGGGTCCCGTCCCGATATCGGCCGCGCCGCCGCCGAGGAAAGCCTGGAAGAGATCCTGGGCCAGATCGGTGGAGCCAACATGGTATTCATCACCGCCGGCATGGGCGGCGGCACCGGTTCGGGCGCCGCGCCGGTCATCGCCAGGGCCGCGCGCGAGCAGGGCATCCTGACCGTCGGCGTGGTGACCAAGCCCTTCCACTTCGAAGGCGCGCACCGCATGCGCACCGCCGAGGGCGCCATCGAGGAACTGCAGCAGTTCGTCGACACCCTGATCATCATCCCCAACCAGAACCTGTTCCGCGTCGCCACCGAGCGCACCACCTTCGCCGACGCCTTCAAGATGGCCGACGACGTGCTGTATTCTGGCGTGCGCGGCGTCACCGACCTGATGATCATGCCCGGCCTGATCAACCTGGACTTCGCCGACATCCGCACCGTGATGAGCGAGATGGGCAAGGCCATGATGGGCACCGGCGAGGCCGAGGGCGACAAGCGCGCCATCGACGCCGCCGAGGCCGCTATCTCCAACCCGCTGCTGGACGACACCTCCATGAAGGGCGCGCGCGGCGTGCTCATCAACATCACCGGCGGCATGGACATGACCCTGTTCGAGGTGGACGAGGCCGCCAACCGCATCCGCGACGAGGTCGACCCCGACGCCAACATCATCTTCGGCTCCACTTTCGACGAGAAGCTGAACGGCAAGATGCGCGTCTCCGTGGTCGCCACCGGCATCGCCTCGGAAGCCGCGGCGCAGCCCAAGCCCACCGTCATCTCGCTGGTGACGCCGGCCGCCCAGCCCGCCGCCCCGGCCCCGGCCCCGGCCGCCCGTCCGGCCGCCGCCGCCGTCCAGGCGCCCATCTTCCGGCCCCAGACCGCGGCCCAGCCCGCCGTGGCCGCCAGCACCATCTCGGCCCCCGCCGCCGCCGTGGCCCACGCCCACCAGCCGGTCCATCGCCCGGCGGTGGCCGCCCAGGTCCAGCCGGAACTGGACATCGGCCGTCCCGAGCCCATGGCCCGGCACGAGCCCATGATGCGGGCCGAACCCATGGTCCGCACCGAGGCCCTGGCCCGCGCCGAAGCCCGGCCCGAGCCGGAACTGCGCCTGGATGCCGAGATGCGCGCCGAGCCCGGAATGGACTCCCGCCACGAGCCGGTCCTGGGTCGCGCCCAGGCGGACATGCGCTCCCAGCACGAGATGAAGGATCTGCACAAGGCGCTGTCCGACATCTCCGAGGCCCCGGCCGCGCCCGTCCTGGCGCCCCAGCCGCCCCAGGAAACCCGCCGCATGGGCGGTCTGCTCGACCGTCTGGTCAACCGCCATCGCGCCCCGGCCCAGCCGGCGCCCCAGCCCCAGCCGGCCCCCCAGCCGCGCATGGAAGCCCGGCGCGAGCCCACCGCCAGCCGGGCGGGCGAGGACCTGGACATTCCGGCCTTCTTGCGCCGCCAGGCCAACTGAGGTCACTGATGCCGAAGGGGGGCTAAGCTCCTCTTCCAACGCGCTGTAAGACTTGGGCCCGACCGGCTTGCCGGCCGGGCCCCATTTTTTGTTTCACCCGTTGCAAATCAATGGATTGGCACTTTGTTTCACGACCTGGGGTCAGTGTAACATTTGGCAATAATGATTGATTTGAGCCCTGGACGCCGGAGGGGTACACCTTTCACCATCAGGTTCAAGGATCGCAAGGCGCCATACGACACCAGCGGCGCGGCGGCCCAGGAGACAGGGGTTTTTAGCGTGAATCAGATCGTCAGCCATCTGCGTCCCGAAGCCAAGTCCTCCACCTCCCATTCCATGCGTCAGCGCACCTTGAAGAGCGCCATCGGCTGCACCGGCGTCGGCCTGCATTCCGGCGCCAAGGTGACCATGGTGCTGCACCCGGCCGAGGCCGGCACCGGCATCCGCTTCCGCCGCGTCGACATCGCCGGCGGCGGCGCCATCGTCCCGGCCCTGTGGTCGTCGGTGGGCGACACCCGCATGAACACCTGCCTGAAGAACGAGGCGGGCGTGGTGGTCGGCACCGTCGAGCACCTGATGAGCGCCCTGGCCGGCATGCAGATCGATAATTGCCTGATCGAGATCAACGGCCCGGAAGTGCCGGTGATGGACGGCTCGGCCGCCCCCTTCCTGTTTCTGATCGAATGCGCCGGCGTGGTCGAGCAGGAGGCTCCCCGTCAGGCCATCAAGATCCTCAAGCGCGTCGCCATCAAGGACGGCGAGCGTACCGCCTCGCTGACCCCGTCCTCGGGGTTCTCGGTGCGCTTCGAGATCGATTTCGGTGCCTCGGCCATCTCGCGCCAGGAATTCTTCGTCAACCTGACGCGCGGCACCTTCAAGGCGGAAGTCTCCCGCGCCCGCACCTTCGGGTTCGAGCAGGAAGTGGCCATGCTGCGCGCCCACGGCCTGGCCCGCGGCGGCTCGCTGGACAACGCCGTGGTGATCGACAGCACCGGCACCAAGGTGCTCAATGATGACGGCCTGCGCTATCAGGACGAATTCGTCCGCCACAAGGTTCTGGACGCGGTGGGCGACCTCTATCTGGCCGGCGCCCCGCTGCTCGGCCATTACCACGGCGTGCGCGCCGGCCACGCGGTCACCAACCAGCTGCTGCGCGCCCTGTTCGCCGACGCCACCGCCTGGGAGCTGACCACCATCGCTCCCGGTTCGGCCGCCGCGCCGTTCGCCGCCCAGCCCCTGGCCATCGCCGCCAACGGCTAATCCGGTTTCGACCCCCAAATGGCCCTCTCCGCTTCGGCGGAGAGGGTTTTTTTACGGCCGGAAGCTGCTATAGTGCGGCGCGTTTTGCGTCCATTCCTCATAAAGAGCCTCCATGCGCCATCGCTCCGCCACCTCCCGTCTTTTGCCGGCCCTCGCCCTGTCGGCGGCCCTGGCCGCCGGATTGGGGGCGTGCAGCGAGAAGAAGCCCGAATATGTCGAGCGCCCGGTGGAGGAGCTCTACAACGAGGCCATGGATCTGGTCGATGCCAACGAATACTACAAGGCCGCCCAGCTGTTCGACGAGGTGGACCGCCAGCACCCCTATTCGGTCTGGGCCACCAAGGCGCAGTTGATGAGCGCCTATGCGCTGTACGAGCGCAACAAGTACGACGACGCCATCGTGGCGCTGGACCGCTTCATCCAGCTCCATCCCGGCAACAAGAGCATCGCCTACGGCTATTACCTCAAGGGCCTGTGCTATTACGAGCAGATCACCGACGTCGCCCGTGACCAGAAGCTCACCGAGCAGGCGCTGAAGATCATGCAGGAAGTGGTGGACCGCTTTCCCTCCACGCCCTACGCCCGCGATGCCCGCCTGAAGATCGACCTTGCCCGCGACCATCTGGCCGGCAAGGAAATGAACATCGGCCGCTATTACCAGCACCTGGAACACCATCTGGCGGCGCTGAACCGCTTCAAGGTGGTGGCCGAGCAGTACCAGACCACCACCCACGTGCCCGAGGCGCTGTATCGCATGGTGGAGATCTACACCGCCCTGGGTCTGGACCAGGAAGCGGCGCGGGCCGCCGCGGTGCTGGGCCACAACTTCCCCGGCAGCGACTGGTACGAGGATGCCTACGCCATGGTGGAGAAGGGCAATCTCAACCCTACCGGCCGGTCCAAGAAGCACTGGACCGATCCCCTGGTCTTCTGGTCCAACGACAAGGACAAGCGTCAGGAGATCCCGAAGGCCGACGACCCCGCCAAGACCAGCGGCGGCTGGTTCAACTGGGCCAAGTTCTGGTAGATGCTGACCGCGCTCGCGATCCGCGACGTCGTCCTGATCGAGCGGCTTGATCTTTCCTTCGACGGCGGCTTGTCGGTGTTCACCGGCGAGACCGGTGCCGGCAAGTCCATTCTGCTGGACTCGCTGGGGCTCGCCCTGGGGGCGCGGGCCGAATCCGGGCTGGTCCGCCTTGGCTCGGCCCAGGCCTCGGTCACCGCCGAATTCGATCCCCCCGCCGCTCACCCCGCCCGCGCCCTGCTGGCCGAGCAGGACGTGGACGCCAAGGACGGGCCGCTGCTGCTGCGCCGGGTCCTGACCGCCGACGGGCGGTCGCGGGCCTATGTCAACGACCAGCCGGTCAGCGTCGGGCTGCTGCGCAAGGTGGGCGACGAACTGGTGGAGATTCACGGCCAGTTCGAAAGCCACGGCCTGCTGGATTCCTCGACCCATCTGGGCGTGCTGGATTCCTTCGCCGCCCAGGCCGAGGCCGGCTCGGCCCTGGCCGCCGCCTGGACCACCTGGCGCGACGCCGCCAAGGCCCGCCAGCAGGCCGAGGCCGATCTGGCCCGGGCCAAGGCGGAAGAGGAGCATCTGCGGCAGGTGCACGAGGATCTGTCCTCCCTGGCCCCCAAGCCGGGCGAGGAAGCCGAGCTGGCCGCCGCCCGCGCCGTGATGATGCATGGCGAAAAGCTGCTCGAAGCCATGAACGCCGCCCAGTCCGCCCTGATTCAAAAGGGCGAGGTGGAAGCCTCCCTGCGCTCCGCCGCCCGGCACCTGGAGCGGGTCGCCGAGAAGGCCGAGGGCAAGCTGGACCCGGTGATCGCCGCCCTGGACCGCGCCGCCCAGGAAGCCGCCGAGGCCACCAACCTGCTGGAGCGCGCCTCGGCCGGCATCGACCTCGACCCCCGCCACCTGGAAAAGGTGGAGGAACGCCTGTTCGCGCTCCGCGCCGCCGCCCGCAAGCATCAAGTGGCCGTGGACGAACTGCCGCTGCTGCTCGACCGTCTGGGCCGTCAGCTAGCCGCCCTGGAAGGCGGCGGCGACGGCTTGGCCCGGCTGGCCCGCGCCGAGCAGGCCGCCCGCACCCAGTACCTGGAGCAGGCCCGCGCCCTGTCCAAGGCCCGCCTGGCCGCCGCCGCCCAGCTGGACAGGGCGGTGGCCGCCGAGCTGCCGCCCCTGAAGCTGGACAAGGCCCGCTTCCAGACCCGCGTCGCGCAGGTAGACGAGGCGCAATGGGGACCGAGCGGCCTGGATCAGGTCAGCTTCGAGGTCGCCACCAATCCCGGCTCCGCCCCCGGCCCGCTGGGCAAGATCGCCTCGGGCGGCGAGCTGTCGCGCTTCATGCTGGCGCTGAAAGTGGTGCTGGCCCGCATCTCGTCGACGCCCTCCATCGTCTTCGACGAAGTGGATTCCGGCATCGGCGGCGCCGTGGCGGCCGCGGTGGGCGACCGCCTGGGCCGTCTGGCCGAATCCCTGCAGATCCTGGTGGTCACCCACTCGCCCCAGGTGGCCGCCCGCGGCGACCATCATTACCGCGTGGCCAAGGCGGTTTCAGGTGATAAAACCACCACCGGCGTCGACCGCCTCTCCCCCGAGGCGCGGCGCGAGGAAGTGGCCCGCATGCTGTCGGGCGAAACCATCACCGACCACGCCAGAGCGGCGGCGGATGCGCTGATGGGCGCCGGATGATTCCCGTCGAGGCCCTCACCCCTTTCGAAGCCCGCATCGAGCATGCCGAGCTGGTGGAGACCATCGCCCGCTGGGACGAGGCCTATCACGCCAAGGATGCGCCCGAGGTACCCGACGACGTCTATGACGGGGCCAAGCGGCGCCTCGCCAGAATCGAGGGGCGCTTTCCCGAACTGGCGGCCAAGAGCCCTATCCGGGACAAGGTGGGCGCCGCGCCGTCCGAGGGGTTCGGCAAGCTGGTGCACGCCGTGCCTATGCTGTCGCTGGACAATGCCTTCGCCCCCGAGGACGTGGCCGAGTTCGACGCCAAGGTGCGGCGCTTCCTGGGGCTGGGCGACGAGGCGCCGCTGGCCTATGTGGCCGAGCCCAAGATCGACGGATTGTCCATCAACCTGCGCTATGAGGGCGGCCGGTTCGTCTCGGCCGCCACCCGGGGCGACGGGGCGGAGGGCGAGGACGTCACCCGCAATCTGGAAACTTTTCCCGCGACGCAATTGCCCCGCACCCTCGGCCCCGACGCGCCGGCGGTGATCGAGATTCGGGGCGAGGTCTACATGACCAAGGCCGACTTCCTGGCGCTGAACCAGCGGCAGGAGGCGGCGGGCGAGAAGCTCTTCGCCAATCCCCGCAACGCCGCCGCCGGCAGCTTGCGCCAGTTGGACCCCAAGGTCACCGCGTCGCGGCCGCTGTCGCTGTTCGCCTATGCCATGGGCGAGGCCTCCGCCCCGCCCGCCGCCAGCCATTGGGAATACCTGGAACGCCTGAAGGCCTGGGGCTTCGTGGTCAATCCGCTGATCCGCCGCTGCGACGGGGTCGCCGGATTGCTGTCCGCCTATGAATCCTTGGGCGAGGCCCGCGCCACGCTCGCCTACGACATCGACGGCATCGTCTACAAGGTGGACGACATCGAGTTGCAGCGCCGCCTGGGCTTCGTGTCGCGCAGCCCCCGCTGGGCCATCGCCCATAAATTCCCCGCCGAGCAGGCCACCACGCTGCTGGAGGCCATCGACATCCAGGTGGGGCGCACCGGGGCGCTGACCCCCGTCGCCCGCCTGACCCCGGTCAATGTGGGCGGCGTGGTGGTCAGCAACGCCACCCTGCACAACGAGGACGAGATCGCCCGCAAGGACGTGCGCATCGGCGACACCGTCATCGTCCAGCGGGCCGGCGACGTCATCCCCCAGATCGTCGGCGTGGTGCCGGGCAAGCCGCGCGGCGCCGTTCCCTTCGTCTATCCCGAGACCTGCCCGGTGTGCGGCGCCCATGCGGTGCGCCCCGAGGGCGAGGTGATCCGCCGCTGTACCGGCGGGCTGACCTGCGAGGCCCAGGCCAAGGAGCGCCTCAAGCATTTCGTGTCGCGCAACGCCTTCGACATCGAGGGCCTGGGCGAGAAGAACATCGAGTTCCTATGGGAGAAGGGCTGGGTGCGCGGCCCGGCCGACATCTTCCGCCTCAAGGCCCGCAACGACGCGGAACTGCTGCAGCGGCTGGAGAATTTCGAGGGCTGGGGCAAGCGCTCCACCGAGAAGCTGTTCGAGTCCATCAAGACCCGCTCGGCCATGGGCCTGGAGCGCTTCATCTTCGCGCTGGGCATCCGCCAGATCGGCGAGGCCACCGCCAAGCGGCTGGCCCGGCATTACGGCAGCTTCGGGGCCTGGCGCGCCGCCATGCTGGCCGGCACCGAGGAGGCCCGCGCCGAGCTGACCAGCATCGAGGATATCGGCCCCTCGGTGGCGGGCGATCTGCTGGACTTCTTCTCAGAAGAGCACAACGTCCAGGCGGTGGATGATCTGGTCGCCGCCATGGCCGCCCTGGACGGCGCCGTCGAGGACGCCAAGGTGATCGAGTCCTCCGCCTCTCCCGTGGCGGGCAAGGCGGTGGTGTTCACCGGCACCCTGGTGACCATGACCCGGCCCGAGGCCAAGGCCCGCGCCGAAGCCCTGGGCGCCAAGGTGGTGGGCTCGGTCTCGAAGAAGACCGATTACGTGGTGGTGGGGGCCGATGCCGGGTCCAAGGCCGCCGAGGCGGTCAAGCTGGGCATAGCGACGCTGTCTGAGCAGGAATGGCTGGCGCTGACCGGCGCGGCGGACTGACGGCGGGGGCCTCGTTGCGTCCCTCGGTGAAGTTGACGCCGGCGCGGAACATCTTGTCCGCCAGATACCCCTGAACGAAGGGAATGCCCATGGCATGGGCGAAGTCCAGCGACCGCTCGCTGTCGCAGCGGGTCAGCACCACCTTGTCCGGGCCGAATTCCTTGATGGCGCGAATGGCCACTTCCAGATCGCGGCGCGGCATGGTGGTGATCTGCTCGGACCACTTGATCTTGGCGAATTCCGCCACGGCGGGCAGGCGGAACACCTGCAGATCGCTGAGCGACAGGCCGTCGACGCACAGAGGGACGTTCAGGTCCGAGGCCCGCCGCGTCAGGGCGTCCAGATCGCCGGAATGCTGCAGGAAGTCGCCACGGTCGATTTCGGCCAGGATCTTGCCCGACAGCCGCGCCGGAACGCCGTCCATGAAGGTCTCGAACTCCTTGGACAGCAGGCTGGTGCCCAGCAGGTTGATGGAAAAGGCCTTGTGGCGGTACTCGCCGATCTCGCGGCCGATGATCCGCATCAGCCGCAGGTCCAGTTCGGCCTTGATCATGTGGAACAATGCCGGATTGCCGGCGATGTCGTGTTCGGGGCAAGCCGCCTTGCGCATCTGGTCCAGCGAGGCGAAGAACTCCAGGTACTCGATCCCCGGCTTCTTGCCCGCCCAGCGATAGACCGGCTGATTGAAGACCATGGCCCGGATATCGCTGTCGCGGATGATACGGACGATGGAATCGAATTCCTTCATTCCGATGGCCGGGCGGGCGGCGGTGGGAGCGACCGCCACCAGCGCCTTGACCGAGGTGATCAGCTTGGCCAGGTCGCGGCCGGCGTCGAACACCTTGAAATACTTGTTCTCGCCATAGGAATTGGCCCGGGGCGGCTTGTCGCCGAAGAACAGGGCCTCGAGGCGCGAGCACACGGTCTGGATCACCGCCGCCGAAACCTGCGAGCAGATGAACACCATGTCCCCCGACGACAGCAGGAAACAGCCGGAATCCACGGAATTGAACAGATTGCGGGACACCAGATCGCGGCCCTTGGCCAGCTTCTCGCCGTGCTTGGGATCGCCCTTGGCCCAGGAGGTGAAGACATGGATCACCCGCTTGCCATAGGGCGAGCGGCGTATCTGGGCGATAGCCTTCAGCAGATCCTGGTCGTCACTCATGTCGCATCCCACCCCTGTCGCCGTGTTGCGGGGTCAGACCACCAGCCCCTCCCGCAGGGCGATGGCCGCCAAGGCCACCGGTGTCCTCACCCCCAATTTGTTCATGATGTTCTCGCGGTGCCGGTCCACCGTCTTGACACTGATTCCCAGGATTCCCGCCACCTTCTGGTTGGTGTAGCCCTCCGCCAGCAGTTTCAGCACCTGACGCTCGCGCCCCGACAGCGGCGCCACGGCGCTGCCAGCCGCCAGGCCTCCCTCTTCGCCGCCATCCACCACCAGCCCGGCCGATGGCGAGATATAGCGCCGCCCGGCCATGGCCTCGCCGATGGCGGTTTCCAGGTCCTGCCAGCCGCCCGTCTTCAAGGTGTAGGCGTCCACACCCAGGGCAAAGGCCCGCTTCATGGTCGTTCCGTCCTGGGTCCCGGTCAGAACCACGATCCGGCTGGCGGGATTGCGCCGCTTGACCAGGGGAATGATGTCCATCCCGTCAAGCCCCGGCATGGAAAGGTCCAGAATGATCAAATCGGGCTTGGCGTCGTCGATCAGATGCAGCGCGGCCACGCCGTCATCCGCCTCGCCGACCACGTCGATCCACGCCATGCCTTCCAAGGCGCGGCGGATCGCCGTCCGCACAATCCCGTGATCATCCACAAGTACCGTCCGAACCGCCCCCCGATCACCACTCATCACCGCCACCACACTCGTGATCACCCAGTCCCTTGGAGAGGATATCACGGCCGCTCAAGGCTTTTTTCGAGATCTCGGCATGACATACTGTATATATATCGAACACAAAAGGTATGCCGTAAGCATTGCCGCCGCCGGTATCGACGGCCTTCACTATGGCGAACCAACATGGTGATTCATTAGATCAGACTCGGCCAAGCACGCAATTGGGAGATTCCCCCATTCTTCAGTGAAGAGATCTTGATATTCATTCACACTCCAGTCTCCATGATACGTGTTACTACGGTGTATCAAAAAAAATATGCTGCGGAATCAATGCCGGCGCCCATGACACCTGCCATTCCACGCCACATACAATGAGGGACGGACAGACCCCTTGTGCGACGCAACAACACGATAAATAAATCCATTTATATTCTGTTCTTAACCTGACCAACGACACATCAAGACCCAGTCTTGCGACACTTCGGCGCAGAACCACCGGAAGGCACCATGTCCAAGCACCCGAAACCGCCAGAGCAGTTGCCGTTGTCGCCGCTCTCCCGTATACGGTGAGACATGGCGGACGATCCCAACGACAGAAGGGCGGAATTGCAGCGCCGGGCGCGTGACCTCGCGGCCATGCGAGGCGCCGTGGCGAAGCCCGCCCAACCCGAGCCGGAAGCGGAGGCGCACCCTCCCCTGGCCGAGGTGGAGGCCACCGCCACCGCGGCGGCGGTCGGCGCCGAGGCCCGGTCGTCGGGCCTGCTGGACCTGCTGGTCAGCCTGTTCAAGCCCAAGCCCACCCAGCCGCAACGTCCGGTGCCCGTCGCCATTCCCGCCGAGGGGCCGTCCTTCACCATCCTGGTGGCGGCGCTGTCGGGCGATGCCGACGGTCAGGCGGCCACCGCCCTCAATCAGGCGCTGAGCGCCCGCCCGGCCTTCAAGGTCAAGGCCATCCCGCGCCTCTACCAGCTGGAGCGCCTGGACGACCCGGCCCAGGTGGCGGGCGTCTCGCTCAACACCCGGCACGCAGTGGCCGAGGAGGACGCCGACCTGCTGGTCTGGGGCGAGTTCGGCAAGGACGGCTATCGCCTGCGTCTGGCCACCGCCAGCAATGACGACGAGCGTGCCGCCTCGTTCGGCACCACCACCCGCATCGAATTGCCGGCCGAGTTGGGCGAAGGGCCGTCCAACCTGCTCTACGCCGCCTGCCTCGCCGCCGTGGAGGTGCCCACCGAGGCCCACCGCAACTCCATCCGCCGCCTGATGCCCGCCGCCGCCGCGCAGGTGGAGAGCCTGGCCGCCAAGCCGCCGGTGCAGATGTCCATGGGACAGCAGCGCTCGTGCCAGCTGGTGTTCGGCCACGTGGCCACCATCAACGCCATGGTGGTGCCGCCCGAGGAAACCAACCTGTGGTTCGACAAGGCCATCAACGCCTATCGTCAGGCCCAGCGGCGCCTCGCCCGCACCGACCCCACCTGGGAGACCGGGCTGATCCACAAGCATATCGGCGCCGTGCTCTCGGCCAAGGCCGAGCGCTCCAAGGACCCGGCGCCGCTGCTGGAGGAAGCCATCAAGGAATGGCGTCAGGCGGTGGAATGCCTGCCGCGCGCCCTGATGCCGCAGGAATGGGCCTCGGCCCAGGTGCGGCTCGGCGTGGCGCTGTATCGCCTCGACCTCAAGACCGGCCAGACGGAATTGCTGCGCGAATCCGTGCAGGCGCTGCAGGCCACCCTTCAGGTCTATTCCCGCACCGAGACGCCCCAGCGCTGGGCCGAGGTGATGCACAACATCGCCCAGGTGCTGGAAGTCTATGGCGACCAGCTGAAAAGCACCGAGGTGCTGAAGCGCTCCATCGACGCCTGCCACTCGGTGCTGGAGATCAGAACCCGTGAGCGCGGCCCCCTGTCCTGGGCCGCCACCCAGAACACCCTGGGCTCGGCCCTGTTCCTGCTGGATCGCCACTCCACCGGCGCCGGCCACCTGGCCGAGGCGGAAGCCGCCCTGGCCGCCGCGCTGGAGGTGTTCCAGACCCACGGCGCCAAAGGCCCGGCCAAGGTGGCGGCCAAGAATCTCGGCCATGTGCGCAAGCTGGCCGAAAGCCGCAAGACCCGGCAGGTGATCGAGCCCCATTGGCTCGACGATCCCGACAGCAAGTAGCTTCCCAAAACAGCTGTCGCACACTATGGTCCGGCAGCCCCGACGCAAGATGATCGCCTTTCCATGACCAAGCTCAGCCATATCCGCAATTTCTCCATCGTCGCCCATATCGACCACGGCAAGTCGACCCTTGCCGATCGCCTGATCCAGGCTTGCGGCGCCATCGAGGCGCGCGAGATGAAGGAGCAGATGCTCGATTCCATGGATATCGAGCGCGAGCGCGGCATCACCATCAAGGCCCAGACCGTGCGGCTGGACTACAAGGCCAAGGACGGCAAGACCTATCAGCTGAACCTGATGGACACCCCCGGCCACGTGGACTTCGCCTACGAGGTCTCGCGCTCGCTGGCCGCCTGCGAGGGGTCGCTGCTGGTGGTCGACGCCAGCCAGGGCGTCGAGGCCCAGACCCTGGCCAATGTCTATCACGCCCTGGATGCCGGCCATGAAGTGGTGCCGGTGCTCAACAAGATCGACCTGCCCGCCGCCGAGCCCGAGCGCGTCAAGCAGCAGATCGAGGACGTCATCGGCCTGGACACCTCGGACGCCGTGATGATCTCGGCCAAGACCGGCATCGGCATCGGCGACGTGCTGGAAGCCCTGGTCAACCGCCTGCCCTGCCCCGAAGGCGATGCCGACGCGCCGCTGCAGGCCCTGCTGGTGGATTCCTGGTACGACCCCTATCTCGGCGTCATCATCCTGGTGCGCATCAAGAACGGCGTGCTGAAGAAGGGCCAGAAGATCCGCATGATGGCGACCCAGGCCGCCTATCAGGTGGATTCCTGCGGCTACTTCACGCCCAAGCTGGTGCAGACCACCGAGCTGCGCCCCGGCGAGATGGGCTTCTTCACCGCCGCCATCAAGGCCGTCGCCGACACCAAGGTGGGCGACACCGTCACCGACGACAAGAAGCCCGCCGACACCCCGCTGCCCGGCTTCAAGCCCAGCGTGCCGGTGGTGTGGTGCGGCCTGTTCCCCATCGACGCCGCCGATTACGAGGATCTGCGCGACTCGCTCGCCAAGCTGCGCCTCAACGACGCCAGCTTCCAGTACGAGCCCGAGACCTCGGCCGCCCTGGGCTTCGGCTTCCGCTGCGGCTTCCTCGGCCTTCTGCATCTGGAGATCATCCAGGAGCGCCTGGAGCGCGAGTTCAACCTGGACCTCATCACCACCGCGCCGTCGGTGGTCTATCGCGTCCACAAGACCAACGGCGAGATGGAGGAACTCCACAATCCCGCCGACATGCCCGATCCGGCCCGCATCGACCACATGGAAGAGCCGTGGATCAAGGCCACCATCATGGTGCCCGACGAATATCTTGGCCCCGTCCTGACCCTGTGCACCGAGCGGCGCGGCCAGCAGATCGACCTCACCTATGCCGGCTCGCGGGCCATGGCGGTGTACAAGCTGCCGCTCAACGAGGTGGTGTTCGACTTCTACGACCGCCTGAAGTCCATCAGCCGGGGCTATGCCAGCTTCGACTACGAGGTGGATTCCTACGCCCAGTCCGATCTGGTCAAGGTCTCCATCCTGGTCAATGCCGAGCCGGTGGATGCCCTGTCCTTCGTGGTGCACCGCGCCAACGCCGAAAGCCGCGGCCGCGGCATCTGCACGCGGCTCAAGGAACTGATCCCGCGCCAGATGTTCCAGATCGCCATCCAGGCCGCCATCGGCGGGCGCATCGTGGCGCGCGAAAGCATCAGCGCGCTGCGCAAGGACGTGACCGCCAAATGCTATGGCGGCGACGCCACGCGCAAACGGAAGCTTCTGGAGAAGCAGAAGGAAGGCAAGAAGCGCATGCGCCAGTTCGGCAAGGTGGAAATTCCCCAAAGCGCCTTCCTGGCCGCCCTCAAGATGGGTGATTCGTAACCCTCCACCGATAGGGACCGGATGAGCGGCGCGGCGCGGACACAGGCCAGGGGCGATCGGACGGTCGAATTCCGCGCCGAGGAACTGGCCTCGCGCTTTCCCCCGCTGCTGGTCGAGGCCGAGCGGGTGGCCCAATCGGTCGCCCAGGGCGTCCACGGCCGCCGCCGGGCCGGATCGGGCGATGCCTTCTGGCAATACCGCCGGGCTCAGCCGGGCGACGGGGCGGGCGCCATCGACTGGCGCCGTTCGGCCCGTTCGGACCACCTCTATGTGCGCGAGACGGAATGGGCGGCGTCCCAGGCCGTCTGGCTGTGGCTGGACGGCTCGGCCTCCATGCACTGGCGCTCCGACACCGGCCTGCCCACCAAGCATTCCCGCGCCCGCCTGTTGATCCTGGCCCTGGCCTCCCTGCTGCTGCGCGGCGGTGAGCGGGTGGCGGCCCTGGCCGGAGAGATGCCGCCCCTGTGGGGCAGCGGGGCGCTGGCCCGTCTGGCCGAGACCCTGGAGCGGGCCGGCGACGCCCCCGCCGTCCCGCCGTCACGCCTGCCGCGTCATGCCACCCTGGTGCTGGCCGGTGATTTCCTCGATCCGCTGCCCGTCCTCGCCAGCCGCCTGGAGGCCCTGGCCCGGACGGGGGCAGGCGGTCATCTGCTGCAGATTCTCGATCCCGCCGAGGAAAGCCTGCCCTATGCCGGCCGCCTGCGCTTTCTGGGGCTGGAGGGCGAAGGCGAGTTGGAAACCGGCCGGGCCGAAGACCTGCGCCAGGAATACCAGCGGCGGCTGGCGGAGCAGCGCGACGGCCTCGCCGCCATGGCCCGCGCCCTGGGATGGAGCTTCGCCACCCACCGCACCGACCGGCCGCCCGCCCCCTGCCTGCTGGCCCTGGCCCAGAGCGTGGGAGGGTTGGGATGATCCCCTTCAATGTCATCCCGAGCGCAGGCGAGGGATCTCCGCCTGGACCGCTGGTGCCCAACGGGAAAGACTGGATCAGAACGAGATCCCTCCTCCCGTTGGTCGTCGGGATGACAGCCTCGGGGAGTGCAGCCCCATGACCTTTCTGCCCGGCCTGGCCTTCGCCGCCCCCTGGGCGCTGGCGCTGCTGGCCGGTCTGCCGCTGCTGTGGCGGCTGCTGCGGGTCACGCCGCCCCGGCCACGCAAGGTGCCGTTTCCCGCCCTGACCCTGCTGCTCGGCCTCGACACCGCCCGGCGACAGGCGGAGAGCACGCCGTTCTGGCTGCTGGCCCTGCGTCTGATGCTGGCCTCCCTGCTGATCCTGGCCGCCGCCGGACCCAGCCTGGAGCCGATCCCGGCCGGACGGAGCGACGGGCCGTTGCTGGTGGTTCTCGACGACGGCTGGGCGGCGGCGCGCGACTGGGACCGGCGGCGCGAGCATCTGGACCAGATGCTGGCCGCCGCCGAGCGCGCCGGCCGCCCCGTCCTGCTGCTGCCCACCGCGCCCCCCGCCGACGGCGGCCCGCTGACGCCGGGACGGCTGGCCAGCGCGTCCGAGGCGCGGGCCCAGGCGGCGGGCATGGAGCCCCGACCCTGGCCCACCGACCGCAAGGCGGCGCTGGCGGCCCTGGAAACCCTGCCCTTCGACCGGGTGGGGCGCGTGGTGTGGATCAGCGACGGGCTGGCCGATCCCGCCGACGAAGCCCTGTTCCGTCGGCTGCAAGGCCTGGGCGGAGGGCTGGAGGTGGTGACGGGCCAAAGCGGCCGCCTGCTGCTGCCTCCCAAGGACGGCACCTCCTCCGAACACATGATGCCGGTGGTGCGCCGCCTGCCCGCGGCCGAGCCCGAACCCTTCGCCCTGCGCGCCCTGGATGCCCGGGGGCTGGTGCTGGCCCGCACCGAGGGGCGCTTCGAGCCCGGCCGCGCCAGTGCCGAAGCCTTGCTGGACCTGCCCGTGGGCCTGCGCAACCGTCTGGCCCGCCTGGAGATCGAGGGCGAGCGCTCGGCCGGGGCCACCCTGCTGCTGGACGAGTCCAGCCGCCGCCGCTCGGTGGGCATGGCCGGCGGCGACCCATCCGCCGCGCCGCTGCTCGACCGGCTCTATTACGTGGAGCGGGCCCTGGCCCCCCATGCCGAGCTGAAGCGGGGCGAAGTGGCGGAACTGGCCGCCGATCCGCCCTGGACGTAATCATCCTGGCCGATACCCCCCTGCCACCCGGCCCCACCGCCCAAAAGCTGGCCAGCCGGGTGGAGCAGGGCGCCGTGCTGGTGCGCTTCGCCGGTCCCCTGCAGGTCCAGGCCGCCCAGACCGATCCGCTGCTGCCCGTGCGCCTGCTGGCGGGAGGGCGCGCTTTGGGCGGCGTGTTGTCCTGGACCACGCCCATGCGCCTTGCCCCCTTCCCCGAGGCCTCGCCCTTCCACGGTCTTGCCGTCCCCGAGGATGTGGAGGTCCGTTCCCAGGTGCTGGCCGAGCCCGGCCTCGACCTCAACGCCCGCACCTGGGCCAGCCTGACCGACGGCACGCCGCTGGTCACCGCCGAGCGCCGCGGCAGGGGAATGGTGGTGCTGATCCACACCAGCGCCAACGCCGAGTGGGGCAATCTGGCCCTGTCGGGCCTGTTCGTCGACATGCTGCGCCGTCTGGCCGCCCTGTCCCAGGGGGCTGCGGGACCGGCGGCCATGGGCGGCCCCCTGGCCCCCGCCGAACTCCTGGACGGTCTGGGGCGGCTGGCCCCGGCCAGCGGCATCGCCGCCCCCATGGAGCGCGACGCCCTGGCCTCGACCCGCCCCCAGCCCCGCCATCCGCCCGGCTTCTATGGACCGGCCGAGCGGCGCGCCGCCTTCAATCTCGGCCCGGCCCTCCCCCCCGCCAACCGCTTCGTGCCGCCGTCCGGCGCCGCTGTCACCCCGGTGGGCGAAAGCCGGCCCGGCCTGGATCTCGGCCCGCCCCTGTTGCTGGCGGCGCTGGTTCTCGCCCTGGCCGACATGGCCGCCACCCTGGCGCTGCGGGGCCTGCTGTGGCGGGTGGCGCTCCTCGCCCTGGCGCTGTGGCCATCGGGACCGGCGCGGGCGGAAACTTTCGCCCTGGAGGCCGGGCTGGCCACCCGCCTGGGCTGCGTCGCCACCCATGATGCCGGCATGGACCGCCTGTGCCTGGCGGGTCTGCGCGGCCTGTCGGCCCGGCTGGCGGAACGCTCCACCGCCGAACTGGCCGAGCCCATGCTGGTGAACCCGGAGCGCGACCCGGTGGTGTTCTTCCCCCTGCTGTACTGGCGGGTCACTCCCAACCAGCCGCAACCCTCGGAGCAGGCGGTGGAGAAGCTCAACGCCTACATGGCCAAGGGGGGCGTGATCGTGTTCGACACCGGCGACGAAGGCCAGGCGGGCGCCGGCCCCAACACCGCCGAGCTGGAGCGTCTGCGCCGACTGGTGGCCGGTCTCGCCCTGCCGCCCCTGGCCCCCATGGGGGCCGACCATGTGCTGACCCGCTCGTTCTATCTGTTGAAAAGCGTGCCGGGCCGCTGGGACGGCGCCACCTTGTGGGTGAGCCAGGGCGCCGAAGCGGGCAATGACGGCGTCTCGCCAGTGGTGGTGGGCGGCAACGACTGGATCGCCGCCTGGGCGGTGGACGAACGCGGACGGCCCCTCCATGCCGTGGTGCCGGGTGGCGAGCGCCAGCGGGAACTGGCCTATCGCTTCGGCATCAATCTGGTGATCTATGCCTTCACCGGCAATTACAAAGCCGATCAGGTCCACCTGCCGGCCATCATGGACAGGTTGAAGCGATGAGCTTTCATGCCCTCGCCTTCGCGCCGCTGTTCCCCTGGCCGCTGATCGCCGCCCTCGGCGGAATGGCCGTGCTGCTGGTGGGCGTCGGCCTGTGGCGCAGGGCGTCGGGCACGTTGTTGCGCGCCGTGGTGATGGCCGTCCTGCTGGCGGCCTTGGCCAATCCCCGGCTGCTGGCCGAGAACCGCACCACCCTGCCCGACGTGGCGCTGGTGGTAGTGGACGAGACCCCCTCCCAGGGCATCGGCGAGCGCCGCGCCCAGACCAGGGAGGCCCTGGACGAGTTGACCCGCCGCCTCGCCCTGCTGAAGGGGCTGGAGGTGCGGGTCGAGCGGGTGGGGGCCGAGCCCGGCGCCGATCGCGGCACCCGGCTGTTCGAGGCGGCCGAGCGCGCCCTGGCCGACGTGCCGCGCCGCCGGCTGGCCGGGGTGACGCTGATCACCGACGGCCGCGTCCACGATGTGCCCGCCGATCTCGGCCGCTCGCTGGGCGCGCCCGTCCACACCCTGCTGACCGGCGCCCCGGACGAGCGCGACCGCCGTCTGGTGCCGGGCGCCTCGCCCGCTTTCGCCCTGGTGGGGGAGACCGCCACCCTGGCCTTCCGGGTGGAGGACCAGGGCGGCAAGGGCGATGCCGTGGTGGCGGTGCGACTGGACGGCAAGCCCCATGCCGCCATTTCCGTGCCCCTCAACCGCGACGCCACCCTGGACGTGCCGATCCGCCATGCCGGGGCCAATGTGGTGGAGCTGGAGGTGGAACCGGGACCGGGCGAGCTGTCCCTGGCCAACAACCGCACCGCCCTGTCCATCTCCGGGGTGCGCAATCGCCTGAAGGTGCTGCTGGTGTCGGGCGAGCCCCATGCGGGCGAGCGCACCTGGCGCAACCTGCTGAAGTCCGACCCGGCGGTGGATCTGGTCCACTTCACCATCCTGCGGCCGCCGGAAAAGGACGACCAGACCCCCATCCGCGAGATGAGCCTGATCAGCTTTCCCGTGCGCGAGCTGTTCGAGGAAAAGCTTGCCGAGTTCGACCTGATCATCTTCGACCGCTATCGCCGCCGCGGCGTGCTGGCGCCGGCCTATTACCGCAATCTCGCCCGCTATGTCCGGGACGGCGGCGCCCTGCTGGCCGCCGTGGGACCGGAATTCGCCGAAGCCGACGGCATCGCCGAATCCGCCCTGGCCGAGGTGCTGCCCGCGCTGCCCACCGGTCGCCGCCTGGACAAGGAGTTCCGCCCGCGCCTGACCGAGGCCGGGCGGCGCCATCCGGTGATGGCGGGCCTGCCGGGCACGCGGCCGGGCGACGCGCCCTGGGGAAGCTGGATGCGCCAGATGGAGGTGGGAACGGCCAAGGGCACCACCTTGCTGTCGGGGCTGGACGACCGGCCGCTGGTGGTGCTGGACCGGGTGGGCGAGGGCCGGGTGGCCATGGTGCTGTCCGACACCCTGTGGCTGTGGGCGCGGGGCTGGGAGGGCGGCGGCCCCCATGCCGAGATGACCCGGCGTCTGGCCCACTGGCTGATGAAGGAGCCCGACCTGGAGGAAAACGCCCTTACCGCCGCGGTGGAGGGCGGGCGCCTGATGGTGGCGGCCCGCGGCGCCCCGGACGGGGTGGCGGCCACCATCACCGCCCCCGACGGGACGCAGGCGCCGCTTCGCCTCGACCCCGATGACGAGGGCGTGGCGCGCGGCGCGCTGGATGCGGGCCAGACCGGCCTGTGGCGGGTCAGCCTGCCCGATGGCCGCGTCGCCCTGGCCGCCGCCGGACAGGCCGCCCCGGTGGAACTGGCGGAACTGACCGCCACGCCCGAGCGCCTTTTCCCCGTGGCCAAGGCCACCGGCGGCATCGTGTCCTGGCTGTCCCGGGACGGCCTGCCCGATCCCCGACGGGTGGCGGCGGGCTCGACCACCGGCGGCCGGGGCTGGATGGGCTTGGCCGAGCGTGGGGACTATGTGGTTGACGGCATTCGCGAAACCGCCCTGGCCCCCGCGCTGGCGCTGGCTTTGCTCTGCCTCGGCGGGCTGCTGATGGTGTGGCGAAATGAAACGCGGTGATCCACTTTTTGCCGTCCATCGGCAGATTCGATTTGGAATATCGGCCGGACCGATGTAAGGAGTTCTTACCTATAGGTTAATGGTGGAGGGGCTGGTTAGACTGGCCGCCGCTGACCGATGGGCAGGCCGACCGAAACCTGGGGGGGACGTCAGGACAGTGACCGAACAGCGACTGATCCCGGCAGCCGGCAAGCGGCTCAAGGCGTTGCGTCGGGCGGCATCCTGGATGATTCCCGAGTGGCAGGTCTTCATCCGCCGCCCCAACGGCACCGCCGAGCATTTCACCTTCACCCGCAAGCGCCAGATGGTTCTGCTGGGCATCATGGTGGCCGTCACCGCCTGGGCCGGCATCGTTTCGGCCCTGCTGACCCGTCAGCCCGACGAGATCGCCGCCAAGGAACGCCAGCTCGAAGAGATGATGGCCGCCACCCGCGCCGCGCAGTACCGTCTGGTGTCGTCGCAGAAGATGGTGGCCGACATCGCCCGCGAGGTGGATCTGGTCCATTCCAACGTGGCGGTGCTGGCCGAGACCAACGCCGCCCTGGCCAAGGACCAGCCCCCGAAGAAGGTCAGCCCGCCGGC
Source organism: Paramagnetospirillum magneticum AMB-1 (assembly GCF_000009985.1). GTDB lineage: Bacteria > Pseudomonadota > Alphaproteobacteria > Rhodospirillales > Magnetospirillaceae > Phaeospirillum > Phaeospirillum magneticum. The sequence continues at coordinate 4,275,017 of NC_007626.1, forward strand.
CAAGCGCAATTCCGGCGGCGCCGAGCCCGCCTGGAACGAGGACGGCCAGCCGGCCGGCGACGAGGCCCGCGCCGTGCGCGAGCAGGTCCGCCGCCTGGAAGGCTCGTTGGAGCGGCTGCGCGTCGCCTATTCCCAGGCGGTGCAGAACACCGACGCCGCCGCCCAGTCGCGCATTTCCGACACCGAGCGGCTGCTGAACCGGCTGGGCCTGGACGCGTCGCGCCTGTTCGAGCGCCAGGGCCGCGATGCCGGCCGTGGCGGCCCGTTCATTCCGCTGACCACGGTGACCGGCGACACCGGCTTGGCCGGACTGATGGACCGCCTGGACCGCTGGAGCGGCATCAAGGCGGTCATGCAGAAGATGCCGCTGGGCGAGCCGCTGCATGCCGATTACGACCTCAATTCCGGCTTCGGCACCCGCAACGACCCGCTGAACCGCCGCACCGGCGTGCATGAAGGCGTCGACCTGGGCGCTCCGCACGGTACGCCCATCTACGCCACCGGCGACGGCGTGGTGGAATCGGCCGGGCCGTCCGACGGTTATGGCCTGACCGTCGACGTCAATCACGGCAATGGGGTTACCACCCGCTACGCCCATATGTCGCGCATCAAGGTCAAGGAAGGCCAGAAGGTGACGCGCTCGACGGTGGTCGGCCTGCTGGGCAACACCGGACGCTCCACCGGCCCCCATCTTCATTACGAGGTCCGCGTCTCGGACATCGCCAAGGATCCCCTCAAATTCATCGCGGCAGGTGAAAATGCTCCCAAAGCTTGGTAAGGCCCTTGGGGCGGTGTCCGCCGCCGCCCACGGCTCGCGCCACAACGGCACCAACGGGCTGCCCCTGTCGGTGATCGGCGCCGATGTGCGCATCGTCGGCAACATCTTCACCCAGGGCGAGATGCAGATCGACGGCCAGGTGGAAGGCGACATCACCTGCCACCGCCTGCTGGTGGGCGAGGGCGCCCGCATCACCGGCGAAGTCACCGCCGAGACGGTGCAGGTGCATGGCGAACTGAACGGCAAGATCAACGCCGGTTCGGTGACCATCGCCAAATCGGCCAAGGTCGTCGGCGACGTGATTCAGGACAGCCTGGAGATCGAGGCCGGCGCCTCCATGGAGGGCCGTCTGGTCCGTCGGACGGGTGCGGTCAAGGCGCTGGAGCACGACAAGGGCAACGGCGCGGCCGAGCCCGACGGGACGCCGCCGCCGGCCAAGCCCGACATCAATCAGGAAGCCGCCGGAACGGCATGATCACCACCTATCACGCCAAGGACGGCGCCGTGATCGTCGGCGGCGCCGATGGTGTGAGCCGCGATGCCCTGTGGCTGGATCTGCTGGACCCCTCGGCCGAGGAAATCGCCCTGGTGGAGGCCCGCACCGGCCTTGACCTGCCATCCCGCGACCGCATGGAAGAGATCGAGGCGTCGTCGCGCCTGTCGCGCCACGGCGACGCCCTGATGATGACGGTGCCCGTGCTGACCGGGGCCGGCGGTTCCGAGCCGCGCAACAGCGCCGTGACCTTCATCCTGAGCCAGAGCCTGCTGGTGACGCTGCGCCACGGCACGCCGCGCGCCATCGCCACCTTTTCCCAGGACCTGCCCCAGGCCAGCCCGGCCCCGGCCAATGGCGGCGACGTCCTGCTGGGTCTGGTGGAGGCCATCGTCGACCGCATCGCCGACGTGCTTCAGGATCTGGGCGCCGGACTCGACGTCATTTCGCACCGCATCTTCCATCAGCCGACCGGCAACCATCACCGCCGCCGCCGCGCCGGCTCGCGGGAGATGGAGGCGCTGCTGCGCACCATCGGCCGCACCGGCGACCTGTCGGGCAAGGCGCGCGAGACCCTGGTGGGCCTGAAGCGGGTCATCGCCTTCCTGCCCCACGGCGCCGGAGCCCTGGGCCTGGGCAACGCGCCCGAGCGCCTGCGGTCCATCGACCAGGATCTCCACTCCCTGGCCGAGTACACCGACTTTCTGGGCAACAAGATCAACTTTCTGCTGGACGCCACCCTGGGGCTGATCGGCATCCAGCAGAATCAGGTGATCAAGCTGTTCACCATCATGTCGGTGCTGTTCCTGCCCCCCACCCTGGTGGCCAGTTGGTACGGCATGAACTTCAAGATCATTCCCGAACTGCAATGGGAATGGGGCTATGCCTACGCCATCGCCCTGGCGGTGCTGTCGGCGGTGGTGCCCTACCTCTTCTTCCGCCGCAAGGGCTGGGTGTAGCTCACCCAGCCTTGGCCGCCTGGGCCAGCCTGGCCTGCTCCGGCGGATAGGCGCTTCCCTGCCACAGCAGGGAATAGGCGATCTCCTCGTTGCCGTTCTCGCACAGCTCCAGCACATCCCGGAACAGCGGCTGGAAGGTGGCGGAGCGGTGGGATTGCTCGTGCTCGGCGAAGCTCTTCCAGAAGGTGATGATCAGGGCTTCGCGTCCGGCCAGGGGCGAGGTCACCGCCTGTCCCACCGTCGAGCCTTCGTTGGAGATCTGGCCCGAATTCAGACAGACGAAGCCACCGACGAAGCCGGTTTCCGAATGCCAGGTCTTGACGTTCTCGCACAGCAGCGCGACGCGCTCCTCCAGATCGTCCACGGTAAAGCCCGGCCGCAGCACCACCCGGTTGACCGTCACCACGCCATCGGAAGGAAACCCTTGGATCAGCATCGACGCCTCCTATATTCAACTATGCTGATATTGTGATTATCCGCCGCCGTTCAAGCCCCCCTCTTGCCGCCGCCGCCATCCTCGGGAAAGATGGCGCCATCCGAGGGGAACGACCGCATGAGCGCCCATACACCCGCACCGCAGGCCCAGCAGGCTTTCACCGCCGCCGCCCAGGCCTGGCGCGAATCCCGAATGGACGCTGCCGAGCAGGGCTTTGCCGCCGCCGCCCTGCTGGAGCCCGGCTGGTCCTCGGCCCATGCCAATCTGGGCGCCGTGTTGCGTCGCCTGGGCAAGTGCGAGGCGGCGGTGGCCAGCTATCGCCGCGCCCTGACGGTGGGCGCCGAAGACGCCGGCACTTTGTCCAACATGGGCAACGCGCTGCGCGACCTGGGCCTGCTGGAGGAGTCCGAAACCGCCCATCGCCGGGCGGTGGCGCTGGCCCCGGACAATTGGGGCTACCGCTACAATCTGGCCCTGCTGCTGCGCGACCGCCGCCTGCATGGGGAAGCCCGCGCCATGATGGCGGAACTGGCGGCGACCGACCCCGAGAATGCCGAGATCCAGTGGGATCTGGCCCTGGCCGACCTCTATCTCGGCGATTACCGAACGGGCTTTGCCGGCTATGAATGGCGGATCAAGCTGGCCCGCAATCCGGTCCGCGACCATCCCGGACCGCGCTGGACCGGCGACGATCCGACGGGCCGCACCATCCTGCTGCTGGCGGAGCAGGGCTTCGGCGACGCGCTGCAATTCGCCCGCTACGTCCCGCTGCTGGCCGCCAGGGGAGCCCGGGTGGTGCTGGAATGCCTGCCCGAGCAGGCCGAGCTGTTCGCCAGCCTGCGGGACGTGGCGGCATTGGTGGCCAAGGGCGCGCCGCCGCCCGTCCATGATTGCTGGGCACCGCTGGCCAGCCTGCCCCATCTGCTGGGCACGGAATTCCACAGCATTCCGGCCGAAATCCCCTACCTGTCCGCGCCGCCGCGCCCCAATCTGCGCATGGTGCCGCCGCCGGGCCAGAAGCTGGCGGTGGGACTGGTCTGGGCGGGCAAGACCACGCCGCGTGACCGGTCATGGCCCCTGGAGCAGCTGACGCCGCTGCTGGGCGACCCGCGGGCCACGTTCTACTCGCTGCAACTGGGGCCACGCGCCGGGGACCTGAAGAGCACCGGCCTGGAACGCCTGGTGCGCGACGCCGCGCCGGCCCTTCAATCCTTCGCCGACACCGCCCATGTGATGGAACATCTGGACCTGATCATCACCATCGACACCTCGGTGGCCCATCTGGCCGGAGCCCTGGGCCGACCGGTCTGGGTGCTGTTGCGTTATGTTTCCGATTGGCGTTGGCAGGATGAACCGCTAACGTCTCCGTGGTATCCGACCATGCGGCTGTTCCGGCAGCCCGATCCTTCGGACTTCAAGACTCCGGTGGCCGAGATGGCCGCCGAACTGGCCTCTCTCATCGACGAAAGACACTGATATGCGCATCGCCAAGGATACCGTCGTCACGCTCAGCTATCGCGTCACCGACGCCGACGGCACCATCGTCGATGAGGGCGCCGAGCCCATCATCTACCTGCATGGCGGCCATGGCGGGCTGTTCCCCCGGCTGGAAGAGGCCCTGGAGGGCAAGGAAGCCGGCCACGAGCTGTGCGTCAAGCTGCAGCCCGAGGACGCCTTCGGCGAATACGACGCCGAGCTGGTCAGCGTCGAGGACGCCTCGCTGTTCCCCGACAACGTGGTGGTGGGCATGCAGTTCGAGCGCGTCATGGACGGCAAGCAGGACGAGGCCATGCTGTTCTCGGTCACCGACGTCGCCGACGGCAAGGTGGTGGTGGACGGCAACCATCCCCTGGCCGGCATGGCCCTGATCTTCGACTGCACGGTGAGCGAGATCCGCGCCGCCTCGGCCGAGGAGCTGGAGCACGGCCACCCGCACTATCCCGGCCATCACCACCACTAGAAAAAAGTCATCCCGAGCGGAGCCGAGGGATCTCGTCCCGGCACAATGGCGCAGACGGAGATTCCTCGGCTCCGCCTCGGAATGACAGACTGGAATGATTGACTCCCTCCCGGTCCGGAGTATGTTCGGGGCCCCCTTTCCAGACCGTATCAGCAGGATTTCGCCATGAGCTTCGCCGCCCTTGAAAAGACCATCGACGCCGCCTGGGAGGCCCGCGACGGCATCAATCTCCAGACCAAGGGCGAAGTGCGCGACGCCGTCGAGGCGGCGCTGGACGCCCTGGATTCCGGCTCGCTGCGGGTCGCCGCCAAGGGCGACGACGGCAAGTGGGTGGTGAACCAGTGGCTGAAGAAGGCCGTGCTGCTGTCCTTCCGCCTGTCCGACAACAAGGTGATGGGCGACGGCCCCGGCACCACCTGGTTCGACAAGGTCCCCACCAAGTTCGAGGGCTGGGACGATTCCCGCTTCCGCGCCGCCGGTTTCCGCGCCGTGCCGGGCGCCGTGGTGCGTCGCTCGGCCTATATCGCGCCGGGCGTGGTGCTGATGCCCAGCTTCGTCAACCTGGGCGCCCATGTGGGCTCGGGCACCATGGTCGACACCTGGGCCACCGTCGGGTCCTGCGCCCAGATCGGCAAGAACGTGCACATCTCGGGCGGCGCCGGCATCGGCGGCGTGCTCGAGCCGCTGCAGGCCGGACCGGTGATCATCGAGGACAATTGCTTCATCGGCGCCCGGGCCGAGGTGGCCGAGGGCGTCATCGTCGAGACCGGCGCCGTGCTGTCCATGGGCGTCTATATCGGCGCCTCCACCAAGATCGTCGACCGCGAGACCGGCGAGATCTTCATGGGTCGCGTGCCGGCCTATTCCGTGGTGGTGTCGGGCACCATGCCGGGCAAGCCCTTCCCCGACGGCACCCCCGGCCCCGGCCTCTATTGCGCCGTCATCGTCAAGCGCGTGGACGAGCGCACCCGGTCCAAGGTGGGCATCAACGAGCTGTTGCGCGACTGATGAGCTTTCGCGATCCCGTCCCGCTGGCCCAGGCCCTGATCCGCTGTCCCAGCGTCACCCCGGAGGACGCGGGGGCGCTGGACGTGCTGGCCGGGGCGCTGGAGGAGCTGGGCTTTGCCTGCCACCACATCCGCTCGGCGACCGGCGGACCGGAGATCCGGAACCTCTATGCCCGCCTGGGCACCGAGGCGCCCAACCTCTGCTTCGCCGGCCACACCGACGTGGTGCCGCCCGGCAAGGGCTGGACGGTGGAGCCCTTCGCCGCCGGCATCGACCAGGGACGGCTGTTCGGGCGGGGCAGCGCCGACATGAAGGGCGCCATCGCCTGCTTCGTGGCCGCCGTGGCGCGGCTGCTGGAGGACGGCGCCCCCAAGGGCTCCCTCTCGCTGCTGATCACCGGCGACGAGGAAGGCCCTGCGGTGGATGGCACCGTCAAGGTGCTGGACTGGCTGGCGGCGCGCGGTGAACGCATCGATTGCTGCATCGTCGGCGAGCCCACCAATCCCCGCAAGCTGGGCGACATGATGAAGATCGGCCGGCGCGGCAGCCTCAATTGCCGCCTGACCGTGTTCGGAACCCAAGGACATTCGGCCTATCCCCATCTGGCCGACAATCCCATTCCCCGGCTGCTGGACATCCTGCGCCGGTTGACCGAGGCGCCGCTGGACGAGGGCACGCCCCACTTCCAGGCCTCGACCCTGGCGCTGACCACGGTGGACGTGGGCAACCCCGCCACCAACGTCATTCCCGCCGAGGCCCGCGCCGGCTTCAACATCCGCTTCAACGACCTGCATTCCGGCGCCTCGCTGGAACGCTGGATCAGGGATACCGTCGCCCAGGCCGGCGGCGAGGTGGAGATCAAGGTCGAGGTGTCGGGGGAATCCTTCCTGACGCCGCCCGGCGCGCTGTCGGACGCCCTGGCCGAGGCGGCCTTCGAGGTGACGGGACTTCGGCCCGAACTGTCCACCTCGGGCGGCACCTCCGATGCCCGCTTCATCAAGAACCACTGCCCGGTGGTGGAATTCGGACTGGTCGGCCAGACCATGCACAAGTCGGACGAGCATGTTTCCGTCGCCGACATGGAAGCGCTGACCGAGATCTACCGCCGCGTCCTCGTCCGGCTGGCGGCGCCGTCATGATCACCGCCGGCGAGATCATCGCCGGAGTCTTCGGCGCCTGGCGGCTGGCCCGGCGCGATCCCACCGGACTGATCTGGTTCGACACCAGCCCGCGCGGCTTCGTGAATTCCTTTTGGGGACCGGCGCTGATCCTGCCGGGCTTCCTGGTGCTGCAGGCTCTGGACGGCACCTTCGAGGCCGATCTGGCCCGGCCGCTGGCGGTGGAACTGATCGCCTATGTCATCGGCTGCGTCGCCTTTCCCCTGGCCATGAGTCACATCTCGGAAGGCCTGGAACGCTCGCACCTCTACATCCGCTACATCGTCGCCTACAACTGGTCCCAGGTGATCCAGATGGCGGTGCTGCTGCCGGTCGGGCTGCTGATCCATCTGGCGCCCGGTCACGGCATGGCCATGCTCAACATGGCCGTGACCATCGTCGTGCTGGTCTATCAGGCCTATGTCGCCCATCAGGCCCTGGACGTGAAGCCCGGCTCCGCCGGATTGCTGGTCCTGCTCGACCTCTCGCTGGGCGCCCTGATCCAGATGGTCGCCAACCGGCTGATGGGCGCCTAGACCCGATGGAATGGCGGGCTGCCGCCCGCACCCGCCCGGGGCGATGCCCCGGCCCCCCTTTGTTTTTATGAATAAATAAAAAAGAGGTTTGGAGACTTGTTCTCCAAGCGGGGTCGGGGCGGCAGCCCCGCTTGGCCCGGATCAACAGGCCCGATGCCTGAAAAGGAAAACGGGCCGCATCCCGGCGGATGCGGCCCGTTCCCTCGATACGCTTGGGACGAATTACTTCGCGGCGGCGATGGCGGCGTCGTAATTGGGCTCCTGGGCGATCTCGGGGACCAACTCGGCATAGGCCACCTTGCCGCCCTTGATCACCACCACGGCGCGGGCCAGCAGACCGGCCAGGGGGCCGTCGACGATCTTGACGCCATAGCGCTCGCCGAAGCCCTTGTCGCGCATGTCGGACAGGGACTGGACCCGCTCCAGGCCCTCGGCGCCGCAGAAGCGCTTGTGGGCGAAGGGCAGGTCGGCGGAAACGCACAGCACGGCGACGCTGCCCAGCTTGTCCAGCTCGGCATTGAAGCGGCGCACCGAGGCGGCGCAGACCGGCGTGTCGATGCTGGGGAAAATGTTCAGAACCACGGTCTTGCCCGCCACGGAATCCAGGCCGATATCGGCCAGATCGACGGTGGTCAGCGAGAAGGCGGGGGCAGCGGCCCCGACCGCCGGCAAGGTGCCGTTGGTGTTGATGGGATTGCCCTTGAGGGTGATGGCGGCCATGGCGGAACCTCTGATCTTGTTATTGGAAGGGCTCGACTTTGCCCCAGGTGCACCCATCAGGCAACCGGTCGTCGAGCGGCGACCTGAGAAATTTCAGCGGCGCTTGATGGCGCCCCACACCAGCAGCAGGGTGATGGGCGGCGCGCAGATCAGCAAAACTCGATCCAGCGCCACGGCGAAGCCCCAGCGCTCGCCGTTCAGCAACAGCGCCTGTTTGCACTGATAGCGCTTCTGGAAGCTGCCTTCGCAGGCCTTCATGCGCTCCTGCATGGCCTTGCCGGTATGATTGTCGAAAATCTCGTCGGGCATGTCGGCGACGAAGAAGGTCCAGGTGGTAAACCCCAGCCACAGGCAGCAGACCAAGGTCACCAGCAGGTCACCCAACTTGCGCCGCCGCTTCGGATCGGCCAGCCCCTCGGCAATGAAATCAGGCAACTGGAGCGACATCGGCAACATGGGTCTGGAATCCTTCGAGCACTGTCACGCTAGCACGGCGCGGTTAAGGGACGATTAAGTCCGCCCATGTCACCGACGCAGATCTCAGGCTGCGCTCGGCCGGCGAGCCCTATTCCCTTTGCCGGCAGCCGCCGATATTGTAGGTCCATTGATTATGGTGGGGCTTGTCGTGGCCTCTAGAGGGGGGATCGGTGCGTTCATCCCAGGTCCGGATCGTTACCCGGCTGACTGCCGGCTTTGCCGCCGTCCTCCTGCTTACGGTGATCATGGCCGGCATGGCGGCACGGACCATGCTGAGCATCGCCGACCTGGCGGGGGAGCTTTACACCCATCCCTTCGCCGTCACCAACGCCCTGATGCAGATCGAATCGCAGGTCAACGCCATGCGCGCCGACATGCTGCTGATGATCTACAACCGGTCGGCCGCCGACGTGGCGCGGCTGTCGGGCAGCGTGGCCATCAAGGAAAGCGAGATGGCTGCCAGCCTGGAGGTCGTCCGGAAGCAATATCTGGGCAACCCCGAAGACGTAAAGCGCCTGAGCGACGAATTGGCCCAGTGGAAAGTGGTCCGTGACCAGAACATCCGTTTCTGCCAGGAAGGCGAGTACGACAAGGCCTCCGAGAATTCCCGGAAATACGGTTCGCCCCAGATCGTCATCCTGCGCCGCCATATAGCCGGTATATACGCCTTCGCCCAGGACAAGGCCGCCGAGTTCAGAAACAGGATCACCGCACAGCGTGATCAGGCCGTCCGCGACATCGCGCTGACATTGCTGGCACTGCTGATCCTGGGGACCTTGCTGGCCCGGACCATTACCCGCTCCATCGTCATTCCCCTGGGCGAATTGCGCGACGTCATGCACCGCCTGGCCAAGGGGGAACTTGACGCCCACGTTCCCAACCAGTCGCGGGTGACCGAGGTCAGCCGCATGGCCTTGGCCGTCGAGGTGTTCAAGCAGGCGGCGCTCCGCCTGGAACGGGACCGCTGGATCAAGGACAACCTGGCCCGGCTGTCGCCCGCCTTGCAGCAGACCGATTCCATCGCCGAGTTCGGCACCACGGCCCTCGACTTCCTGGTGCCGCTGTCGGGAGCCGGCGTGGCCACTTTCAACGCCAGAACGGGCGGCAACCGGTTTATGCGCGTGGCCGGCTGGGGCATGCCCCGGGCGTCCGAGACGCTCGGCCTGGACTCCTTTGCCCCCGGCGAAGGGGTGGCCGGCGAGGCGGCCCGGAGTGGATCGCCCATTCTCATCGAGGCACCGCCGGAATCCTGGCTGCACGTCACCTCGGCCACCGGGGCCGCGGCGCCCGCCGCCATCTTCGTCATGCCGGTGATGTCGCGCGGCACCGCCCTGGCGGTGCTGGAATTCGCCAGCTTCACCGCGTTCGACGACAGCCAGAAAGCGCTGCTCGAAGCGGCTCTGCCCATGCTGGCCCTCAACATCGAGATTCTCGAGCGCAACCTCCGCACCCTAGACCTGCTGGAGGAAAGCCAGACCCAGGCGGAAGAACTGAAGGCGTCCGAGGAAGAGCTGCGCGCCCAGGGCGAGGCTCTGCAGGTGGCCAACGAGGAATTGCGTGTCTCGGAGGAGGAACTCAAGGTCCAGCAGGAAGCCCTGCAAACGGCCAACGAAGAGCTTCGCCTCAAATCCGAGGCCCTGGAGGAGCGCGGCAAGGCGCTGGAGGACGCCCGCGCCGAGGCCGACCGCCGCGCCCTCGATGTGGAACAGGCCAGTCGATACAAGTCGGAATTCCTGGCCAATATGAGCCACGAACTGCGCACGCCGCTGAACAGCGTCCTGATCCTGGCCCGCGATCTCGCCGACAACGACACAGGCAACATGTCCGACGATCAGGTGGAATCCGCCCGCGTCATCCACGAAAGCGGCACACACCTGCTGGCCCTGATCAACGACGTCCTCGACCTGTCCAAGGTGGAGGCCGGCAAGATGACCCTGGACCCGGTCACCATCGCCATCGCCGATCTGGTCCAGGTCATCCGGGGACGCTTCGCCCCCGTTGCCACCGACAAGGGATTGGGCTTCCAGGTGGAAGTCGACCCCGACCTGCCCCGCTCCCTGAAGGCCGATCGCGGCAAGATCGAGCAGATCGCCAACAATCTGGTCAGCAACGCCATCAAGTTCACCAGCGAGGGCGGCGTCACCGTCCGCCTGTCGCTGACCGGCGACGGCCATGTGCTGGCCCTGTCGGTGGCCGATACCGGTATCGGCATCGCCCCCCAGGACCGCCAAAGGGTGTTCGCCGCCTTCGAGCAGGCCGACAGCGGGACGTCGCGCCAGTTCGGCGGCACGGGCCTTGGCCTGACCATTTCGCGCAAGCTGGCCCGGCTGATGGGCGGCGACATCACCCTGGATGCCAATGGTGACAAGGGTAGTGTCTTCACGCTGCTGTTGCCCCTGGCGGGCACCACGCAATTGCCGGCGCCCCGCTGCGCCCCCGAACCGCGACCCGCGTCGGCCCGGCCTTCGCCCCCTGCGGCGGAGGCCATCGAGGAAACTCCCAAGGCCGAAGGCAAACTGCTGCTGGTGATCGAGGACGATCCCATTTTCCGCCGGGTAGTCTGCGACATGGCCCAGGCCAAGGGCTTTGCGACCGCCACCGCCGGCGACGGCAAGACTGGGCTGGAACTGGCCCGGCTGCGCCGGCCCAGCGGCGTCGTGCTCGATATCGGGCTGCCCGACATGAGCGGCTGGGAGGTGATCGAGGCCCTCAAGCTCCAGCCCGAGACCCGCGATATCCCGGTCCACGTCATGTCCGCCGGGGACGAGCCGGGCCGGGCGGCGAGGCTGGGAACCGTCGGCCATCTGACCAAGCCGGTCAGCCGCGAGCAGATCAACGGCGCCTTCGAAGTGCTGCTGCGGGCCCGAAGGGCCGATGGCCGCCGCCGCCTGCTGCTGGTTGATGGTGACGAGGCCAGCCGCGCCACCATCGGGGAGACCCTGGTCGGTCTTGACCTGGACATCACCGTGGCCGAAACGGGACAGGTGGCCCTCGAGCATTTGGCCGCCGGCCCCTTCGACTGCATGGTGCTCGACCTCGCCCTGTCGGACATGGCGGGAGGCGAATTCCTGGAGCGGGCAGAACGGATCGGTTCGGGCCTGCCGCCGGTGATCGTCTATTCCAGCCAGGAGCTGAGCCAAGACCAGACCCTGCGCATCCGCGAATTCACCGACAGCATCGTCATCAAGGGCTCACGCTCCTCCGAACGCCTGCTCGACGAGGTGGGGCTGTTCCTCCATGCGGTGGATGCGAAGAAGAGCGGCAAGGCCAAGCCGTCGCCCGTCGCCGCCGAACCGGTGGACGCCATCCTGGCCGGGCGCACCGCGCTGCTGGTGGATGACGACATGCGCAACGCCTTCGCCCTGTCCAAGGTGCTGCGCGCCAGGGGGCTGAAGGTTCTGATCGCCCAGGACGGCGCCAAGGCGCTGAGCCAGCTTCAGTCCCGCGCCGACGTGGACCTGGTGCTGATGGACATCATGATGCCCGGCATGGACGGCTACCAGACCATGGGCGAAATCCGCAAGGACCCGCGCTTTGCTCACCTGCCCATCATCGCGCTGACCGCCAAGGCCATGGCCGGCGACCGTGACCGCTGCCTGGCGGCCGGAGCCGACGACTACCTGACCAAGCCGGTGGATGTGGAGCGCCTGCGGCAGGTCATGGCCCTCCTGATCCGCAGAGGCGATCATGCCCAGCCATCCTGACCGGCTTAAGATCCTTGAGGTCGATCTGTTCGTCGAGGCCCTGGCCCGCCGCCACGGCTATGATTTCAGCCATTACGCCAAGGCGTCGCTGCGGCGGCGCGTCTCCGCCCTGGCGCTCCATCTGGGCAGCCCCACCATCGCCGACCTGCTGCCACGCGTGCTCTACGACGACAGCCTGCTGCCCACCATCCTCTCGACCCTGTCGGTCCCGGTCACCGAGATGTTCCGCGACCCGCCGGTCTTTCGCGCCATCGCCGAGCGGATCCTGCCGGTGCTGGCCACCTATCCCCGCCTGAACATCTGGCAGGCCGGGTCGGCCACCGGCGAGGAGGCCTATTCCCTGGCCATTCTGCTGGACGAGGCCGGGCTGCTGCAAAAGGCGCAGATCTACGCCACCGACATCAACGACACCGCCATCGCCAAAGCCGAGGAAGGGATCATGTCGGCCGAGCAGGTCGCCCGCTACGACGTCTCCTATCGCAAGGCCGGCGGCACCAAGACCCTGTCCCATTACTTCAGCCAGGGCTATGGCTTCGCCAAGATCAGCAGCGGCATCAAGGACCACATCTCGTTCGCCCATCACAATCTGGTGTCCGATGGAGTCTTCTGCGAGGTCAGCATGGTCATGTGCCGCAACGTGCTCATCTACTTCGACAAGGCGTTGCAGGACCACGTATTGGGCTTGTTCGCCTCGTCCCTGTCGCGGGGCGGCTTTTTGTGCCTAGGCACCCGCGAGAACCTGGGCGGATCGGCCGAGGCGCACCAGTTCCTGTCCCTCGACCGGGAGTTGCGCCTGTTCAAGAAGATCGGAGAGCGGGGGTGAAACGGATCGACGCCGTCGCCATCGGATGTTCGGCGGGAGGGATCGCCGCCCTGCACGATATTCTTCCCGGACTGCCCGCCGACCTGTCAGTGCCGGTGATCGTCGTCTGCCATTCCGGCCCCTCGGTCCATGACCTGCTGAGTTCGGTGCTGCGCCGCGACTGCCTCCTGCCCGTAACCGAAGCCGAGGAGAGGACCCCCGCCCATCCCGGCCACGTCCACGTGGCACCGCCCGACTACCATCTTCTGGTAGAGCCCGACGGCACCTTCTCGCTGTCCGCTGAAGAGCGCATCAACAATGTCCGGCCCGCCATCGATCCCCTGCTGGAATCGGCGGCGGACACCTGGGGCGACGGATTGCTGGCGGTATTGCTGACCGGTGCCAACGAGGACGGCGCCGCGGGCATGGCCGCAGTCAAGGCGGCCGGTGGCTTCTGCATCGTCCAGGACCCCACGGGAGCCGTGGCCGAAACCATGCCGCGCGCCGCCATCGCCGCCGGGGGCGCCGACTGGATCGCGCCGCTGGACCGCATCGCCTTCCTGATCTCCTCGCTCTGCCAGCCACCGCCCTCCTGCCAGGAGCGCACCTCATGACCGCGACCCGGCCCAAGATTCTGATCGTCGACGACACTCAGGCCAATCTGCTGGCCCTGCGCAAGATCCTCAACAAGCTCCACGTGGAGGTGATCGAGGCCGCCAGCGGCAACGACGCCCTGATCCACTGCCTGGAGCATGATTTCGCCCTGGCCCTGCTGGACGTCAACATGCCCGGCATGGACGGCTACGAGCTGGCCGAGTTGATGCGGGGCGAGCCGCGCACCGCCCAGGTGCCCATCATCTTCGTCACCGCCGCCTATTCCGACGATGTCCATCGTCATCGCGGCTATGACGTGGGCGCGGTGGAATACATTCAAAAGCCCATCGACGACTTCGTCCTGCGGTCCAAGGTGAGGGTCTTCCTCGATCTCTACACCAGCCGCCGGGCGCTGGAGATCGAGTTGGCGCGTAGCACCGCCATGACCCAGGTGCTGCGCGAAAGCGAGGCCCGGCTGCGCCATGCCGTATCCGAAGCGCCCATTCCCATCATGATTCACGCCGAAGACGGCGCCGTGGTGCTGCTCAGCCGGGTGTGGTGCGAGTTGACCGGCTACACCCCCGAAGACATTCCCACCGTGCGCGACTGGGCGGTTCGGGCCTATGGCGACCGGGGCGAGGAGATCGCCGAACGCATCAAGCGGCATTACGGCATGGAAGGCGCCCGCGCCGAGGGCGAGCACGAGGTGATCACCGCCACCGGCGACGTCCGCGTCTGGGATTTCCGCTCGGCCCCCATCGAGGCCCTGCCCGACGGACGGCGGCTGGTCATCAGCATGGCGGTGGATGTCACCGACCGCCATCGCGTCCAGGAGGAACTGGCCGGCAAGACCGCCGAACTGGAGCGCTCCAACGCCGATCTCGAGCAATTCGCCTATGTGGCCAGCCATGACCTGCGCGAGCCCCTGCGCATGGTCAATTCCTTCCTGGGCCTGCTGGACAAGAAATTCGGGGCCGGGCTGCCGGACGATGCCCGCGAATACATCGGCTATGCCCGCGACGGGGCGAAGCGTATGGATTCGCTGATCCTCGACCTGCTGGAATACTCGCGCATCGGCCGCAAGCCGCCACCGGACCAGCCCATCGACATGCGGATGGCGCTGGACACCGCCCTGTCCAATCTGACCGTGGCCGTCGAGGAAAGCGGCGCCACCATCAACACCCCGGACAGCCTGCCCGCCCTTTGCGTCGATTCCGGCGAATTCGTCCGCTTGTTCCAGAACCTGATCGGCAACGCCATCAAGTACCGCTCGCCCGAGCGCGCGCCGGTGGTTTCACTGTCCACCAGGCTCAAGGGCAATGCCTGGGAATTCCGCATCGCCGACAACGGTATCGGCATCGAGCCCCAGTATTTCGACCGGGTCTTCCAGATCTTCCAACGCCTGCATTCGCGGGTCGAAGCGGCGGGAACCGGCATCGGCCTGGCCATCTGCAAGCGGGTGGTCACTCGCTATCGCGGCCGCATCTGGGTCGAATCGGTGCCGGGCGAAGGCTCGACCTTCTGCTTCACCATTCCGGTGGCCAAGCCGGCGACATCGTAGTCTTGACGGTCTGCGACAAAGCCCGCTTCGCGGCAGGGCTACCGCCCTGACCCGTTCGGAGGCACGGCCTCCGAACCTCCAGCTTTTCAAAAAGCAGAAGGGTTCGGGAAGCTGTGCTTCCCGGTTGGGGGGATCGGGGGCAAACGCCCCCGAAGCGACGTTTTTTCAGCAGCCTGTCAAACCGGGCAGCCGTGGGCGTCCCTCAGCGGAACAGCATCTTGGAGATCAGGACTTCCCGGGTCTGTTCGCAACCGGGTTCCTTGCGCACCAGTTCGAGCATGGTGGCCTTGATCATGGGGGCCGGATTGCTGCTCATGTATTCCTCGTAGGGAATGCCGTTCAGCACCTTGCGCATCTTGTCCGAGATGGCCTTCTCGGACACCTTGGCCTCCTCGGGGACCAGCATCAGCAGATCCACGGTGGACAGGTGGAAATTGCCGTAGGAATCCCACAGCTCCAGCGCGATGGTGGGAATGCGGACGTAGCGCTCGCCCTTGGAGGGAATGGGCAGCGGCGCACCCTTGCCCTCCTTCTTCTTATCCTCCTTCTTCTTCTCCTCGGCCAAGGCGAGGGAGGGAGCGAGGCCCGCGGCAAGGGCCGCGACAAGAAAGCGGCGCCGGTCGATCATTCTAGTCTCCATCGTGGGAGAGGATGACGGTGGCCTCGGCCAGTTCGGCGCCCATGGCGCGGATGTTGCCCAGCAGGGCGTTGACGATGACCTTGACGCCCTTGGGGGCCTTGTCCAACTGCTCGGACAGGCGGTCCTTGCCGATGATCACGCAGGCGGTCTCCTCCTCGGCCACCGCCGAGGCCATGCGCGGATGATCGTCGATCAGCGCCATCTCGCCGAAGATGCCGCCCTGGGTGACGTCGCCGATATTGACCCGCTTGCCCTTGATGGTCTTGAACACCGAGACGCGGCCCGATTCCACCACATAGGCGGTGGTGCCCGGCTCGCCCTCGGCGAAGACGGTGGCGCCCTTGGGGAAAACGACGCGGCGGGCGGAGTTGTTCATGGGCGGCCTCTGGCGTTTCAGTCGACGCGGCGGATGGAGAAGTTCTTGGGCACCAGGATGGTGTTCTGGGGCGGCGCGATGGTGTCGGGCGCCGGGAAATCGATGGTGAAGTGCAGCCCCCGGCTTTCGCGCCGGGCCAGGGCCGAACGGATGATCAGATCGGCCACCATGGACAGGTTGCGCAGCTCCAGCAGGTCGGAGGTGACGCGGAAGCTGCCGTAATACTCGTCGATTTCGTCCTTCAGCAGCCGGACCCGGTGCCGCGCCCGCTCCAGGCGCTTGGTGGAGCGCACGATGCCCACATAGTCCCACATGAAGCGGCGCAACTCGTCCCAGTTATGGGCGACCACCACCTCTTCGTCGGAATCGGTGACCCAGGTCTCGTCCCAGGGCGCGATCTCGGGAATATCCGACAGGGTGCCGATTCGGGCCGCGATGTCGCGGGCCGCCGCGGCGCCCAGCACCAGGCATTCCAGCAGGGAATTGGAGGCCATGCGGTTGGCGCCGTGCAGGCCGGTGAAGGCCACCTCGCCCACCGCGTAAAGATTGTCCACGTCGGTGCGCCCGGCCAGATCGGTGAGCACGCCGCCACAGGTGTAATGGGCGGCCGGCACCACCGGCAGCGGCTCCTTGGTCATGTCGATGCCGAACTTCAGCGCCTCGGCATGGACCGTGGGAAAGTGGGCCTTCACGAACTCGGCCGGCTTGTGGCTGATGTCGAGATAGACGCACTCGCAGCCCAGGCGCTTCATCACGTCGTCGATGGCCCGCGCCACGATGTCGCGCGGCGCCAGTTCACCCCTGGGATCGTAATCGTCCATGAAGCGGGTGCCGTCGGGACGCAGCAGCAGGCCGCCCTCGCCCCGCACCGCCTCGGTCACCAGGAAGGACTTGGCCTTGGGGTGAAACAGGCAGGTGGGGTGAAACTGGCTGAATTCCATGTTGGCGACACGGCAGCCGGCGCGCCAGGCCATGGCGATGCCGTCGCCCGTGGAGCCGTCGGGATTGGAGGAATAGAGATAGACGCGGCTTGCGCCGCCGGTGGCCAGCACCACATTGCGGGCGGCGAAGCGATGGACCCGACCGTCGCGGCGGTCCAGGGCGTAGGCGCCGATGCAGCGCCCCAGGCGCCCCTGGGGCAGCTTCTCGCGGATCAGATCGACGGCATTGTGATGCTCGAACAGATCGGCGCCGCTTTCCCGGATGCGGCTTTCCAGCGCGTCTTCCACCGCCTTGCCGGTGGCGTCGGCGGAATGGACGATGCGACGGTGGGAGTGGCCGCCCTCGCGGGTAAGGTGAAGCTCGCCCGCCTCGCGGTCAAAGGCCACTCCATTGGCCACCAGCCATTCGATGGCCTCCCTGGCGCCTTCCACCACGGCCCGCACCGCCGATTCGACGCAGATGCCCGCCCCGGCCACCAGGGTGTCGGCGATGTGGGATTCGGTGGAATCGGCGGCGTCCAGCACCGCGGCGATGCCGCCCTGGGCATAGCGGGTGCTGCCCTCGGACAGGACGGTCTTGGCCAGCACCCCCACCCGGGCCTTGGGATTGGCCGCCAGCACGCCCAGCGCCACCGAGAGGCCGGCGGCCCCCGAGCCGATGACCAGCAGATCGTAAGGATTCGCCGCCTTGCTCATCTCAGCTCCAGTCCAGCCCGATATCGACCGCCGGGGCCGATTGGGTGATGCGTCCCACCGAGACGAAGTCGACTCCGGTCTCGGCGATGGCGCGGATGGTGTCCAGCGTCACGCCGCCCGACGCCTCGGTCTTGGCCCGTCCGGCCACGATGGCCACCGCCCGGCGCAGCACGTCGGGGCCCATATTGTCCAGCAGCACGATGTCGGCCCCGGCCTCCACCGCCTCGGCCACCTGTTCCAGGGTGTCGCATTCGGCTTCGATATTGGGGCGGCCCTCGGCCTTGGCGCGGCGCACCGCCTCGCCCACCCCGCCGCACACGGCGATGTGGTTGTCCTTGATCAGCACGCCGTCATAAAGGCCCATGCGGTGGTTCTTGGCGCCGCCGCACCGCGTAGCGTATTTGGACAGGCGCCGCAGGCCCGGAATGGTCTTCCTGGTATCGAGCAGGGTGCAGCCTGTGCCCTGGATGCGCTTGGCATACTGACTGGTCAGTGTGGCGATGCCCGACAGCAATTGCAGCAGGTTCAGCGCCGTGCGCTCGGCGGTCAGCAGGCCACGGGCCGGGCCCTCCATCTCGGCCAGCACCGTGCCGGCCTCCACCGTGTCGCCATCGGCCACGCGGGCTGTGAAGCGGGCTTCGGGCACCACCAGGCGAAAGACCTCCTGGGCCACCGGCATGCCGGCCACCACCATGGTATGGCGCGCCGCCATGATTCCGGTGAAGCGCAGATCGGCAGGGATCACCGAGGCCGAGGTGATGTCCTCGCCTTCGCCGCCCTTGTCCGCCCCCGTGTCCTCGGCCAGCGCGGCGAGGATGACCCGCCGCGCGTCGTCCCAGTCAAGCTCCGCCTCAGGCCGCATTGGGCTTGTCTCCGGACATGGGGACCGACTTGCTCATCTCCAGCATGCGCTCCAGCGGCTTCAGGGCCGCGACGCGCAGATCCTCGGGCACGGTGATGGCGGGGGCGTCGTTCTTCAGGCAGAGATAGATCTTCTCCAGGGTGTTCCTGGCCATGAACGGGCAGTTGGAGCACGAACAGCCGCCATCGGCGCCGGGGGCCGGAATGAAGGTCTTGTCGGGCGCCGCCTTGCTCATCTGATGGATGATGTGCTGCTCGGTGGCGATGATGAATTCCTTGGCCGAGCTGGCCAGCACGAAATCCAGGATGTTGCGGGTCGAGCCCACATGGTCGGCATGGTTCAGGATGCTGTCCGGGCATTCCGGATGCGCCGCCACCAGGGCCTTGGGATGGCGAACCTTCAGCTTGACCAGCTCCTTCTCGGAGAATTGCTCGTGGATGATGCAGCTGCCCGGCCACAGCGTCATGTCGCGCCCGGTCTTCTTCTGCATATAGGCGCCCAGATGGCGGTCGGGCGCGAACAGGATGGGGCGGTCGGCGGGCAGTTGGCTAATGATCGCCTCGGCATTGGACGAGGTGACGATCACGTCGGACAGCGCCTTCACCTCGGCCGAGCAGTTGATGTAGGTGACCGCGATATGGTCGGGGTGCTTTTCCCGGAAAGCGCGGAACGGCTCGGGGCGACAGGATTCCTCCAGCGAGCAGCCGGCTTCGGAATCGGGGATCACCACCAGCTTGGACGGCGACAGTATCTTGGCCACCTCGCCCATGAAGCGCACGCCGCAGAACACGATCATGTCCGCATCGGTGGCCGCCGCCTTGCGCGACAGGTCGAGCGAATCGCCGACGAAGTCCGCCAGGTCCTGAATCTCGCCCTCTTGGTAGTAATGGGCCAGAATCACCGCGTTGCGCTCCTTGCGCAGGCGGTCGATCTCGGCGACCAGATCGAGGGTCGGGTCGATGTCGGCTTCGGTCATGGCGCCGGGCGCGGGCAAAACAATGGTGTCGGTCATCGGTCTGGGCTCTCTCCCGGGGGACGGATTCCCCCGCTTCACTAAGGGGGAAGTAAAGGACGAATCGCGGGGGCAAAGCAACCCTTCACCCACCCCGACAGGCAGTTCGCCCCCCACCAGCGTTGTGTATAGGGCGTTATGACCACCGCGTGCTTCACTTGGACACTGATCACGAGCATCATGGATATGGGATGACGGATTGGATTTCAGCATGATGACGTCAGAAGGACGGACTCCGCAGGTGCCCGACGCAACCGCTTTGCCGCCGCTGGTGGTCGTCATCGAAGACGAGGCCATCGTGCTGGCCGGCTATCAGATGCTGTTCGAAAGCTGGGGCTATCGCGTCATCGCCGCCCAATCGGCGGACGAGGCCGTCTCGCTGGTCGAGGAGGAGGGCGAGGCCCCCGGCTTCATCCTGTCGGATTTCCGCCTGCGCGACGGCCAGACCGGCACCGAGGCGATCAGCATGCTGCGCCGCTCGTTCGGCCAGGGCATCCCCGGCGCCGTGGTGACCGGCGACACCACCGTCACCGGTGAGGGCCTGAAGGAGGCCGAGGCCGAGGGCACCCCCATCCTGCACAAGCCGGTCAACGGCCGCCAGCTTCAGGACATCCTGTCCCGCTCGCTGGGCTGAGCGTCACGACAGCCGCCGGACCAGCTTCCGCAACTCCTCCAGCACCAGCACCGAGGCCCCCAGGGCCGCGGCGATTCCCCACTCCGCCGGATCGAGATCCGTGGTGTGGAACAGGGCCTGGGCCGGCGCCCAGTGGACCGCCACCACCTGCAGCGCCACGATGCCGGCCAGGGCGCCCCACAGCTTGGCATTGGCCAGGGCGGCGCGGCCGAAGGCGCTTTCCGCCCCCACTCGGGCATTGAACACGTTGAACACCTGGAACAGCACGAAGGTGGTGAAGGCCATGGTGCGGGCCCGGACCATGTCCCCGCCGCCGCCCTCCCACCACAGCACTCCCAGGGTCCCCAGCGCCATCGCCACGCCGAAGCTGAACAGGCGAAGCAGGCGGGACAGCGGCAGAATCGAAGCGTTCTGCGGCCGGGGCGGCTGATCCATCAATCCGCGCCGGGCGGGATCGAAGGCCAGGGCCATGGCGGGCGGCCCATCCATGATGATGTTGACCCACAGGATCTGGATGGGACTGAACGGCACCGGCAGGCCGCAAAGCGGGGCCAGCAGCACCGCCAGCAGGGCGCCCATGTTGGTGGACAACTGGAAGCGCACGAACTTGACGATGTTGTCGGTGATGATGCGGCCTTCGCGCACCGCGCCGACCACGGTGGAGAAATCGTCGCCGGTCAGGACCATGGCGGCGGCCTCCCGCGTCACGTCCGAGCCGGTCCGCCCCATGGCCACCCCGATATGGGCGGTGCGCAAGGCCGCCGCGTCGTTGACTCCGTCGCCGGTCATGGCGGTGACATGGCCGCAGGCCTTCAGCGCCCGCACGATACGCACCTTGTGCTCGGGCGTGACCCGGGCGAAGACCGCGATGGCCTCCACCCGCCGGGCCAGTTCGACATCGCTCAGGCCATCCAGCTCGCCGCCGTCGACCGCCTCGCCATCCAGGCCCAGTTGGCGGGCCACCGCCGCCGCCGTCACCCGGTGGTCGCCGGTGATCATCTTCACCATGATTCCGGCGGCGCGGCAGGTGGCGATGGCATCGGCGGCGCCGGGGCGCGGCGGATCGGCCAGCCCGACCAGGGCATGCAGGACCAGCCCGCCCAGGCCGGCGCCAAGGTCCTCGTCCGGTTGGGCCGGGCGCGACGCCAGGGCGATGACCCGCAATGCCCGCCCGCCCATCCGCTCCATCTCGGCGGCCAGGACCCGGCGCTGCTCGGCGTCCAGGGGCCGGGCTCCGTCTTCGGTCAGCACAGTGTCGCACAGTTCCAGCACCCGGTCGGGCGCCCCCTTGACCGACAGACGGCAGGTCTCGCCATCGCCGTCCAGGGTAGCCATCAGCTTGGACGCCGAGCTGAACGGCACCTCCGCCAGCCGTCGCCAGCGTCCGGGGGGCGGCAAGGCTCCCGCCCGCTCGGCCAGCCGCAGCAGGGCCACCTCGGTGGGATCGCCCACCGGCTCGCCGGTGGCGGCGTTGAACCGGGCCTCGGTGCACAGCCCCGCCGGAGCCAGCCCCCATTCCAGACCGACCGGTCGGTCATCACCGGCAAAGCCGTGGCTTCGCCCCAGCGCCCAGCCCTCCAGGGCGGTCATCCGCCCCAGGGTCAGGGTGCCGGTCTTGTCGGAACAGATGACACTGGTGGAGCCCAGGGTTTCCACTGCCGCCAGCCGCCGGACCACCGCGCCCTTGGCCGCCATGCGCACCATGCCCAGCGCCAGGGTGACGGTGACCACGGCGGGCAGGCCTTCGGGAATGGCGGCCACCGCCAGGGCGACGGCGGTCAGAACCATTCGGCCCAGGGGCTCGCCCGCCAGCAGGCCCTGGACCAGGACGAAACCCACCACGATTGCGGCGATCAGCGCCAGCCGCCGGCCCAACTGGTCGAGCCGCTGCTGCAACGGGGTCGGCCCGTCCTCGGCGGCGTCGAGCAGGGCGGCGACCTTGCCCATTTCCGACAGGCGTCCCGTGCCGGTCACCGCCATCTCGGCCCGGCCCCGGGTGATCACCGAGTTCATGAACAGCATGTTGACGCGCTCGGCCAGGGGCGTGTCGTCGCGGTCAAGCGCGCCGGTGATCTTGGCCACCGGCTCGGACTCGCCGGTCAGCGCCGCCTCGTCGGCCTCCACGTCCTGACCGTCCACCAGCCGTCCGTCGGCGGGCACCCGGTCGCCGGCCTTGAGCAGCACCAGGTCGCCGGGCACCAGACCCTCGGCGGCGATGACCGCCTCGCCCGCGGCGCGCCGCACCCGCGCCTTCTGGGCCAGCATGGCCTTGAGCGCGCCCAGCATGCGTCCGGCCCGGCGCTCCTGGGCGTAACCAAGAAAGGCGTTGAACAGGGTCACCGCCAGCACCACCACCATGTCGGAGGTGTCGCCCACCAGCCCGGCCAGCACGCCGGCGGCCAGCAGCATCAGGGTCAGCAGATTGCGGAATTGATCAAGAAAAACCGCCCAGGCCGGCCTGGGCGGTTTTTCTGGAAGGCGGTTCAGCCCGCATCGCCCGCGGCGGGCCAGGATCTCGGCCTCGGCCAGCCCCTCGGTTCCGCATCCGAGACGGGCGCGAACCGCGTCCGCACCAAGCCGGTGCCAGACGGGCTCGCCGTCAGAGTGCGGCATCGGGGGCGGTCAGCCCCAGATGGGAGGCGGCAACCACCGCACGGGTCCGGTTGTTGACGTTGAGCGCCTTCAAGATGGCGGTCACGTGCAGCTTGACCGTTCCCTCGGCCAGTTCCAGCACGCGAGCGATTTCCTTGTTGGACTTGCCCTGGCCCAGCAGGGCCAGCACTTCGCGCTGACGCGGCGTCAGCGAGGCGATGGCCGATTCGCCGGCCACCGGCGCCCCGTCATCGCCGCCCGGACCACCCTGCTCCAGCAGGGCCGGCGGCAGGTAGACGCCACCCGACAGCACCAGCTTCAGGGCCGACAGCATGACCCGCGAGGACGAGGTCTTGGGGATGAAGCCAGCGGCTCCCATATTGACCGCCTGCAGCACATGGCGGCGGTCGTCGGAGGCCGACAGCACGATCAGCGGCACCGTCGACGGCAGCAATTCCTTCAGCTTGGCCAGCCCCTCGGTCCACGCCATGCCAGGCATGGTCAGGTCGAGCAGAACGATGTCGATGTCCTTCTCGCTCTGGACAGCGGCGATGGCCTGAGGAAAGTCACAGGCCTCGATGATCGTGGGCGGCCCTTCGAACTGATCCAGGACATGGCGGAGCCCGTCACGAAACAGTTCATGGTCATCGGCGATAAGAATCTTCATCTCGTCCCCACCATGCATCTCCCGGCATCTAAAGCGCCACCACCCATCTGCGACATGGTCGCAAGAATAAGGCGCCACCGCCACGAAAAAAAACGCAACGCACCACGACTTTTGCCGCAAGTCGGAAAGCATTGGACCGCGACGGTCCCTAGCCTTCACGCCTGACTTCCAGTATGGTCCGCCGCCATGAGCACGCCCATGACCATCTATCATGTATGCCGTCGGACCGAGTGGCAATATGCCCAGACGACAGGGGTATATAGCGGTTCGTCCCAGGACGAGGCCGACGGCTTTATCCATTTCTCCGGCCCGGCCCAGGTGAAGGCCAGCGTCGCCAAGCATCGTGCCGGACAGGACGGGCTGGTGATCGTTGCCGTGGCGCCGCAGCCGCTGGGCGCCGCCCTGAAGTGGGAAGCGTCGCGCGGCGGCCAGTTGTTTCCCCATCTATACGGCCCCCTGCCGCTCTCGGCGGTAAAGTGGGTGGCCGACCTCCCCCTGGGCCCCGACGGCGCCCACGTCTTCCCAGCCTCCCTGGACGCGGACGGCGTCCAGGCTCGCCCTTCCATCGAGGACTGACCTTGAACTACTTCCGCCTCGCCGGACCGCTGGTCCGCCTGCTCGACGCCGAGATCGCCCATGGCTTGACCATCGGCCTATTGAAGGCCGGTCTGGTGCCGCGGCAACCGACCTTCAACCCCGAGGCGCTGAAGGTCCGGCTGTGGGGCCGCGACTTCGCCAATCCGGTGGGGCTGGCCGCCGGGTTCGACAAGAATGCCGAGGTGCCCGACGCCATGCTGGCCCAGGGCTTCGGCTTCGTGGAGATCGGCTCGGTGACGCCCCGGCCGCAGCCGGGCAATCCCAAGCCCCGCATGTTCCGCCTGCCCGAGGACCGGGCGGTGATCAACCGCATGGGCTTCAACAACCAGGGCCTGGAGGCGGTGGCCGCCCGTCTGGCGGCGCGGCCGCGCACCGGCATCGTCGGCGCCAATCTCGGCAAGAACAAGGATACCGAGGACGCCGCCGCCGATTACGAGAAGGGCGCCGCCCGGCTGGCGCCGCTGTCCGACTATCTGGTGATCAACGTCTCGTCGCCCAACACCCCCGGCCTGCGCGCCCTGCAGGGCCGCGACCAGCTGGAATCCCTGGTGGGCCGCACCCGGGCCGCCCTGACTGCGGCCATGCCGTCCGGGGCGCCGCCGCTGCTGCTGAAGATCGCCCCCGATCTGGCCTGGGAGGACCTGTCCGACATCGCCGCCGTGGCGCTGGAGGGGGCCTTGGACGGATTGATCGTCTCCAACACCACCGTGGCGCGGCCCGAATCGCTCCGCTCGGCCAATGCGGGCCAGACCGGCGGCCTGTCGGGCGCGCCGCTGTTCGAATCCTCCACCGCCATGCTGCGCCGGGTCTACGAGCTGACCCGGGGCAAGCTGCCCATCATCGGCGTCGGCGGCATCGCCTCGGGGTCCGAGGCCTATGCCAAGATCCGGGCCGGCGCCTCGCTGGTCCAGGTCTATTCCGCCATGGTCTACGAAGGCCCCGCCCTGATCACCCGCATCAAGCACGAGATGGTCGACCTGCTGGCCCGCGACGGCTTCAAATCCATCGCCGAGGCGGTGGGTGCTGACCATCGGGGCCAGGGATTGTGATTCCGCTGATTTCCGGCCTGTCGGCCGTCGCCGGCCGCTATGACGGCTTCGTGCTCGACCTGTGGGGCGTCATCCACGACGGCGTCGTCGCCTATCCCGGCGTGGCCGAGACCCTGACCGCCCTGCGGGCGGCGGGCAAGCGCACCATCATGCTGTCGAATGCTCCGCGAAGGGCTACCGCCCTGATCGAGCAGCTGACCCGGCTGGGCATCGGACGCGACCTCTATGACGAGGTACTGTCCTCGGGCGAGGCGGTGCATCTGGACCTGGAGCGCCGCAGCGATCCCATCTTCGCCGCCCTAGGGAGCAAACTCTACCACCTGGGGCCGGAGCGCGACCGCAACGTCTATGAATCCTTGCCTTACCGGTCGGTCGACCTTGAAAGTGCCGATTTCGTCCTCAATACCGGCCCGGTGGAGGTGACGGAAACCGTCGCCGATTACCAGGCGGTGCTGGACCGCGCCCTGGCGCGGCGGCTGCCCATGGTCTGCGCCAATCCCGACCACGTGGTCATCCGCCAGGGCAAGCGCATCACCTGCGCCGGCGCCATCGCCGACCGTTACGCCGACATGGGCGGACAGGTGGTGCAGCGGGGCAAGCCCGACCCAGCCATCTACGAGGTGGCGCTGGCCGCCCTGGGCATCGCCGACCGGACGCGGGTCTGCGCCGTGGGCGACGCCCTGCACACCGACGTCAGGGGCGCCCGGGCCGGAGGCATCGACGCGGTGCTGGTCACCGGCGGCATCCACGCCGACGAGCTGGGCATCAAATGGGGCGAGACCGCCGACCCGGCCCGCCTGGCCGAGCTGGCCCGCCACCACGGCGAGACGCCGGTCGCCGCGCTTCCGAAATTCATCTGGTAAGGAGATTCCCATGGCCCAGCACGAAACCGATGCGGTAATCGTCGGCGCCGGCCCGGTGGGGCTGTTCGCGGTATTCCAGTGCGGCATGGTCAAGGTGCGCTGCCACGTGGTCGACGCCCTGGAAGCCGTCGGCGGCCAGCTCTCCGCGCTGTACCCGGAAAAGCCCATCTACGATATTCCCGGCCATCCCTCCATCCTGGCGGCCGATCTGGTGGAGCGCCTGTCCGAGCAGGCGGCGCCCTTCGCCCCCACCTATCATTTCGGCACCCAGGTCAGCACGCTTTCTCGCCTGGACGACGGGCGGTGGCTGTGCGGCCTGTCCAACGGCGACAGCATCGCGGCCCGCGCCGTGATCATCTGCGCCGGCGGCGGCGCCTTCGGCCCCAACCGCCCGCCCCTGGATGGGCTGGAGCAGTTCGAGGGCACCGGCGTGTTCTACCTGGTGCGCAAGCGCGAGGATTTCCGCGGCAAGAAGGTGGTGATCGCCGGCGGCGGCGATTCGGCGGTGGACTGGGCCATCTCGCTGTCCGAGGTGGCGGCCAAGGTCATGGTGGTCCATCGGCGGCCGAAGTTCCGCGCCGCCCCCGAATCCGAGGCGCGTCTCAAGCAACTGGCCGAAACCGGCGCGGTGGAGCTGGTGGTGCCCTACCAGTTGCACGGCCTGGAGGGCGAGAACGGCACGCTGTCGGCGGTGGTGGTCGCCACCCTGGAGGGCGAAACCAAGAGCCTGCCGGCCGATGTGCTGCTGCCGTTCTACGGCCTGTCCAGCGATCTCGGCCCCATCGCCCAGTGGAATCTGGGCATGGACCGCAACCTGATCGCCGTCGACCCGGCCACCGGCGCCACCGATGCGCCCGGCATCTACGCGGCGGGCGACATCTGCACCTATCCCGGCAAGCTGAAGCTGATTCTGTCGGGCTTCGCCGAGGCCGCCCGAGTCGCCCATTCGGCCCACGACGTGGTCCATCCCGGCGAGGCCCTGCATTTCGAGCACTCGACCACCTCGGGCGTACCGAAGGGTTAGTCCCCCGCCCCGAAGAACTCCAGCTGCCATTCCATCTCGGCGGCGGACAGGGGGTGGTCGCCCCGCGTGGGGGCCAGGATCTTGGAGGGCGACAGGCGCAGCAGCTTGCTCTGAAGCTGGGCGCCGAAGCCGGCGGACAGGCCGGCTTTCCAGGTGACCGCCACCATGCCCTTGGCGCTCTTGGTGTAGACCACCTTGCGCACCGCCTTGGGCGGCAGCCCCGACAGCACCGCCAAACCCGCCGACACGAAGGCGTAATCCCCCGACGACAGGGCGGTATCCATGGCGGTCTCGGTCAACTGCCCAGCGGCGTGCAGGGCGCGGGCCCGCTGGAGGGCGGCGGCCTCGTCGGCGTCGCGCTTGGCCTCGCCCTTGGCGCCGCCGGCATCGTCCTCGATCTCGCCGATGCGGCGCGACACCACCGCGGCCACGGCGGCGATGGCGTCGGCATCCAGGTCGCGGCGCTCGGACAGGGTCTGGAGCAGGCTGGCCGCGACGAAGCGGGCCAGTTTCTGCGCCGTCCGGGCGGAAAGCTGCGGCCGCTCGATCATGGGACGGTGCCAGGCCTCGATATCGGCGGCGCGGTCAGCCAGACGGTCCAGGGTCTCTTCCCGGATCTGGGCGGAAGGATTGCCCAGCAGCACGGCGATGGCGTCCACGTCGTCGGTGGCGGCAATGGCGTCGGCCACCTTGACGTTGACCACCGAGCGCCGCGAGATGCAGGCCAGGGCACCGGGAATGGGACCGGCACCGATGATCTCCAGCAGATCCTCGTCGGTCAGCACCGGCGAGAATTGCAGCACCGGCCCGGCCACCACCAGTTCGGCATCGCGGGCCAGGCGGCGAATCACGTCGGGCGGGGCATGGGCCACGTCCTGCAGCGCCTCGGACAGAATCTGGCGCACCTTGGGAATCTGGTCGCGGGCCAGCATCTCCAGGGATTCGAAGGTCATGCGGCGCAGGCGGTCCTGCTCGTGGGCGGACAGGCCGGGGGCCACCCGGGCAATCTTGGCGGCCAGATCGCCGCGCACCGCGTCGCTCTGATCGGCGGCGAGGCGCAGATTGGCCTGGGCGGGGGCGTGGGGATTGGCGGCCACCTGGCGGCGCACCTCCACATCCGCGTCCTCGGCCAGGAAGTAGAGGATCTCGGCCTTGACGTCATCGCGGGCCGCCAGTTCGGCGCGCACCTTGGAATCGGGATGGGCGGCCAGTTCCTTGGCCTGCTCGTAGTCCAGCGGTCCCTTGCGCCCGGCGCCGAACAAGCGCTTGAGAAAGCCGGTCACGCGGCGCCTCCGTCCTCGGCGGCCGGCGCGATGCGCCAAGCACCCTTGCCGCTGCGCTTGACCTCGTACATGGCCTTGTCGGCGCGGGCGATCAGGTCTTCCAGCGCCTCGTTGTAGCTGCCGCCATGCACCGCCACGCCGAGGGAACATCCCAATGGCTTTTCCGGCGAGCCGGAGAAGCGATCCAGATCCTTGGCCGCCTCCAGCACGTCCTGGCAGCGCTTGACGGCGATGTGCTCCTCGGCGGCTTCCAGCCAGATGGCGAATTCGTCGCCGCCCAGGCGCGCCACCAGATCGATGGGCCGCGTGTGCTGCAACAGCAGGTCGCGCACCGCCAGCAGGGCCTCGTCGCCGGTCTGGTGGCCGTGGACGTCGTTGACCGCCTTGAAGTTGTCGAGATCCACATAGATCAGGGCCGCCGGCTTGCCCTCGCGCTTCAGGCGGTGGAAGCGCCGGGCGATCTCCTCGAAGAAGGCGCGGCGGTTGAACAGCCCGGTCAGGCCGTCGGTGCGCGACAGCTTGACCATGCGCTCGTGGTTGGTGATCTGCTCGGAAGCCAGACCCACCTGGTTGGCCACGTCGTCGATGAGCAGGCGGTCGTCGTCGCTCCAGGCGGCGCGGCTCATCTCCCGCCACAGCAGCACGGCGCCGTTGATGGAGTGGCGATAGCGGCAGACGCTGGCCAGCACCCGCCAGTCGCCCAGGTCGGCGTCGTAATGGTCGCTGGCCTCGAAGGTGTCGAGCACCGGACGGGCATCGCCGAAGGTGCCGTATTCGGCCGATGGCGCGAAATCGGAATCGTCGGACTGGATGCGGAAGATCTGGCAGCCGGTGGCGCCCAGCGCCCGGGCGGTGGCCTCGGCCGCCGCCTTCAGCATGTCGGCCGGGTCCACCTCGTCGCGGATGGTGCGCACGATGTAGCTGAGCAGGCGTTCGCGGTTGTTGGCGCGCGACAGCGCCGCGTCGCGCAGCCGCTCCTGGGTCACGTCGCGGCAGACCCCGCGGGCGCCGCGCCACTCGCCGCCATCGCCCCGGATGGGCGTGGACGAGGCCAGAAGGCAGAGCGGATTGCCGTCGGACTGGCGCATCCATACCTCGATGTCCTCCACCGGCGACACCGCGTCGAAGGGGCCGGGGCCGTGGGTGCTTTCCTCCTGCAGCACGAAGTCGGCGGGACGGCGCCCCACCAGTTCGTCGGCGGCGAAACCCAGGGCGCCCTTGGGGCTGACGAAGACGAAATGGCCGTCGGCGCCGGTCTCCCAGGCGAAATCGCTGGAAATCTCCACCAGGTCCTTGTAGCGCTGGCGCGATTCCACCAGGGCGGCCCGCAGGTTGCGCTCCAGGGTCACGTCGCGGCCGAACAGCACGGTCTGGCCGCCTTCGGTGGGAATGGACACCAGATCGAGAATCAGGGTGCCGCCGCTGACCAGCGGCAGACTCTCCACCGAGGTGGCACCGGGCTGGGCCAGCAGGGCCGAAAGGCAGCCGAGCCGGTCCTGCGCCACCGCCTGGACCAGCGGCTCGGCCCGGTGATTGGCGGCCAGGATGGAACCATCATGGTCGAGCAGCAATGCGGGGCCGGGAAAGGCGTTCAACCCCTCGGCCCCCAAGACCAGCATGGGCCGCCCTCCTTGCGGGGACTTCGCCCTGGATTTTTCCCCTGATGTGCTCATTGAGTGCGGATCCGGCCCATCCTGTCGTCCTTAGTTCCTACCATAGGCATAGGCGCTTAACGATCCCCTAAAGGGGGGTGCTTGCCACGGAGGCCGGGGCGCGCTACCTCTTGTGGCCATGGACAAGGATTTTCCCGACCTGTCGCGTATCGAGACCTGGGTCTTCGACCTGGACAACACGCTGTATCCGGCGTCGTCCAGCCTGTTCCCCCAGATCGACGTGCGCATGCGCCGCTTCATCGCCGACCGCCTGCATCTGTCCCTGGACGATGCCTATGCCCTGCAGAAACGCTATTACAAGGAATTCGGCACCACGTTGCGCGGCCTGATGCTGGTCCACAAGATCGAGCCCGAGGCCTTTCTCAGCTTCGTCCACGACATCGACTGCACGGTGCTGGACGCCGCCCCCCGGCTGGACGCGGCGCTGGCCGCCCTGTCCGGGCGCAAGCTGATCTTCACCAACGGCTCGGAGCGCCACGCCGAGAACGTGCTGGCCCGCCTGGGGCTGGCCCGGCATTTCGAAGGCATCTTCGACATCAGGGCCGCCCGCTTCATCCCCAAGCCGCAGCCGGAATGCTACCGGCTGATGATCGACCGCCATGGGGTCGACCCTCATGCCGCCCTGATGGTCGAGGATATTCACCGCAACCTGCGGCCCGCCGCCGATATCGGCATGACCACCCTGTGGGTCAAGGAGGACGGCCACCCCGATACCGAGGTGCTGGGTCAGGATGCGGGCGACCTGTCGCATGTCCACCACATCACCGACGACCTCGCCGCCTGGCTGGAACTGGCGGCGAGGCCTTAGGGTACTTCAGCAGTTCCACACCACGTAGCCCTGGGTGGTCACCCCATGGTTGGCCAGGACCTGCTGGGCATCGGGATACAGGCTGGCGGTGACGATGCTGGGAATGACCGCGGCCCGGGCCTTGGCGTATTGCGCCCAGGTCACCGTGGTTCCCGAGGTGATCTGGTAGTCGTTGGCGGTCTCGTCGCCGTTGGTGTAGAGCTGCGGCGACAGGAAGTCGATATTGGCGTCCTGGAAGAACGCCGCCATCAGGGTGTCGGCATCGCCGATGCCGTAGGGGGCGGTGTGGCTGACCGTGACCAGAACCAGAAAGCCGTTGGCCTTGGCCAGGGCGAAGGCCCCCTGGAACGCCGAGGCCAGCCCGCTGTCGCCATTCTCGATGTCGTAGGCGATGCCGCCATAGGCGGCGAATTGCCCGCCGGTGATGGCCGCGTTGATCTTGTCCAGATCCTGGGCGGTGAACCGCCCATTGTCGTTGCCGCCCCCCAGGGTGATGTATTTGACGCCCTCCAGCCCGCTCAGGGCCGCCGCGCTGTCGGCAAGCGCCGAGGCCGGATCGGCCCAGCCGCTGAAGGCCAGTCCCAGGGTGGCACCCGACGGAGGCACGCACGCCCCCCAGGTCCGGCGCCAATAGCCGATATTGGGCGCCGGAACCGGCTCGGGCTGCGGCTGGGCGGCGGCGGGAATGCTGATCACCATGCCGACCTGCAGGCTGGCGGCGGGCACGCCGGGATTGGCGCCTTCGATATCTTGCGCGGTCACGCCGGCGCAGGCGTTGATATTGGTCGCGATCTGCCAGTAGGAATCACCCGGCTGGACCACGTAGCGCAACGCCACCGCACCGGTGGACGGGGTGGGAATATTGATGGTCTGCCCGACCAGCAGCCCCGACGCGGAAATCCCGGGATTGGCCGTTTCGATCTGGCTGGCGCTGACGCCGGCACACGCATTGATGTTGGCGGAGATCTGCCAATACGAGTCACCCGCCTGAACCGTGTATTTAAGAGCAATTGACATTGCATGCACATCCTTTTCGGGATTTTTTCACCGAAATACAGTGCTTGCAATATTACTTACAGACAACATCATCTTATAATTGCCGAAGCCGGCAAGAAATGAAGCCCGGCGGGACCGCATCCCCGGCCGGGCTCCGCCGCTCGTCAGCCTTGAACGGTGCGGACCCCTTCCAGGAAGCGGTCGACGACGTCCTTAAGCTCGGTGGCCTCGCGCGACAACGACTGAGCCGCCGACAGCACCTGCACCGCCGCGGCGTCAGTCTCGGCGGCGGTGGCCGACACGCCCCCCACATTGGCCGAGACCTGCCTCGTGCCCTGGGAGGCCTGATCCACGTTGCGGGCGATTTCGGCGGTGGCGGCGGATTGCTCTTCCACCGCCGCCGAAATGGCGGTGGCGATGTGGTTGATCTCCTCGATCCGTCCAACGATGCTGCCGATGGCGGCCACCGCCTCCCGGGTGGCGGTCTGCACGGCACCGACCTGGGTCGAGATCTCCTCGGTGGCCTTGCCGGTCTGGTTGGCCAGGGCCTTTACCTCGCCCGCCACCACGGCGAAGCCCTTGCCCGCCTCGCCCGCCCGGGCCGCCTCGATGGTGGCGTTCAGCGCCAGCAGATTGGTCTGGGCGGCGATGTCGTTGATCAGGCTGACCACGTCGCCGATGCGGGTGGAGCTGGCCGCCAATCCCTGGACGATGGTGTTGGTCTGGCGGGCCTCGTCCGAGGCCTGCTGGGCGGCGGTGCTGGACTGGGCCACCTGACGGGCGATCTCGGCGATGGAGGCGGACAGCTCCTCGGCGGCGGTAGCCACCGTCTCGACGCTGCTGGAGGCCTCCTCGGCCGCCGCCGCCACGGCCGTGGCCTTGTCCTGCGTCTGCTCGGCGATGGTCTGCATGCCCTGGGCGGTGGCGTGCAACTCGGTCGCCGCCCCCGACACCACCTCAAGGACGCCCGAAACCGTGCGGTCGAAATCCCGCGCCAGGGAATCCATGGCCCGGCCGCGCTCCACCCGCTCGGTCAATTCAGCCTCATGCTCGGCGGTCAGGCGCTCGGTCTCCACCATGGCGTCGCGGAACACCGCCAGGGACGAGGCCATCCGGCCGATTTCGTTGGTCAGCCCCACCCCGGGAATATGTACGCCGTAATCGCGCTGCCGCAGCTTGTCCATGGCCGCCGCCATGGCATCGATGGGCGCGGCGATGGTGCGCTTGCCGATCAGGGAGGCCATGGCGCCGATCAGCCCGATGCCGGCCACGGTGATCAGGATGCTGAGGCGCAGCTTGGCGCTGCGCACCCGGTCCATGTTGGCCGCGGTCTCGGCAATGTCCTTGTTGTTGATGTCGGCGAACGCCTGGGTCAGCTTGTTGAGCTCCTGCCGGGACTTGCGGTTGACGTCGTTGTCGCCGAATTCACGGCCGGCGGGACCGCCCTCGGCTCGTCCGATGCGGACCAGCTCCTTGCGGAATCCGGCGAACTGGGCGGCGCTTTCCTTCAGCTTGGCATAGTCGGCCTGCTGCGACGGCGGCACCATGGCGCCCCATTCGGCGATATTGCGCTCGAACCGCCCGATGGTCTCCAGCAGGGGGGTGGCGAATTTTTCCACCTCGGCCGGCGATTGCGCCATGTAGATGCCGCGCGAATCCATGACGATGGAAAGGATCAGGGCGTTGGTGCGCTCGCCGATGATGGCGCGGGCCGCCGCCTTCTCGATCTCGCCGGACTGTTCGTCCAGGGCCTCCATGCCGGTGATGCCCACGCCGCCGATCACCACGGCCAGCAGGCTCATCATCCCCACCACCAGCCACATCTTCAGAGAGACGGTCCAATTCGACAGCATGTTCGGCCCCCACCGCATGAACCAGATCGAAAGACCTAACATACACTTTACTTATTGCCAGACCATACGGGGGAAACCCGCAGCAAACCAAAGCAATACCCTGAGGCGACCACCTCCCCGAAACAGTCTGGAAATAGGGCTGACCGCGATCAAAGGTTCCGTCATAGTTTGGCGACGACGGCCTGGATACTACCTGGAGGAATGCTGGCACCACCGGTGCCCAGGGCCGACATCCTAAGTCTTGAGAGGAGAGCGCAGTGCCCGTTTGGATTGAGACAAGCTGGATGTATCAGCGATTCGGCGATCAAGTGAAGACCAGAAGCAGTGACAGCAAAAGCTGGAAGACAGGCATATGGGAGGAGAACACATGGAGCCCGGACTATGACGCGCTCCGGTCCTCCCTGATCAAGCTCCAGGAATACTGCAACGACAACCAGTTTCAGATCATGTCCGTGCTTCCCCTCACCGAGGCGCACTCATACGAATTCGGGCAGGGCGAGTTCGTTCTTTGGCCGGGAAATGCCTCGGCCGGCGGCTGGGGGGTGGGCCAGGGATGGGGCGTTTCGCAAGTGGTGGGCTTCGCCGCGCTGCTTCAGAAGGTCGAAGACGTCTCGCAGGAAGAGTTCGACCGCCGCACCGCCGAAAAGAAACGCCAGAAGGACATCGAGCGCCGCAACCTCGAGGCAAAAAAATTAAGCGCCGACATCGAGACATCCATCGAAGAAATGCGCGACCTGGAACGAGACGCCGCCGATCTGCGACGCAAGGTCGGCCAGCCCGTAACCCAGAAGACCGGCCTCCTTGGCGGCATCAAGTTCATCGTCGACGGACGCGACTTCAAGAGCGAAGCCGAGGCCGTCGACTATCGCAATCAAATGGCCGCCAAGGCGGACGCCCTGGAATCGTCGATCCTGACGATGAAACAGAACATCGAGGAGAGCCGGCTGAAAATCAAAAATCTGCAAGCCGGTCCAGACGCCGCGAACACCTTGGACAAGCCATGAACCGGCGATGAGATACCGCCTGCTCCTCGTCGACGAGCCCCCCCCCCCCCGGGGACGATCACCACTGGTGGGTCGCCCGCTCCGTCGAGGCTGCGGTCGGATGCGTGGAGGAACACGGCGCCCCCGACTTCGTCAGTTTCGGCAACGACCTCGGCGAAGGCGTTCCCGAAGGGCCGCGCGGCAGACTAAAGGCCGTCCGAAGGGAGGCGGACGCAGAATCCTGATTGCCGCGCCTCGTCCCAACCAGTGGTGGCCCCTGCCGGAATCGAACCGGCACGCCCGAAGGCGAGCGATTTTAAGTCGCTTGCGTCTACCAGTTCCGCCAAGGGGCCTTGGGGGAAGTCCGCACCCGTTCGAGGCGGTGCCGACCTTATAGCGCACCCCGGCGTGCGCCCCAAGCCCCTGTGGACTCCATTCGACCCGAACCAAACACTCATTGCTAATATGAGTACATCCATATTAAATGATGTAGCGGCTCGTTCTTGGGGATACCTGCCGCCAATAAATCACTTTCGGCGTGCACACGCGCGGCGAACCTGAGGGGGTCGGGCGGCTCTCGGGCGCTGCCCGTTGCCTCCAGGGCCGGTCGAGGTGACTGACGTCTTTCAGGGGAAGGAACAGGATCGATGGGTTTTGGCATCGCCGCGCGCTTCGGCGCCGCATTGGTCGCCATGTCGGTGGGCACCGCCGCGACCATGGGATGGTTCAGCAACAACCACGCGGTCACGCTGATCGAGCAGGCGGAACAACGGGAGCTGATGGGGCGCTTCGAGCAATTGTCGGACGCCATCGGCGGCTCGGCCGATCAGGCGCAAGCCATGGCCGCCCTGGTGGCCAATCTGCCGGGAATTCCCCATCTGGTGGCCACGGGAAGCCGCGACGCGCTGGCGGCGCAGATGGTGCCGGTGTTCAAGGCCATGGCGCAGCCCTTCGGCATCGAGCAGTTCCAGTTCCACACTCCGCCCGCCACCTCGTTCCTGCGCGCCCACTCTCCGGCCAAGTTCGGCGACGACCTTTCGGCCATTCGCCAGACCGTGGTGGAAACCAATGCCACCCAAAAACCGACCCATGGCCTGGAATATGGCGTGGCCGGACTGGGCGTCCGCGGCCTGATGCCGCTGTTCGACGAGGGCCGGCACATCGGGTCGGTGGAGTTCGGCCTCTCCTTCGGCCCGCCTTTCTTCACGGAATTCAAGAAGTCGTTCGGCGTCGATGTGGCCCTGCATGTCAAGGCCAAGGACCAGTTCAAGGTCTTCGCCGGCACCATCGCCCAGTCGGCGCTGGAGCCCGCCGAGATCGCCGCCGCCCTGGGCGGCCGCGACATCATCAAGGCGGTGGAGGACGGCAAGGGCGGCCGCACCGCCGTACTGGGCCGGGCGGTGAAGGATTACAGCGGCAAGCCGCTGGGCGTAGCCGAGATCGCCATGGACGCCAGCCACTACGCCGCCCAGCTGGCCGAGGCCCGGCGGACCATGGCCGGACTGATTCTTGGCGCCATCCTGGTGTCGATCGTCCTGAGCGTGCTGCTCAGCCGGACCATCAC
Organism: Paramagnetospirillum magneticum AMB-1; assembly: GCF_000009985.1. Lineage (GTDB taxonomy): Bacteria > Pseudomonadota > Alphaproteobacteria > Rhodospirillales > Magnetospirillaceae > Phaeospirillum > Phaeospirillum magneticum. Next base: position 4,311,315 of record NC_007626.1, read on the forward strand.
CCGGCCGGTCCTGGCCATGAGCGCCGCCATGGACCGCATCGCCAAGCGGGACTTCGCCGTGGACATCCACGGCCTCGACCGCAACGACGAGATCGGCCACATGGCCCGCGCCGTCGAAGTGGTGCAAAAGGAGGTGGAGCGCACCGCCGAACTGGAAGTGGCGCAGCAGCGCAACCTCGTCGAGCTGGAGAAGGGGCAGAAATCCCTGAAGGACGGCATGCAACTCCAGTTGGAGGGCATCGTCGAAGCCGCCATGCAGAGCAACGAGGCCGGCGTGGTGCTGGCCCGCATGTCGGGGTCGGTGCGCCGCGCCTCCGAGCAAAGCCAGTCCATCGCCAGCGCCATCGAGCAACTTGTGGCGTCGGTGGGCACCATCGCCCAGTCCTCGGAAATCGCTGCGGGGGAGGCCTCGGACGCCGAGGCCGCCGCCAAGGAGGGCGTCTCGGCCACCGCCGCCGCCCGCCGGGCCATGGACGGGTTGCTGGAAGCGGTGTCCGACGTGGGCGGCAAGATCGAGGCCCTGTCCAACGCCTCCGACCAGATCGCCGCCATCATCGACCAGATCGAGGCCATCGCCGGCCAGACCAACCTGCTGGCGCTGAACGCCACCATCGAGGCGGCGCGGGCGGGCGAGGCGGGCAAGGGCTTTGCCGTGGTGGCGGGCGAGGTCAAGACCCTGGCCAACCAGACCGCCAAGGCCACCGTGGACATCCGTGCCCGCATCGAAGGCCTGGTCAGCGACATGAACGGCGCCCGCGCCTCCATGGAACGCTCGCGGGGCGCCGCCAATGACGGCATGGCCGCCGTGGGCCAGGTCACCGGCGGCCTGGAGGCCATCGCCGGGCGCATCGATGGCGTGACGCGGCGCATGCACGACATCGCCGGCATCCTCAGCCAGCAGAACGCCGCCGCCACTGAGGTCTCCTCGGCCACCGGCGAGATCGCCTCGCTGTCCGAGCACAATCTGGAGGAAATCGCCCAGGTCCTGGGCGCCATGACCGAGGCCGCCTCGGTTCTCGACCGCCGGGCTGAGGATTTCGCCAAGCTGGGCACCTCGGAGACCCTGCTGCAGGTGGCCAAGAATGACCATATCCGCTTCAAGCGCTCCATCATCGACCGCATCATGGGCCGCAACGACCTGACTCCGGACAGGCTGGCCGATCACCACACCTGCCGCCTGGGCAAGTGGTACGACACCCTGAAGGACGACCGCCTGACCGGCCTGGGCGCCTATGGCCGCCTGCTCGATCCCCATCAGCGTGTCCACGCCCACGGCAAGCGGGCCTTGGAACTCCACGCCCGGGGCGAGACCCTGGCCGCCATGGCCGAGGTCGATCTGCTCAACCAAGCCTCGCACGAGGTTTTGACCCTGCTGGAGGAAATGGCCCAGGCCCTTCGTGCCGCCGCCTAAAAACCGGCCTTTAAAGGACCTGAAACCGGCCCGCAACATTGACAGATGGCGGGCCGGCCTCTATCTCTTGCCGGTCGCGATAGGCCCCTTCGGGGGTCCGCTCACTTATCTTGGGGAAGCTTCATGTTCGGCGCCCTTGCCCGGCGGATCTTCGGAACCGCCAACGACCGTGTACTCAAGCCGCTGAAGAAGCATGTCGAGGCGGTCAACGCCTTGGAACCTGCCTTCGAGAAGCTCTCCGACGACGAGCTGCGCGCCAAGACCGCCGAGTTCCGCGCCCGGCTGGAGTCCGGCACCGAACTGAACGACCTGATGGCCGAGGCTTTCGCCACGGTGCGCGAGGCCGCCAAGCGCACGCTGGGCCAGCGCCACTTCGACGTCCAACTGCTGGGCGGCATGGTGCTGCATCAGGGCCGCATCTCGGAAATGAAGACCGGTGAAGGCAAGACCCTGGTCGCCACGCTTCCGGTCTACCTCAACGCGCTCACCGCCAAGGGCGTGCACGTGGTCACCGTCAACGACTATCTGGCCAAGCGCGATTCCGAGTGGATGGGCCAGGTCTACCGCTTCCTCGGCCTGACCGTCGGCGTCATCGTCCACGGCATGGATGACCTGGAGCGCCAGCAGGCCTATGCCTGCGACGTGACCTATGGCACCAACAACGAGCTGGGCTTCGACTATCTGCGCGACAACATGAAGTTCCGCCTGGAAGAGATGGTCCAGCGGCCCTTCAACTACGCCATCGTCGACGAGGTCGACTCCATCCTGGTGGACGAGGCGCGCACGCCGCTGATCATCTCGGGGCCCACCGAGGACAATTCCGACCTCTACCGCCTGGTGGACAAGCTGATGCCGTCCCTGGTGGCCGAGGACTTCGAGAAGGACGAGAAGGTGCGCGCCGTAACGCTCACCGACCGCGGCACCGAGCACGTGGAAGAGATGCTGCGCACCGCCGACCTGATGAAGGGGACGCTGTACGACATCGGCAACGTCTCCCTGGTCCATCACGTCAACCAGGCGCTGCGCGCCCACAAGCTATTCACCCGCGACGTGGACTACATCGTCAAGAATGACAAGGTCATCATCATCGACGAGTTCACCGGCCGCATGATGGAAGGCCGCCGCTATTCCGAGGGCCTGCATCAGGCCCTGGAGGCCAAGGAAGGCGTGACCATCCAGAACGAGAACCAGACCCTGGCCTCGATCACCTTCCAGAACTATTTCCGCCTGTACCCCAAGCTGGCCGGCATGACCGGCACCGCCATGACCGAGGCCGGCGAATTCGCCGAGATCTACAACCTCGAAGTGGTCGAGATTCCCACTAATCTGGCGGTCAGCCGCACCGACCACGATGACGAGGTCTATCGCACCGCCAAGGAAAAGTACGAAGCCATCGTCACCCTGATCGAGGAATGCCGTGGCCGCATGCAGCCGGTCCTGGTGGGCACCACCTCCATCGAGAAGTCCGAGCTGCTCTCGGACATGCTGAAGAAGAAGAAGATCCCGCACCAGGTGCTGAACGCCCGCTATCACGAGCAGGAAGCCTATATCGTCGCCCAGGCCGGCGTGCCCGGCGGCGTCACCATCGCCACCAACATGGCCGGTCGTGGCACCGACATTCAGTTGGGCGGCAACCTGGACATGCGCACCAGGATGGAGCTGGCCGACGTCACCGACCCGGCCGAGCGCGTCAAGCGCATTGAGGGCCTGAAGGCCGAAATCGAGGTCAACAAGCAGAAGGTGCGCGAGTCCGGCGGCCTTTACGTGGTCGGTTCCGAGCGCCACGAATCCCGGCGCATCGACAACCAGCTGCGCGGCCGCTCGGGCCGCCAGGGCGATCCCGGCGCCTCCAAGTTCTTCCTGTCGCTGGAAGACGACCTGATGCGCATCTTCGGCTCGCAGCGCATGGACGGCATGCTGCAGAAGCTGGGGCTCAAGGACGGCGAGGCCATCGTCCATCCCTGGATCAACAAGGCCCTGGAAAAGGCCCAGCAGAAGGTCGAGGCCCGCAACTTCGACATCCGCAAGAACCTGCTGAAGTTCGACGACGTGATGAACGACCAGCGCAAGGTCATCTACGAGCAGCGTAAGGACCTGATGAGCGCCGACGACGTCTCGGAAGAGATCGTCGCCTTCCGCCACGAGGTCATCGCCGAGATGGTCGCCCGCTGCATCCCCGAGCGCGCCTATGCCGACCAGTGGGATGTGGCGGCCCTGCACGAGGAGGTTCTGCGCGTTTTCAACCTGGACCTGCCCATCGCCGAATGGGGCAAGGAAGAAGGCATCGCCGACCAGGAAATCCGCGACCGCATCACCGACCATGCCGACCGCAAGGCGGCGGCCAAGGTGGCCGAATACACCCCCGACACCATGCGCATGGTGGAAAAGAGCCTGCTGCTGCAGATCCTCGATCAGGCGTGGAAGGAGCACCTGCTGCAGCTCGACCACCTGCGTCAGGGCATCTCCCTGCGCGCCTACGCCCAGCGCGATCCGCTGAACGAGTACAAGCGCGAAGCCTTCAACATGTTCGAGCAGATGCTGCTCGACCTGCGCGAGCGCGTCACCTCGGTGCTGGCCCATGTCCAGCTCCGCTTCTCCAGCGAGGAGGAGGCCGAGCAGGCCCTGGAGCCCCAGCGCCCCGCCCGCACCCAGGAAACCCGCGAGGACCCCGCCTTCTCCTCAGGCGGCAGCGGGGCCCCCTTCGCCCTGGCTCAGCGCAACACCGCCGTCGACCCCAACGACCCGGCCACCTGGGCCGCCACGCCGCGCAACGCCCCCTGCCCCTGCGGCTCGGGCAAGAAGTTCAAGCACTGCCACGGGGCGGCTTAGGGTATCAATTCGGGGGCTTTTGCCCCCGATCCCCCGCTCAGGGCGCGATCCCCCGGTCCCTCTTTGATTTTATGAATAAACAAAAAGAGGTTTGGAGACATGGTCTCCAAGCGGGGTCGGGGCGGCAGCCCCGCCTGGCCCGGATCAAAGGCCTTAAACCTGCACCGTCGCGGCGCTCAGGATGACGACGCGCCCCACATTTGACGCTCAGTGTCCTAGCTGGCCCGGACCTTGGCCACGAAATCCTGCACGATCCGGCGCAGGGTATGCGCCTCGGCCGCCAGTTCGGTGGCAGAGGCCAGGACCGTGGCCGAGGCCTGACCGGTATCGCGCGCCGCCGAGGTGACGCCGGCGATATTGCCCGACACCGATTGGGTGCCCTGGGCCGCCTCCTCCACGTTGCGGGCGATTTCCCGCGTGGCCGCGCCCTGCTCCTCCACCGCCGAGGCAATGGCGGCGGAAATCTCGTCGATCCGGCCGATGGTGGTTCCGACCCCACGGATGGCATCCACCGCCCGCCCCGTCTCAGCCTGCACCGAAGCGATCTGCTGCGAGATCTCGTCGGTGGCCCGCGCCGTCTGATTGGCCAGGTTCTTCACTTCGCCCGCCACCACGGCGAAGCCCTTGCCCGCCTCGCCCGCCCGGGCCGCCTCGATGGTGGCATTCAGCGCCAGCAGGTTGGTCTGGGCGGCAATATCGGTGATCATGGTGACCACTTCGCCGATCCGCTTGGTGGCCTCGGACAGGCCGTGAACGATGGTGTTGGCCTGGGCCGCCTCGTCCACGGCGTCGCGGGCGACGCGGGCGGATTCCGAGACCTGCCGGCCGATCTCGGCGACCGAAGCCGCCAATTCCTCGGTGGCGGCGGCAACGGTCTCCACATTGGCGGCGGCATGCTCCGAGGCGCCGGCCACCTCTTCCGCCCGGACGGCGACCTGCTCGGACAGAGTGGACAGCGCCTGGGCCGTGTGCTCCATCTCGGCCGAGGCCCCGGCCACCTTGTCCACCACGACCGAAACGCCGCTTTCGAAGTCAGCGGCCAGGGACTTCATTTCCTGATGATGCCGACTTTCGGCCAGACGCTTGTTCTCCTGCGCCTCCGCCTCCAGCCGGCCTTTTTCCAGCGCATTGAGCTTGAACACCTGGACGGCGCGGGCGATTTCCCCAACCTCGTCGCCGCGATCCTGCCCGGTCACCTCCACCTGGGTGTCATTGGCGGCCAGACGCCCCATGACCGCGATGATGCGGTGAATGGGCCGGGCCACCGAGCGGCCGATCAGCGCCGACAGGGCGAAGCCGAGAACCAGACCAAGTCCGACCAGGCCAAGACTGGCGCTCCGATCGCGGTCGTAGTTCTGCTCGCCCTCGGCGAACATGGTGGCGGCTTCCCGGCTCTGGAAATCCAGCAATTTGCGCAAGGGGGTGGCCGCCTCACGGAATTTATCCACCCCCTTGCCGCCCACCAGATCGGCAAGGACGCCGTTGGCTTCGCCGGCGGCGATGCGCGCCCAACTCTCCTGTATAAAGCCCTGGTAGCTCTTGATGCCGGTCTCTGCCTCCCGGGCCAGGGCGGCTTCCTCCGGCGACAGGCGGCTGGCGGCATACGCATTCCAGGTCTTGTTCAGATCGGCGAGCTGCTTGACGTATTCATCGCGCAGCGCCGCAATGCGGGCGGAATCGGTTTCCATAGCCGCGCCGATCACGCGGACGCGGATGCGGTGCAGGGCATCCACGGTTCCCGAAAGATGGATCAACGCCGGGGTCGTATCTTCCGTCACCGCCCGAAAGCCGTCGTGCATGCGGCTCATACCCAGGATACCGAAGCCGCTGGTGGCGGTCAGGAGCAGCAGCATCAGGACAGTCATGGCCTGAAGCTTGCGGGTGATCGTCCAATGAAAACTCATGGCTCACCTTTGATATACTTCTTTTGGACTGCAGCACCCGAACCAGCCCTATCATAGCTGGGCGCCACATCTCCATACCTATAATAATAGTGGTGTATAAAACATGAAGTTCCATAGGCCGCCGCCAAACGAAAAAGGGCGGGAGGCCATGGCCTCCCGCCCTGCGTTCCGTCCGGAACCGCTGATTTAGCGGGTCGGAACCGGGGTCTCGCCGGTGTAATCGTAGAAGCCGCGGCCGGTCTTGCGGCCCAGCCAGCCGGCCTCCACATACTTCACCAGCAGCGGGCAGGGGCGATACTTGGTGTCGGCGAGGCCCTCGTGCAGGACCTGCATCACCGCCAGACAGGTGTCCAGACCGATGAAGTCGGCCAGTTCCAGCGGACCCATGGGGTGGTTGGCGCCCAGCTTCATGGCGGTATCGATGCTGGCCACCGAGCCGACGCCCTCGTACAGGGTGTAGACGGCTTCGTTGATCATGGGCAGCAGGATGCGGTTGACGATGAAGGCCGGGAAGTCCTCGGCGGCCACTGCCTTCTTGCCCAGCTTCTGGGTCATCTCGGTCACCAGGGAGAAGGTCTCCTCGCTGGTGGCGATGCCGCGGATCAATTCCACCAGCTTCATGACCGGCACCGGGTTCATGAAGTGCATGCCCATGAACTTGGCGGGACGGTCGGTGGCGGCACCCAGGCGGGTGATGGACAGCGACGAGGTGTTGGACGCGATATGGGCCTCGGGCTTCAGCACCGGGCAGAGCTGGGCGAAGATGGCCCGCTTGATCTTCTCATCCTCGGTGGCGGCCTCGATGACCAGATCGCTATCCGAGAAATCGGCATAGGCGGTGGTGGTCTTGATGTGACCGAGCGTGGCAGCTTTTTCGGCCTCGGTCAGCTTGCCCTTGGAAAGGGCGCGGTCCAGGTTCTTGGTGATGGTGCCAAGACCCTTCTTCAGGGCCTCCTCGCTGACGTCGAGCAGGATAACGTCGAAACCGGCGGCAGCGCAGACTTGGGCGATACCATTGCCCATCTGGCCCGCGCCGATAACACCGATCTTATTGATAGCAGTCATTATGAGGCTCCCGGATACTATGGCTTCAGCCGTAGGGCAGGTTGACGGTTACTTGTTGAGTTCGGAGGCCAGCTCCGGCAACACCTTGAAGAGATCCGCGACCAGACCGTAATCGGCGACCTGGAAGATGGGGGCCTCTTCGTCCTTGTTGATGGCGACGATGACCTTGGAGTCCTTCATGCCGGCCAGGTGCTGGATGGCGCCCGAGATGCCGACGGCGATGTAGAGGTCGGGGGCGACGATCTTGCCGGTCTGGCCCACCTGGAAGTCGTTGGGCACGAAGCCGGCGTCCACGGCGGCGCGCGAGGCACCGACTGCGGCGCCCAGCTTGTCGGCCACGGCTTCCAGCAGGTGGAAGTTGTCGCCCGACTGCATGCCGCGACCGCCCGAGATGATGATCCGGGCCGAGGTCAGTTCCGGACGCTCGGACTTGGACAGCTGGCTGCCGACGAAGGACGACAGGGCCGGATCGGCGGCGGCCGACACGGCTTCCACCGACGCGGAGCCGCCCTCGGCCTTGGCGGCCTCAAAGCCGGTGCCGCGCACGGTGATCACCTTGACCGCGTCCTTGGACTGCACGGTGGCCAGGGCGTTGCCGGCATAGATCGGCCGCACGAAGGTATCGGGCGACACCACGGCGGTGATCTCGGAGATCTGCGCCACGTCCAGCAGGGCGGCGACGCGGGGCGCCACGTTCTTGCCCCCCGTGGTGGCCGGCGCCAGGATGTGGGAATAGGACCCGGCAAGGCTCACCACCAGGGCGGCCAGCGGCTCGGCCAGATGGTTGGCGTAAAGGGCGGCGTCGGCCGACAGCACCTTGGCGACGCCCGCCACCTTGGCGGCGGCCTCGGCCACCGCGCCGATGCCCGAGCCGGCCACCAGCACATGCACGTCGCCGCCGATCTTGGAAGCGGCGGAAACGGTGTTCAGCGTGGCGGATTTGAGAGCGCCGCCTTCATGTTCCGCGATAACCAGAATGGTCATGTCTTTTCGTTCCTTGTCCTGGCCACGTCGGGGCTTCCGCCCCGCACCCCGACCGGGGAAGACCCCGGACCCCTTTTGAATTCAAAGGGGGTTTGGGGCATCGCCCCAAATGGGTCCGGGCAATCGCCCGGTCGTGCCGTCAGATCACCTTGGCTTCGTTCTTCAGCTTGTCGACCAGGGCGGCCACGTCGGCCACCTTGATGCCGGCGCTGCGCTTGGGCGGCTCGGCCACCGACAGCGTCACTAGGCGCGGCGCCACGTCGACGCCCAGATCGGCCGGCGACACCGTGTCGATGGGCTTCTTCTTGGCCTTCATGATGTTGGGCAGCGAGGCATAGCGCGGCTCGTTGAGGCGCAGGTCGGTGGTCACCACCGCCGGCAGCTTCAGCGACACCGTCTCCAGCCCGCCGTCCACCTCGCGGGTGACGGTGATGGCATCGGCGCCGATCTCCACCTTGCTGGCGAAGGTGCCCTGGGCACAGCCCAGCAGCGCCGCCAGCATCTGGCCGGTCTGGTTGGAATCGTCGTCGATGGCCTGCTTGCCCAGGATGATCAGCCCGGGAGCCTCCTTGGCCACCAGCGCCTTCAAGACCTTGGCCACGCCCAGGGGCTGGACCTCGTCATCGGTCTGGACCAGCACGCCGCGGTCGGCGCCCATGGCCAGCGCCGTGCGCAGCGTCTCCGACGCGGCGGCCGGGCCGATGGAGACCACCACCACTTCCGTGGCCTTGCCCGCTTCCTTGAGGCGAACCGCCTCCTCAACCGCGATCTCGTCGAACGGGTTCATGGAGAACTTCACGTTCTGGGTCTCGACGCCCGAACCGTCCGACTTCACCCGAATCTTCACGTTGTAATCGATCACACGCTTGATCGCGACCAGGATTTTCATCGTGTCTTCAACCCCTTAGACCCCAGAGCGGCCCATTAATCGGCATCGCCGGGCGGAATTTGCTATTGCATTGCACAATATGACGGGAGTTCAGGGATGTCAACGCGCACCCCCCGGCACCCACAGGACGTCTTCAGCCCCGTTGCCGTTGGCGACGCGGGCCAGGACGAACAGCAGATCCGACAGGCGATTGGCGTAGATGATCGCCTGGGGATTGACCGCCTCGACATCGGACAGGGCGACCATCAGGCGCTCGGCGCGGCGCACCACCGTGCGGGCGTGGTGCAGATGGGCGGCGAGCGGCGAGCCGGCGGGCAGGATGAACGAGGCGAGCGGCGCCAGGGACTCATTGGCCGCATCAATCTCGGCCTCCAGGCGATCCACCTGGGATTGGACGACGCGCAGGCGCGTCCCGGGGACCTCGTCGGCGGCGGCGGGAGTGCAAAGGTCCGCGCCCAGGTCGAACAGGTCGTTCTGCACCCTTTGCAGCAGCGCCATCATCGCGCCCTCGGCGTGCAGGCGGGCCAGGCCGACGACCGCATTGGCCTCGTCCACCGTGCCGTAGGCCTCAACCCGAAGATCGTGCTTGCCCACCCGGGTGCCGTCGCCCAGTGAGGTCTTGCCCTTGTCGCCCGACCGGGTATAGATGCGCGTCAGGGTCACCATCGCCGTCTTTCCTTTTCCAAGCCGAAAAGGTTTATGACACGGAGACGGGCGAAACCTCTATACTCGGCTTTCCTCGGACCACACCGAATTCGGGCATCATGCGCTTATCCCCCATCATGAGCGGCTATATCGGGCGGCAATTCGCCTCGGCCTTCGCCACCGTCCTGCTGGTGATTCTGGGGATCATCCTGCTGTTCGACGTGATCGAGCTGATCCGCCGCGCCGCCGGACGGCCGGAACTGGGCATCACCCCCATTCTGCTGATGGCGTTCTTCAAGCTGCCGCAGATGCTGCATACCATCCTGCCCTTCGCGGTGATGATCGGCTCCATGGTGTGCTTCTGGCGCCTGACCCGCACCCATGAACTGGTGGTGGCCCGCGCCGCCGGCATTTCCGTCTGGCAGTTCATCACGCCGGTGCTGGCCGTGGCCGGAATTTTCGGCATCTTCGAGATCACCACCTTCAACCCCATGGCCGCCGCCATGTACGGCCGCTATGAACGTCTGCAGGACGAATTGCTGGCGACCAAGGCCAGCGCCTTCGACATTTCAGAGGTGGGGCTGTGGCTGCGCGAGCCCCACGAGAACGGCGAGATGGTGGTCCACTCCGAGACGGTGCGCCAGGATGGGCTGGTCCTCCACATCCGCGATGCGCATTTCTTCCTGTACGACCGGCCCGACCACTTCCACCAGCGCATTTCCGCCGAATCCGCCACCCTGGTGGACGGCGCCTTCGAGGTGCGGCGGGCCTGGGTGATGGAAGGCGGCAAGCCCTCGGTCTTCAAGGAACAGATGCACATTCCCACCCAACTGACCCTGGACCGCATCCACGATAATTTCGCGTCGCCGGAAACCCTGTCCTTCTGGCAATTGCCCGGCTTCATCCGGTTCTTCGAGCGAGCGGGCTTCACCGCCAACAAGCATCGTCTGTATCTGCAGTCGCTGCTGGCCTCACCGGTGCTCTATTGCGGCATGGTCCTGATGGCGGCGGTGTTTTCGTTGCGACCCAACACCCGGTCCGGCGGCCTGCTGGCCCGCATCGGCGCCGGCGTGGCCGCCGGTTTCGCCGTCTACTTCTTTTCCAAGGTGATCTATGCCCTGGGCCTGTCGGCGACCCTGCCCCAGACTCTGGCGGCCTGGACGCCGCCGCTGTTCGCCGGACTGATCGGCTTGTCAGGACTGTTCCATCTCGAGGACGGCTGATGGGGTCAGCCGTGTTCCGCAATCCCTGGACCTGGGTCCTTGCCGCCCTGGTGCCGCTGACGCTGTTTCCCCAGATCGACCTTGCCGCCTCGGCGCTGTTCTTCGACGCCCAGGCGCGCGGCTTTCCCTTTCGCGTTCACCCCATCGGCGAATTCGCCCGCAAGATTCTGCCCATCTTCCTGTTCACCGCCGCCGGGCTGATCGCCCTGGCCGGAGCGGCGGCGGCGATTCTCAAGCGTCCGGTGGCGGGCATCCGGCCGCCCATGGCGCTGCTGGTAGTGGGCTCCCTGGCGCTGGGGCCGGGCCTGGTGGTCAATGTCATTCTCAAGGATTACTGGGGGCGGGCGCGCCCCTCGACCATCGCCGAATTCAACGCCGGCCACCAGCCCGACCGCCGCTACACCCCGCCGCTGATTATCTCCGACCAGTGCCCCGACAATTGCTCTTTCCCATCGGGCCACGCCGCCCTGGGCTTTTGGACCGTATCGCTGGCCCTGATCGCCCCGCCCCGCCGCCGCCGCGCCGCCTTTGCCGCCGCCCTGGCCTTCGGGCTGGCCATGGGAGCGGTCAGAATCGCTCAAGGCGGGCATTTTCTGTCGGATGTCGCCTATTCGGGCGCAATCGTCGTCGGCCTGACCATGGGGTTGTACCGGATTATTCGCCGCCACGACCGCAGTGCAGCACAAAAAAATAATTATCAGGAGCCCTTGCGCGGCCCGTAACCCCCTATGCGGGCGCCTGATTCTCAGGTAATGATATAGCTTCAGGCTGACCTTGGCGCGCTGAGCCGGGCGGAATGCCCTCGCGTGGGTGCGGGGGATTTTGTTTACTTACGACGAGAATGACACATGGCATGGAACCGAGATAATCATGGCAGGGGCGAGCGCGGACGCGGTCGTCGGGACGACTTTGGCGAGCCGGCTTTCGACCCGCGTCCTTCGCGGCCGATGGCGCCCAGCTCCTTTGACCGTCAGATGGTCAGTCAGGCGAACGTCAGCGCCACTGTGAAGTGGTTCAATGCCTCGAAGGGCTTCGGCTTCGTCGCCCCGTCCGACGGCAGCCCCGACGCTTTCCTGCACATTTCCGCTCTCGAGCGCGCCGGCCTGACCCAGGTCGCCGAAGGCGCGACCCTGGTGGTCGACCTGGGCGCCGGGCAGCGTGGCCCGCAGGTGGTGATGGTCCATGAAGTGGACAGCACCACCGCCACCCCGCGCGCCCCGCGCCGGGAAGAGCGCGGCCCGACCGAGACCGTGGAGGGCGTGGTCAAGTTCTTCTCCGCCGAGAAGGGCTTTGGCTTCGTCGCTTGCGATCAGGGCGGCAAGGACGTGTTCGTGCACGTGAAGGCGCTGGAGCGCTCCGGGATCAAGACCCTGGAATCCGGTCAGCGCGTCCGCGTCACCACCACCCTGGGGCTGAAGGGCCCGCAGGCGGATACCGTCGCGATCATCTAGGTCGTAGGACCCAGGCCCTCCCCTCTCGGCGGGGGGCCTGGAACGACCCGGATGAATTTTTGTTGACCTGAATTCTGCATTCTGGTACCACAATGCTCATTACTGCTTTGTCTCCCTGACATTGGGCGGGACGCGGCGATGAGCCGGGTCCCGCCACTTTTTTGCCCGCCCCGGAATTCGGGGCCTGGGACGCGCCGGGCGGGCGATGCTGCATTGCACAAAATCCTATCGCATTCCGCCCCCGATTCGGTGCAGACTAGCCGTCAGGCAATGCATGCCGAGGAACGAGAATGCTGGGACCCGCGGAACTTCGCGAAATTTACGACTGCCTCAAGGGCATGGGACTGGAGCCAGTGCGCGTCGCCGATGGCCGCAGCCCCTACCTCAACCCCGCCTTCGCCGCCGGCATGGCGATGACCAAGGCCGTGCGCGGCAAAGCCGCCACCCTGCCCGCCAAGACCACCCCCGAGCCGACCGAGACCAAGTAAGACCTGGGTGCGGGAGTCTCTGTTGGGCACTCGCCCAAACCCATCCGGGGCATGCCCCGGCCCCCCTTTTATTTTCAAAACCAGGGGAGGTTTGGAGGCTCGCCTCCAACCGGGGCTAAGGGGCGGGAGCCCCGCCTCGCCGTGCCGACGCCGTCATAGACAGCTTTTCAGCCCCTCGCGATAGGTCGGGTATTTCAGCCGGACGCCCAGGTCGCGCTTCATCCGGGCGTTGTCGACGCGCTTGTTGTCGGCATAGAAGCTGAGCGCCATGGGCGACAGGGTCGCCTCGGCCTGCTCCCACGGAATTTCCGGCGGCGGTTCGAGGCCCAGCAGGGCGCAGGCGTGGGCGATGACCTCCTGGGGCGGGGCGGCGTCATCGTCGCACAGATTGTAGATCGCCCCGGGATCGGGACGCCCCAGCGAGGCCAGAATCGCGGCGGCGATGTCCTCCACATGGATCCGACTGAACACCTGGCCCGGCTTGACCACGCGACGCGCCTGCCCGGCCCGCACGGTGTCCACCGCCGAACGGCCGGGGCCGTAAATTCCCGCCAGCCGGAAGATATGCGCCCCCCTCTCTCGCCACTGGGTTTCGGCGGCCAGACGACGGCGCGAGCGGTCCAGGCCGGGATTGGGCGGCGTCGCCTCGTCCACCCAGGCACCGCCATGATCGCCGTAGACGCCGGTGGTGGAGAGATAGCCGAGCCAGGCGGGAGCCGCCGCGCGGATGGCGTCGGCCATCAGGTCGAGCACGGGGTCGCCGCGATCATCGGGCGGCACCGAGGACAGCACCGCCTCGACTCCGTCCAGACAGCCGGCCGGCAGACGATGGTCGCGGTCGAAGGGCAGAACCTGGACCCCGGGACAGTCCGCCGCCTCGCCCGAGCGGGTGGTGGCCATCACCTCCCAGCCCGCCTCGACCAGCCCGCGGGCGATCACCCGGCCGGAAAAGCCCAGCCCGAACAGGAAAAATCGCTTGGCCATCTGTCTTTCCTTGCACCGCCCGCACAATTGGAGAGACTACGCCCCCATGAGACTACGCACCATCCCCCTGCTGCTGCCCCTGCTGTGGCTTCCCGCCCCGGCTCCGGCCGAGACCATCAATCCCAAGATGGAATACCGCACCTGCCTGACCCTGGCCCGCGCCAAGCCCGAGGACGGGTGGGAGGAAGCCATCGCCTGGGGCTCGCTGGGCGGCGGCGAGCCGGCGCGGCACTGCGCGGCGGTGGCGCTGATCGGCCTGGGCAAGTACGAAGAGGCCGCCAAACGCCTGGAAGCCCTGGCCGGCATCAGCCGCCGCGAGGAATCGCTGCGCGCCGAGATGCTGGCCCAGGCGGGACAGGCCTGGTTGCTGGCGGGCAAGCCGCAGCTGGCACTGGCCGACCAGGACACGGCGCTGAAGCTGGTGCCGGGCCACCCCGAGCTGATGCTGGACAAGGCGGTCACCCTGGCCTCGGTCGGCCATTACGCCGAAGTGGTCGACGTGCTGTCGGCCCTGCTCAAGGTGCAGCCCAACCGCATCGAGGCCATGGTGCTGCGGGCCGTGGCCTACCGCTATCTGGACAAGCTGGCCCTGGCCAAGGATGACCTGGCCCGCGCCCTAATCCTGGACCAGTCCTTTCCCGATGCCCTGCTGGAACGAGGCATGATCCGCCGCCTGGAAGACGATCAGGCCGGCGCCCGCGAGGATTGGATGAAGACCATCGCCGCCGCGCCGGAAAGTGCCGCCGCCGACACGGCCCGGCGCAACCTGGAGATCATGGACGTCAAGGTGAAATAGATTACCTCGGATTGTATACGTAAAAATTGTCGATTCAACTGAGTGCAATTAGCGCATTGCCGTCAATCTTTGGCAGCAATACCCTTACCCCATGAAGCAAGGGGGCGCGGCCTCCTGAAAAGTGGGGAGGACGACATGGCGCAGAATTTCTTTCTCAGGCTCGCGGATATCGACGGCGAGTGCCAGATCACGGGTCACGCGAAGGAGATTCAGGCGCTGTCCTGGAGCCACTCCTTCAACCAGCCCACCAGCCCGACCCGCTCGGCCGGCGGCACGGTGGAGCAGGCCAATCACGCCGATTTCAGCTTCACCAAATACACCGACGCGGCCTCGGTGCCCATGCTGAAGCGATGCTGGAGCGGCAAGCCCATCGCCACGGCGGTGTTCACCGCCTGCCGCTCGGATGGCGACGCCCTGGTGGAATACCTGAAGGTGGAAATGAGCAACGCGATCATTTCCAACGTCTCGCTGGGCGGCGGCGCCGGGGACATGCCGGTCGAGACCGTGACCCTGTCCTACAGCGCGGTCCGGTACACCTACGCCTTCCAGGCGACGCCCGGCAGCCGGACGACGCCGTTGTCGAGCAAGCACGACATCGCCCTGATGAAGGTGGAGTAGCGCCCCCGGCTCGGAGCACGCCGCGTCGACAGGTTGGGGAAAACCTCACTTCGGGGGCTTTCCGCAGCCAGCTAAAGCCGCCGGGCGTCCTCGTCCGGAGTCATCAGGGTCAGCGCCATGGCGTGCACGCGCCCGGCCAGCTCCTCGGCCAGCAGGGCGTTGACCTTGCGGTGGCGCTCGACGCGGCTGACGCCTTCGAAGGCCGCCGAGACGATGGTCACGGTGAAATGGCTTTCCCCGTCCGGATGATGGCCGGCATGGCCGGCGTGCCGGTGGGAATCATCGGCCACCACCAGCCGCGTCGGCTTCAGCGCGTCTTCGATCTTCTGCGTCATGATCTCGGCCACCAGCATTCCCGTAATCCCTCTCGTGAAATCGAACCCTCCCCAATTGGGGCCAAAGGGGCCCGGCGTCAAGAGGAGGTTCCGACAGCCCATATGCGCCGCTCACGCCTTGCCTTGGCGCGGGCGAGCCTCCATTATGACCGGTGCCATGAAAGCGACCAACGCCCGCAGATCCTGGCGGCCGGCCTTCGGCCCCTCCCCGGCGCAACCGGCCACCCGCCGTTGCGACCATCCCGGCTGCGCGCTCGAAGCCGAATATCGCGCCCCCCAGGCCCGCGACCGACTGACCGATTACTACTGGTTCTGCCTGAACCATGTGCGCGAGTACAATCTGGCCTGGAACTACTACGCCGGCATGGGCGCCGAGGAGATCGAGGCCGAACTGCGCAAGGACACCACCTGGCAGCGCCCCACCTGGCCGCTGGGCATCCAGGGCGCCAAGCGCAAATTCGCCTATACCATCCACGACCCCTTCGAGGTTTTCGAGGACGCCGCCACCGAGGAGGCGCGGCCCAAGGCCCGCGTCGCCACGCCCGAGGAAGAGGCCATGGCGGTTCTCGAACTGACTCCGCCGCTCACCGCCGACATGCTGAAGGCCCGCTACAAGGAACTGGTCAAGCAGCATCATCCCGACGCCAACAATGGCGACAAGGACGCCGAAGAGCGCTTCAAGCGCATCAACCACGCCTACAACACCTTAAAGCTCAGCCTGAGCCAGTAAGCAGCCCCCCAAGGACGAGAGTATGACCTCCAAGATCCAAAGCCCGCTTGCCTCCGACCATCCCCTGGCCATGCCCGATACCGAGATCTCCGCCCGCGAGGTGTTCGGCATCGACCTCGACATGAAGGTTCCCGCCTTCTCGGTAGGCAGCGAGCACGTGCCCGACGTGGACCCGGCCTACCGCTTCGACCCGGACACCACCAAGGCCATCCTGGCCGGCTTCGCCTTCAACCGCCGCGTCATGGTCCAGGGCTATCACGGCACCGGCAAGTCCACCCATATCGAGCAGGTGGCGGCACGGCTCAACTGGCCCTGCATCCGCGTCAACCTGGACAGCCATGTCAGCCGCATCGACCTGATCGGCAAGGACGCCATCGTGGTCAAGGACGGCAAGCAGATCACCGAATTCCGCGAAGGCATGCTGCCCTGGGCCTTGCAGCACCCCTGCGCCCTGGTGTTCGACGAATACGACGCCGGCCGCCCCGACGTGATGTTCGTGATTCAGCGCGTGCTGGAAGTGGAAGGCCGCCTGACCCTTCTGGACCAGAACCGGGTGATCCGGCCCCACGCCGCCTTCCGCCTGTTCGCCACCGCCAACACCGTGGGCCTGGGCGACACCACCGGCCTCTATCACGGCACCCAGCAGATCAACCAGGGCCAGATGGACCGTTGGAACATCGTCGCCACCCTGAACTATCTGGCCCATGACGACGAATGCTCCATCGTGGTGGCCAAGCTCAAGGATTACGACAGCCCCGAGGGCCGCGACCTGGTGTCCAAGATGGTGATGCTGGCCGACCTGACCCGCCAGGGCTTCATGAACGGCGACATCTCCACGGTGATGAGCCCGCGCACGGTGATCACCTGGGCCGAGAACGCCCGCATCTTCGGTGACCATTCCTATGCCTTCCGCGTGACCTTCCTCAACAAGTGCGACGAGGTCGAACGGCCGATCCTGGCCGAGTACTACCAGCGCTGCTTCGGCACCGACCTGCCCGACGGTCCCGCCCGCATGCTGGCTTAAAGGAGCGGACCAGATCGTGTCACAGAACGCGACGGCCAAGGATAGCGGCAGGGGCGAAAGCATCGGCGAGACCATCCGCCGCGCCACCGCCGCGACCTTGAAGGCCATGTCGGGCCACGCGGACCTGGACGTCGGCTATGCCGCCGGAAACGGCAGCGTGCGCGGCACCGAGATCCGGCTGCCGGCGCCACCGCGCAACATCTTGCCGTCGGACCTGGCCCGCCTGCGCGGCACCGCCGACGCCGTCGCGCTCCGGCTGCGCTATCACGACGACACGGTGCATGTGCGGCGCATGCCGCAACTGCCCGAGGCCCGCAAGATCTACGACATGGTCGAGCAGGCCCGGGTCGAGGCCCTGGGCGCCCGCCTGATGCCCGGTGCCGCCGCCAACATCGCCGAGGTGCTGGAGGTCAAGGCCCGCGCCGAGGGGCTCGACCGCGCCGTCAAGCGCGAGCAGGTGGCCCTGGCCGACGCCATGCGCTTCATCGCCCGCGAGATCTTCGCCGGGCTGGAACCGCCGCCCTCGGCCCGCCCGGCCGTCGACCTATGGCGCGACGAGGTCCGGGCCAAGGCCGGTCCGACGCTGGACGCTCTCAAGGATCTCCTGCGCGACCAGGAGGCCTTTGCCAAGGGCCTGCACAGGCTGCTGAGCGACCTGGATTTCGGCACCGATCAGGCCTCCGAAGCCGAGGACTCCGAGAATTCCGAGCAAAGCGGCCAGGAGCAGGACGCCCAGGGCGCCGGCCAGGAAAAGGAAGGCGAGCAGGAGGGCCAGGGACCGCAGCAGGAAGGCGACACCCAGGCGCCGGGCTCGAGCGAGGGCAGCGGCGAGGACGACGGCACCGATTCCGGCGAGGAGATGATGCTGACCGGCTCGGGCACCGAGGAACCGGGCGGCCCCTCCAAGCAAGCCCAGGAACAGCTGTCCAATTCCGCCGCCTTCCAGGACCGGCCCTACAAGCCCTACACCACCCAATACGACCAGATCGTCACCGCCGAGGATCTGTGCGAGCCCGAGGAGCTGAACCGCCTGCGGCGCCAGCTGGACCAGCAACTGACCCACCTGCAGGGCGTGGTCGCCAAGCTGGCCAACCGCCTGCAGCGCAAGCTGATGGCCCAGCAGACCCGCAATTGGGATTTCGACCTGGAGGAGGGCATGCTCGACACCGGGCGCCTGGCCCGCATCGTCGCCAATCCCATGCACTCGCTGTCCTTCAAGATCGAGAAGGAAACCAATTTCCGCGACACGGTGGTCAGCCTGCTGATCGACAATTCCGGCTCCATGCGCGGGCGGCCCATCACCGTGGCGGCCATGAGCGCCGATCTGCTGGCCCGCACCCTGGAGCGCTGCGGCGTCAAGGTGGAGGTCCTGGGCTTCACCACCAGGGCGTGGAAGGGCGGCTCGGCCCGCGAGAAGTGGCAGGCCGAGGGCAAGCCGACCAATCCCGGCCGCCTCAACGATCTGCGCCACATCGTCTACAAGGCGGCCGACGCCCCCTGGCGCCGGGTGCGGCGCAATCTGGGGCTGATGCTGCGCGAAGGCATCCTGAAGGAGAACATCGACGGCGAAGCCCTGATGTGGGCCCATGACCGCCTGATCTCGCGCTCGGAACAGCGGCGCATCCTGATGGTGATCTCGGACGGGGCGCCGGTGGACGATTCCACCTTGTCGGCCAATCCCGGCAACACCCTGGAAAAGCACCTGCGCGACGTCATCGCCTTCATCGAGAACCGCTCGCCGGTGGAACTGGTGGCCATCGGCATCGGCCATGACGTCACCCGCTATTACCGGCGCGCCGTCACCATCATGGATGCCGAGGACCTGGGCGGCACCATGATGCGCCAGCTGACCGCCCTGTTCGACGACGAGGCCGAGCCCGCGGGCGGCCGCCGCCGGGCAAGATGATCATGAACGGCGGCCGCGTGGATATCTCGCAATCCAGCCGCCTGGACAAGCCGTCCGAAGCCGTTCAGTCGTCGCGGCTGCCTCGGCCCCGGCTGCTGCTGGCCATGATCGTGGCCATCGCCGTGCTGGGCGGCATGGCCGGGCTGGCGACGCTGACCTGGTTCGATCACCAGGCGACCCTGGACGACTGGAGCGCCAATCTCCGGCTGTCGGCCCATCTGGTGGAATCCCATACCCGCGCCGCCCACGGCACCGTCCACGCCCATCTCGGCACGGTGATCGGCCGGGTGGGAGGCAAGCCCCTGGCCGCGCTACGCTCGTCGCGCCAGGACCGGGACTGGCTGGAGACCTTGCTGACCGAATTGCCCCACGGGGTTGCCATCGCCATTCACGACGAGCGGGGCGACCCGGTACTGGTGACCGACCGCCTTGGCCTTTTTTCCGCCAACGCCAGTCACCGCGACTATTTCATCCTGGCCATGGGGCAGCCCGGACGCACGGTGATGAGCGCCGTGGTCCCCGGACGCGGCGATCAGGGGCGGGCCATCATCTTCAGCCGTGCCATCCTCGACGCCGCCGGACGCCCGCAGGGCGTCGCGGAAATCGCGCTGAAAACCGACTATTTCATCGAGTTCTACCGGAGTCTGCAGTCAGAGCCGGGGGCCATCTTCCTGGTGTCGCGCCTGGACGGCGGGCTGGTCGCCCGCTATCCCCTGCCAGACGCCACCTTCACCCGCTTCGACACCTCGAAACACCCCTTTACGGAATTCGCCAAGGGGCAGTCCGGCATCTACCGCTCCACCTCGGTGGTTGACGGCATCGAACGGCTGGTGGCCTACCGCAACCTCGCCGACCTGGAGATGGTTGTCACCTCGGGTATCCCGACCAAGGTGGTGTTCCGCGAATGGACGGTGCGCAGCCGACGCAATGCGCTGCTGTTCGTCACCGCCATGGTGCTGATGCTGGTGCTGGCCGCCATCACCAGCGAAAGCCTGAGACACGAGGCCCGGCTGCTGGCCACCGGAGAGCGCCGCACCCGCGACCTGACCACCGCCCTGGCGGAAAAGGACGTTCTGTTCCAGGAGGTCCATCACCGGGTTAAGAACAATCTTCAGGTCATCTCCAGCCTGTTGACCATGCAATCGCTGCACGTCACCGACGAGAAGGTGAAGGAGACCCTGAAGGACGCCCTGGACCGCATCCATTCCATGGGCCTGGTGCACCAGACCCTCTACGAGCGCAATCTGGCCTCCAACGTGGACCTGGGCACCTATTTCGGCAAGCTGGCCGAGGCCCTGGCCGGGTCCTATGCCTCGTCACCGGGCGGCGTCACCGTCGAGGTCGAGGTGGAGGGCACCCTGGACCTGGAGCGCGCCGTGCCGCTGGGCATGCTGGCCAACGAGGTGCTGTCCAACGCCATGAAGCACGCCTTCTCCGACGGACGGCGCGGCACCATCTGGGTGACCCTGGTGCGCGAGGCGGGCGAGTGGCACTTCACGGTGCGCGACAACGGCGTGGGCATGCCCGACAAGCCGGGACGCGGCATCGGCATCGGCCTGATCCGCGCCCTGTCGCGCCAGCTGGGCGGCCGCTCCCACATCTTCGTCGACGAGGGCACGGTGGTCTCGGTCACCTTCCCGGCGTAACCTTTCGGGAAAAGTGGGCTTGGGGCGGCCCGGCGCCCACTTTTCGACTCTTTGTGTTCTATTTCTTGGGCCGGAACGCCTTGCACACCGCCGGGTCGGTATCGATGAAGGCGCCGCCGATCAGGTCGATGCAATAGGGCACAGCCGGCATCACCGCGTTCAGGCAATCGGCGATGGCCGAGGGCTTGCCCGGCAGGTTGATGATCAGGCTGTGGCCCCGAATGCCCGCCGTCTGGCGCGACAGGATGGCGGTGGGGACCACCTTCAGGCTTTCGGTGCGCATCAGCTCGCCGAAGCCCGGCATCATCTTGTCGCATACGGCCTCGGTGGCCTCGGGCGTCACGTCGCGGGGCGCCGGGCCGGTGCCGCCGGTGGTGACGATCAGCGAACAGCCCTCCACGTCGGCCAGTTCCTTCAAGGTCGCCTCGATCACCGCCTGCTCGTCCTCGATGACCCGCGCCACCGGCCGCCAGGGCGTGGACAGGAAGCGGGTCATCTCGGCGACGATGGCCGGGCCGCCCTTGTCCTCGTAGATCCCCCGGCTGGCGCGGTCCGAGATGGTGACGACCCCGATGGGGACGGGCTGTTCGGTCATGGCGTCTTTCTCCTGGAAAAGGATCACGGAGTGTGATGACCTCGGCGAAACGGGTCAAGAGCACGAGGGCATGATGATCATCACCACCACCGATTCCGTCGAGGACAAGCGCATCACCGGCTATCTCGGCATCGTCAGCGGCAGCGCGGTGATGGGCACCAACATCTTCCGCGACATGCTGGCCAGCGTGCGCGACATCGTCGGCGGCCGCTCGGGCTCCTACGAGGCCATCCTGCGCGAGGCCAAGGACGCGGCGCTCGCCGATCTCCAGGCCCAGGCCGCCCAGTTGGGCGCCGACGCCGTGGTGGCGGTGGACCTGGATTACGAAACCATCGGCGGCGATGGCAAGACCATGCTGATCGTCTCGGCCAATGGCACGGCGGTCAAGCTCGGTTAACGACAAATTAAGAATCACAACGGGTTCCAGGGTATCGTTGAGATATTCCGTGACTTTTCGGCCGTAATTGCGCTAGATGATTGGATTCTAGGTTCTGCGGATGAGCAGCCGTGTCTTGTCGTCTTGTCTTCGCGGTTCTGACCTTGGCCTTGCTGGGCGCCTGCTCCTCGCCGCCGCCCCGGCCCGCCCCGCCGCCCGTCCTTGATCCCGATTCCGCCTGCCTGCAGGATCTGCGCAACCACCATGTGGTGTTCGAGACCCAGGCGCCGTTCGGCACCGCCGGAACATGCTCGGTGGGCAATCCGGTCAAGGTCAGCGCCGATTCCCAGACCTCGTGGAATCGCCCCGGCCTGATGTCATGCTCCATGGCGCGCACCGTCGACCGCTTCGAGACCCAGGTGGTCCAGGCCGCCGCCCAGCGCATTTTCGGCCAGAAGGTGGCCAGACTCCACCATATGGGCACCTATAACTGCCGCACGCGGCGCACCGAGACCACGGTGGCCGCCGCCGACATGGGCAGCCGGGGCGGCCGCCTGTCCGAACACGGCAAGGGCCAGGCTATCGACGTGGGCGGCTTCGAACTGGCCGACGGCACCATGATCTCGGTGAAGAAGGACTGGCGGGGCGCCGGCAAGAAGAGCGAGTTTCTCCAGGCGGTGGCCCGGGCCTCGTGCGAGCACTTCAACGTGGTGCTGACCCCCAACCACAACAGGCTGCACGCCGACCACCTGCACCTGGACATCGGCCCGCACAAGCTTTGCGGCATTTGAGGACCTCGCCGTGACCGCCGTTCCCGCACCGCCGCCGCTTCCCCTGCTGCTCGGATGGCCGGCCATGATCGGGCTTGCCGCCCTGACCCTGACCACCATGGGTCCCACCGGCATCCTGCTTGGCGGCCTGCTGTTCGCCGCCGATCGGTTGAGCGGCGTGCTCATGCCCGCTCTGATGGTGGCCGGAGCCGTGTCGTCGGTGCTGTTCTACCCCATGGTGGCCGTCTTCTTCCTGCGCCGCCGATGGCCCCGGTTTTCCCTGGCCGTCCAGTGGGGACAACTGGCAAGCGGAGCGGTGTTCTGGCTGCTGTGGTTCGCCGCCGACCGGCTGTGCGGCCTGTCCTTCGTCTGTCTCTAAAGGAACCATCCCGTGACCAGAACCTGCCCGGAATGCGGCCACGGCGACATCCGCCTGGAACCCGAAAAACGGCCGCAAATCGATATGGCCCCGTCACTGGGGGAGAGCTTGGCCGGGACGCCCATCCCACTGCCGGGGGTCGATCTGGTTCTGACCGGCATCGGCCTGGCGGTGGAGGCGGCCGGCTCGCTGTGCGAGGCCTTGGGTACGGCGGTCAAACCCGCCGAGACGCCCGCCATGGTGGCCTATTGCCCCCAATGCGGCTGGTGGGAAGCGGCCACGACGGAGACCCCGCCGCGACCCTGATCCCGGGTGACCTCACAGCACCGTCAGCATGCTGGCCACCAGCGGGTGGCGGACGATGTCCTTTTCGTCGAGGGTGACCACCGCCACGTCGGGCAGTTCCGACAGCCGCGCCGCGATGTCGGCCAGGCCGGACATGCCGGGCAGCAGGTCGCTCTGGTCCGGGTCGCCGGTCAGCACCATGGTGGAATGCCAGCCCAGGCGGGTCAGCAGCATCTTGATCTGGCCATAGGTGCAGTTCTGCGCCTCGTCGATGACGATGAAGGCGTTGTTCAGGGTGCGGCCGCGCATATAGGCGATGGGAGCGATCTCGATGGAGCCGTCGGCCAGCAGGGCGCGCAGCCGCTTGCCGCCCAGGCGGTCCGACAGGGCGTCGTAGAGGGGGCGCAGGTATGGCGCCAGCTTCTCCTGCAGGTCGCCGGGCAGGAAGCCCAGGGATTCCCCCGCCTCCACCGCCGGGCGCGACAGCATGATGCGCGCCACCCGTCCCTCCTCGAAGGCTTCCACCGCCGCCGAAATGGCCAGATAGGTCTTGCCGGTGCCCGCCGGCCCCAGGGCCACCGTCAGGTTGCCGTCGCCGATGGCCTTGAGCAGGCGGCGCTGGTTGTCGCTTTGGGGGCGGACCTTGCGCACATAGCTTTGCTCACGGTGCTGATCGTCGTCGCCCAGCGGGCTCCAGGTCTGCTCGGCGGGATAAAGCGACACCACCGGCTCATTCTTCGACGCGGCAATCCGCGCTGCGCGCTTGGCCATCTGAGACTCCTGTGGAAAGGCAGAGGGAAGGTGGCAACAAAAAAGGGCCTCTCGACACGAGAGACCCTTGGAAGGAGAGGCGGACTTCGCTGCGGCCCGCAAGCGGCGGGCGACCCTGTCCCGAAAAACAGCCCAGTGCTCGGTCCAAGCAGCGAATCAACGGGAATTCCTCCGTCCGCGATCACAACCCGCACAAACCTTAATCAACGGCGAGTCCGCTTGTCGACAACAAATCGTCCCCGTCACGGCATTGTAATACCATATGTGGAGTTAACGGGATGTGAACGGATTCACTCAGCCCCCTGCGGGCAGGATGCCCGCCCTTTCAGGTCACCGATGGAGCGGGGGCCGGCGGCATCACCCGGATGGAGGTGATCTGGTTGCGCTGGCGCCGGGCGATCTCGAAGCGGAAGCCGTAGAAGCGGAAGACCTGGCCCACATCGGGAATCTGCCGGGCCTCGTGCAGGATCAGGCCGGCGATGGTGGCGGCCTCCTCGTCGGGCAGGCGCCATTCAAATTCGCGGTTCAGGTCGCGGATGGTCACCGAACCGTCGACGATATAGGAACCGTCCGACTGGGGGCGCACACCGGCCACCGCCACGTCGTGCTCGTCGGCGATATCGCCGACGATCTCCTCCAGGATGTCTTCCAGGGTGACCACCCCCATCAGGGTGCCGTACTCGTCCACCACCAGGGCGAAATGCTCGCGCCGCGACCGGAAGGCCTGCAACTGCTCGAGCAGCGTGGTGGAATCGGGAATGAACCAGGGGGGCGAGGCCAGTTCGACCACGTCCAGCTTGTCCAGCTCGCCATCCAGGGCGCGGACGGCGCGCAGCAGGTCCTTGGCGTGGACCACGCCGACGATGTTGTCGGGATCGTCCTTCCACAGCGGCACGCGCGAGAAGGGCGAGCTGACCACCAGTTCCAGGATCTCGGCGGCGGGCAGGCCGGCATCGGCGGTGACCACGCCGCGCCGGTGGGTCATCACCTGCTCCACTTCCACGTCGCCCAGTTCCAGGATCGAGCGCAGCATGCGGCGCTCCTCGCGCACCTCCTCCTCGCCGGCATGAACCTCGATGGCGCCTTTCAGCTCCATCATGGAGGCCTCGACGCTGACCGCGGTGGAGTACTTGGCGCCGAACAGGCGGAACAGCCCCATGACCACCACCTCGACGGTGCGCACGAAGGGGGTCAGAATCCACACCACGCCGGTGACCGGCGCGGAGAACAGCAAGGCCATGCGATTGGCGTGGTAGATGGCGTAGGTCTTGGGCAGCACCTCGCCGAACACCACGATGATCACCGTCATGCCGGCCGAGGCATAGGCGATGCCGGCGTCGCCGAACAGGCCGACCAGCACGCCGGTGGCCAGCGACGACGACAGGGTATGGGTGAGGCTGTTGCCGATCAGCAGGGCGCCGATCAGCCGCTGGCGGGCATCGATCAGACGGTTGACCCGCCGGGCGGGGGCACTGCCGTCCTGCTCCAACTGGTGCATGACCGGGCGCGACACGGCGGTCAGCGCCGTCTCGGTGCCGGCGAAGAACGCCGAACCGGCCTGCAGCACCACGATGGCAATCACTGAAAGGGTCAGGAAGAGAGGCCCTTGGTCCAACATCGCCTTATCCCCTTGATTGCCCCTGCCGGGTGCGCACCGCTCTAATACCCCGACGCCATCTCCGCCAGCATGGAGGCCAGCTCGGCTTCCGGCACGTCGCGGGTCAGGAAGCTCTTGCCGATGCCCTTGGCCATCACGAAGGTGACCTTGCCGTCCTTGACCTTCTTGTCGCCGGCCATGTGGTGAATCAGCCGGTCCACCGCCCACAGCCGGGGCTTGGGCAGGGTGACGGGCAGCCCCACCGCCAGCAGGTGACGCTCCAGCCGCTCGGCGTCGGCCGCGGGGGCCAGCCCCAGGCGGGCCGACAGGCGCAGCGCCATGACCATGCCGATGGCCACCGCCTCGCCGTGCAGCATCTCCTCGGAGAAGCCGGTCTCGGCCTCCAGGGCATGGCCGAAGGTGTGGCCGAGATTGAGCAGGGCGCGCACGCCGCCCTCGCGCTCGTCGGCGCCGACGATGCGGGCCTTGGCGCGGCACGAGGTGGCGACGGCGTAACGCCGGGCCTCCAGGTCGCCGTCCACCACTTTGGACCCGTTCTCCTCCAGCCAGGCGAAGAACGGTTCGTCGTCGATCACCCCGTACTTGGCCACCTCGGCATAGCCGGCCAGCACCTGCCGCCGGGGCAGGGTGTTGAGCACGCTGGTGTCGGCCAGCACCAGCCGGGGCTGGTAGAAGCTGCCGATCAGGTTCTTGCCCTGGCGGGTGTTGATGCCGGTCTTGCCGCCCACCGAGGAATCCACCTGGGACAGCAAGGTGGTGGGGATCTGCACGAAATCCACGCCGCGCAGCAGGATCGAGGCGGCAAAGCCGGTGAGGTCGCCCACCACGCCGCCGCCGAGGGCCACCACCATGATGCCGCGCTCGGAGCGGGCTTCCAGCATGGCGTCCAGCAGGGCTTCCAGATGCTTGAAGTCCTTGGTCTGCTCGCCGGCGGGCATGACCGTATGCATGGTGGTCACCCCGGCCTCGGCCAGGCTCTTCTGCACCCGCTCTAGATAATGGGGCGCCACGTTGGCGTCGGTCACCACCAGGGCGCGGCCGCCCCGCATCTTCGGCTTGATCAGCTCGCCCGCCCGGTCCAGCAGGCCGGGGCCGATATGGATCGGATACGAGCGCTCGCCCAGTTCGACCATGACCTCTTCGGCGGCGGCACTCATACGGTCTTCTCCAGATCCAGATAGGTGATCAGCCCCTCCATGACGCGGATCACGGTGGCTTCGGGGACTTCGTCGGTGGACTCGACGATAATGTCGGCTTCGGCATAGATGGGATAGCGGGCTTCCATCAACCGGCCGAGAATTTCACGGGGGTCGCCCTGCTTTAGCAGCGGACGGTGGTCGCGGCCCACGGTCCGCTTCAGCAAAAGCTCGAGATCGGCGCGGATCCACACCGAGGTCCCGGCGGCCTTGATGCGCTCGCGGGTGGTGGGGTCGACAAAGGCTCCGCCGCCCGTGGCCAGGACCACCGGCGGGCCGTCCAGCAGGCGGGCGATGACCTTGCGCTCGCCCTCGCGGAAAGCGGCCTCGCCGAAGCGGGCGAAGTAGTCGCTGATGCTGCTGCCCGAGGCGGCCTCGAACTCGGCGTCGGAATCGACGAAGTCCAGCCCCAGACGGGCGGCGAGGCGGCGGCCGACGCAGGACTTGCCCGCGCCCATCAGGCCGACCAGGACGATCGTGCGGCCGATCCGCCCTGACAGCAGCGGCGCCAGTCTCGCCAGTTCGTCGGCCATGCCCTGATCCAAGGTTGGTCCCGCTCCTTGAAGTTTAAAAAAACCGGCGAGCCGGCGTTGATCACCGTCGCCTTGGCCGATACACTGCCCGCACGTACGCATACGGGGCCGTACCTGCCGCTTTTAGCCGCACCCCACCGGTCCTGTCCAGAAATGTTGCCATTACGAGGTCATCCGTCCCCCATGAACAAGATTGCCGGCCTTCTTGTTGCCCTGCTGCTGGCGGTTATCGTCGGCGGCGGATTGTTCCTGTCCACCTGGGACCCGCCGCCCCCGTCGGCAAAGATCGAGAAGGTCATACCGGATGCCCGCTTCCCGCGCTAACGCCCTGGCCCTGGCCGTGGGCGCCGTCTTTCTGGCGGCCCCCGTGCTCGCCCCCGCCGCCTGGGCGGAGCAGCCGGGCAAGCCGCTGATCCTCACCTCGCCCAATGCCGAGCCCGAGCATAAGGCCGAGCCCGAGCATAAGGCGGAACCCTTGGCCGAGGCCGCCCCGGCGGCGCGGGCCGAGTTCCCCGGCGGCCCGGCCAAGCCCGGCCCCCGTTTCGAGGTCGAGGAGCTGAAGGCTCCCGATCCCGATGCCGTGGGCGTCCTCGACGAAAGCCAGGGCGGATTGGGCCAGGCCATGTGGCACGGCACCCCCGCCGCCACCGTGCGCAAGGTGCTGCCCGCCCTGCCCGCCGCCGCCGGTTCACGGGCCGTCCATGCCCTGTCGCGCCGCCTGCTGCTGTCGGCCGCCACCGCGCCGGACGGCAATCGCGGCCAGTCGCCCTCCCTGCTGGAACTGCGCGCCGAACGCCTGTTCGCCATGGGCGAGATCGACGGGCTGTCGGCTTTGCTCAAGGCCGCTCCGGCGGTGGTGTCCTCGCCCGGCCTGTCGCGTCTCAAGGTCGACACCTGGCTGCTGGCCGGCGACGCCAAGGCCGCCTGCGCCGAGGCCCCCATCATGGCCCAGG